>NC_010602.1:1937500-2277500 GCF_000017685.1 Leptospira biflexa serovar Patoc strain 'Patoc 1 (Paris)'
TTCGCCCATGAGTCTGGGATCCACCAAGATGGGGTACTCAAAAATCGACAAACCTATGAAATCATGACCCCGGAATCTGTGGGATTAAAATCCAATCGAATGGTCCTTGGCCGCCATTCCGGAAGGGCTGGGTTCAAAGATCGGATTGTCCGAATGGGATTTGATCCAAAACCAGAAGAAATTGACAATGCCTACAATCGGTTTCTGGAAATTGCAGATCTTAAAAAAGAAGTTTTTGATGAGGACATCGCGGCTCTCTTCCAAGCAGAAATCAGTCGATCCCAAGTCGATGAAACCCACCGATTGCTCTCCTTTGAACAAAATACTGGTTCGGACAAGACTCCCTTTGCAAAAGTCACCTTACAAACGAATGGTGAAACCAAAGTGGGTGAAGCAAAAGGGGATGGTCCTGTCGACAGTATCTTTAAGGCGATCAATTCCGTAACGGGTCTATCTCCCCTTTTGTCTCGGCTTGTGATCTCTCCTGTCACGGAAGGCACAGATGCAATGGCAGAAGCTTCCGTCACTTTGGAGTCAGGCGAAAGGCGAGTCGTAGGAAAAGGAGATTCCACCGATATCATTGAAGCTTGTGCCAAAGCCTATATCAATGCATTGAACCGGTTGTAAATCATGGATTCTTCGAAACAAAACTTCAATCCAGAATCGTTCATTCGAAAAGAACTCATTTCGTTTTCTCCATATACACCAGGAGAACAACCAGCTCTTTCCACATCCACAATCAAACTCAATACAAACGAAAACCCCTATCCACCTTCACCTAAGATCCAGAAGGCGGTAGAAGAAGTCATTCAAAAGGGACTCCTACGCAAATACCCAAATTACCATTCCCGAACATTACAAGAACTCATTGCCAAAGATTATGATTTGGACCCAAACCAAATCCTTGTCACAAATGGTTCTGATGAAGCCTTACGCCTGTTATTCCAAACCTTCGTGGGACCAGGGGATGTTGTTGTGGCACCTGATCCCACCTATTCCTATTATCCCGTCCTCACCGAACAAATGATGGTGGGTGCAAAATACCAGCCCATCCCCCTTTTGGAAAATCTACACTTTGATTTTGAATCTCTGAAAAAGAGTAAAGGAAAACTGCTTTGTTTTGCACACCCAAATGCTCCGACGGGAATTGAAGAACCAAAAGAAACCTTACTCGAACTCGTACAAACCTTTCCAGGACTTGTGCTCTCTGATGAAGCTTACATTGATTTTACAAACGAAACCGCAAGTCTCATCCCCGATACGAAAGACCATCCCAATTTACTCGTTTCCCGAACGTTTTCGAAATCGTTTGCACTCGCAGGACTACGTGTAGGGTATCTCGTAGGGTCACTCCAAACAATTTCCTGGATACGCAAACTGAAAGACTCCTATAATGTGGGAATTCTCGACCAAGTGATTGCGGAAACTTCTTATGCAGATAAAGAATACTTCAAGGAAAAACGAAATTTGGTTCTCACGGAGCGTTCCCGTCTGAAATCCAATTTAGAATCTCTTGGGTTTTGGATCCCAGAATCTTCGACCAATTTTTTATTTTGTAAACCAAAACCTGGGGTCTCTCCCGAAGAGTTATATCTTTCCTTAAAAGAAAAAAATATCCTCATTCGGTATTTCTCGTATGGTGTTTCCAAAGATTACATCCGGATCACCATTGGGACAAAAGAAGAAAATGACACCCTTTTCCAAACAATTCAGACTCTATTATAAAAGAAACCCAACAAAACAACTGTTCTGTTGGGTGATTAATATTTCGTTCACTGATGTTTCCATTCAAAATTTCCGATTGTCACTTCAAAATCTTTAAAATCGAAGCTTAGGAATTTTGAATTTCAATTTTTGTTTTTTTCGGCTCAATTTTGGGTAGGGTCAATTCCAAGATTCCATTCTTCATTTTCGCAACCGCTTTTTCTGTATCCACCGCTTTGCCAATTGTGAATTTTCTGGAATAATTCCCTTCCTTGTATTCAGCCAATCGAACCTGACCTCGATCTATGCCTGGAATATGGAATTTTCCTTCTAAATGAAGTTGGTCTTTTTCAATTGAGATCTCCACCGATGTTTCATCCACACCTGGCATCTCCACTCGGAAGAATAGGGAAGTTTCGGATTCATAAACATCCACATTCGGTGAGTACACTCTCACTTGTGTTTTGGATTCTTTTACATCCGTTTTTTCATCTAATATTTGTTTGTTTTCTTTTGTTAATGTATTCATCACCTAACTCCTTATCCAACGCTGATAGAAACTTTTTTCGGTTTGTCTTCTTCTCTTCTTGGTAAGTGGATATTCAAAACTCCATTCACATATTTTGCAGAAACCTGGTCTTGGCTCACACGGAAGGGAAGCTCTAAGGTTCTGTGAAACTCACCTTGGAAAATTTCCCTACGGTGTACTTCTGTTCCTTCTGCGAGTTCCTCTGCTTTTTTCTTTCCATGAATGGACAACATATTGTCTTTTACGTTGATTTCAATTTGGTCAGTTTCCATCCCTGGCAAAAGACAGGTCACAAGGGCTTCGTCTTCTTTGGTATAAACATTGACGGGAGGAAAATGCGAAGAACTTCCGAATTGGTCATCCAATATGGAACGAGTCAACTCATCGTTCAAACGATCAAAGTCTCTCCAAAACTGGTTTGCTTTCGTTTGTGGGTCTAGAATTCGAAATAACATGCAAAATCTCCTTTTGGCACTCTTATCCGTAGCCTGCTATTTTCATTAGCACTCTTGATCTTTGACTGCCAATTGTCAAGAAAAAATCGGAATTTTTGCAATGGTGAAAAAAAATTTTGTCTCCTAGGGGTGGAAACCATAGTTTGGATGGCAATGGCAATCATAGACCAACTGAACACACTTGGGATCCAAATCCCTCCGGTTCCTCCCGCGCTCGCGGCCTACATTCCTTCTAAACGAACCGGGAATCTGATTTTTACCTCTGGCCAACTCCCTCTCGTCGGAGGAAAACTTCGTAAAACAGGAAAACTGGGAGCTCAAATCACGCTTGCGGAAGCAAAAGAAGAGGCAAAACAATGCCTACTCAATGCACTCTCCACTCTTCTCTTACACATAGATTCTCTCGACCAAATCAAATCTGTTGTAAAATTAGGAGTTTACGTAGCAGGTGCAGAGACATTCACGGAACAACACTTAGTTGCCAATGGTGCCTCAGAACTAGTTGCTGAAATTTTTGGGGAAAAAGGAAAACATGCTAGGTTTGCCATTGGAGTTTCTTCTTTACCTTTGGATGCATGTGTTGAATTGGAGATGACTGTCGAAGTAGAATGACAAATACAATCATTTCCCTTTTTACTGAAACCATATCCTTTTTGATTGAATCAATCAAACTAATACCAGAACTCATCAAAGTTTGGTGGTTTTTAGCAAAAAAAATTGTTCTCTCTTTGTATGCTTATTGGAAAACAAAACTTTTTTTTGATAAAATCTTTTTTATATGTTTATTCCTCCAATTATTGTTTTCCGTCTTACCATGGTTTCATTATGAAATTGTTTTTTTTGAAGGTAAGGAATCCGTTTCACTCAGCCCCAAACTCAATTCGATCTTCATTCTCATCAGTTTACTCAATTTTTTCTTTTTAGGTTTTTGGAAATCAACATGGACTCGGATTTGGTTTTTTGCCACAGAAATGATCTCTGTGATCATCATCCTCTGGGGTTATTTGGAACCGAAACGAACTTATTATGATTTCGTAAATCCAAACGAGGTGAGTACACAAATCCCATTTTATCTTTTTTTGGTTTCGTTATTCTTTGCCTTTGTGTTTGGATACTTGAGCTTTAAAAAAGAAGACGAAGTGTTTTCAAAATCCTTTTGAATTCCGCCACTAACTTGTGGATTGTTCCAAAATTTCCAAAACACTTTCTTATTTTTACATCACCGGAATGATGTCTAATTTGGATTTGCCCTGCTCTACCACTACGTCCACTAAGTATGAGGTCACTTTGTCCTTATGGAATAATATCTTTTTGGACAAAGGTTTTCCTATTTCGGTATTTAAGATCCTTTGGATGGGCCTTGCCCCCATCGCTTTATCATAGCCATTTTCTGCGAGGTAACGGACGCACCTTTCGGAAATCTCCAACTGAATTCCTTTGTCTTTGGCCTTGGACTGTAATGTTTTAAACATTCGTTTTACGACTAGTTCTACAATGGGAATCGAAAGTGGATTAAATTCAATGACAGCCGTTAGACGGTTACGAAATTCAGGTGTGAAAGTTCGTTCAATCGCTTTCATTGATCTGTCATCATATCGATCCGTATCAAAACCAAGCATTGGTTTTGCACTTTCCTGGGCACCTGTGTTTGTGGTGAGAATTAGAATGACATTTCGAAAATCCGCTTTTTTTCCAGTGCTATCGGTCAGAGTGGCATGATCCATCACTTGTAAAAGGATGTTATAAATATCCTCATGGGCCTTTTCAATTTCGTCAAAAAGTAATACACAGTGAGGGGTTTTGGCAATCGCATCTGTGAGTTGGCCACCTTGGTCATACCCCACATAACCTGGAGGGCTACCAATGAGCCGGGATACAGAATGTTTTTCCATATACTCACTCATGTCAAATCGTAGGAACTCAACTCCCATTTTCTCGGCTAACGTTTTGGCCACTTCCGTTTTCCCAACTCCAGTAGGTCCTACAAATAAAAAACTACCAATCGGTTTCCCTTCGTCCCCAAGGCCCGACCGAGAGTAATGGATGGCATCGACGATTTGTTCGATGGCATGGTCCTGGCCGAAGACAACGGTTTTGATTTCTAAATCAAGAGATTCTAATTTCTTTTTATCATCTGCCTTAACTGTTTTCTCTGGAATCTTCGCAATCTTTGCCACTAGACTTTCGATTTCAAAAATCCCCACCGTCTTTTTGGCTTTTTCTTTGTTTTCATCCCGGAGTTTGACAAAGGCACCCGCTTCATCTAGTAAGTCGATGGCTTTGTCTGGTAAAAAACGATCCCTTAGATGCAAAGTGGATAAATCAACGCATGCTTCGATTGCTTTAATGCTATAATGGACACCATGAAATGATTCGTATTTGGGCTTTAATCCATTTAATATCTGTATGGCGTCTTCCCTGGATGGTTCCGAAACTTCAATTTTTTGAAACCTTCTGGAAAGTGCATGGTCTTTTTCAAAGATTGATTTGTATTCTTTGTAAGTTGTGGTTCCAATGCATTTGAGTTCTCCATTGGCAAGTGCTGGTTTCATTAGGTTAGAGGCGTCTAAACTCCCTCCAGAAACGGCACCTGCACCTACGATGGTATGAATTTCATCAATAAAAATCACTTTTTCGGGTTTGCCAACTAATTCTTGCAAGATGGCCTTGAGTCTTTCCTCAAATTCTCCTCTAAATTTGGTTCCTGCCATCACTAGTCCCATATCGAGTGAGTAAATTTCTAGTCCAAGTAAACTTTTGGGAACTTTTCCATTGACTACCCGCAAGGCGATCCCCTCTACAATAGAGGTTTTGCCAACACCAGCTTCTCCTACAAATATTGGATTGTTTTTTCTACGCCTGGAAAGGATGTGAATTGTCCTTTGGATTTCCGTATCCCTTCCGATACATGGATCTAGTTTCCCAAGTTTTGCCCTTTCGGTAAGATTCACACAAAACTTTTCCAATGCAGATTGTTTTGATTTCCCTTCCGCTTCTTCCTCTAACTCTTCTTCCGATGGAGAAAAATTAGGGTCTATCGGGCTCGATTCTTTTTTCACTCCATGTGAAATAAATTTGATCACATCAAGCCGTTTGATATCTTGTTTGGCGAGTAAATAACAGGCCTGGCTATCCTCTTCTCGAAATAATGCGACAAGTACATTATTTCCATCCACCTCTTCTTTGCCTGAGTTTTGAACATGAAAGGCTGCAAACTGAATTACAAATTGTACACCTACAGTGTACTTCGGTTGGATTTTTAAATTGGGAACCGCGATGGAGGATAAGTCATCTTCAAAGTATTCTAATAATTCTTTGCGAAGTAAATCCAAATCACATCCAACGTTAACCAGCACTTCCTTTGTTTTTTCGTTAAACGTTAACCCATATAACAAATGTTCTAATGTGATAAACTCATGATGGTATTTGCTGGCCTCAATATGTGCCAATTCCAATGTTTTTTCTAAATCGGTCGAAAAGTTCATTCCTCTTCCTCCTTTGCCAACTGGCATTGTAAAGGGTGTCCCGCATCATCTGCTAATTTATGCACTTCAGCTACTTTTGTGCGTGCAATATCGAGTGAATACACTCCACATACAGCAGATCCTTCCGTATGTGCTCTCCACATGATTTGACGAGACTCATCCATTGATTTCCGAAATACAACTGCTAAAACATAGACAACAAATTCTTGTGGTGTATAGTCATCGTTAATTAAAATCACCTTATAACGATCTGGTTTTTTTAATTTTTTCTTTTGTTTTTCTTTTTCTAAAAGCTCAACATTAAAATCTGTATATGATTTTCGATTGGATTCAGACATCACGTTTCCCTCAGTGATTTAATGGGCGAATGTGCGTTGTAAGAAGCAATGTTTTCTCTCTCCATTTGAATCTCTTTTTCCAAATAGGCTTCTATGGCACTCCTACCATTTTCATTATAAATATGATGGCTACTGAACATGGGAACTGTTTCATACCCTCGAAGGAATTTGTGTTCTCCTTGGGCCCCAGCTTCTACCCTTTCCATTTTATGTTCTATCGCATAATCAATCAATCGGTAATAACAACATTCAAAATGTAAATTTGGGATATATTCGAATGCTCCCCAATACCTTCCAAATAAAAACCCTTCTCGGTATAAGTTCCAACTCCCTCCTACTGGATCTCCATTTGGTTTCGATGCCAGTACGAGAAGCAACCGATGCCGAAAACTTTCTACCATTTGCAAAAAAAACTTTCGATTGAGATAGGGTTGGCCCCATTTTTTACTATGAGTGTCTTTGTAAAATTCATAAAAGGTATCGGCATGTTCCTCCGTGATCAAGTTTCCTGTGAGAGTTTCAATTTTGAGTCCCAATTCCTGATTTTTTTTGCGTTCACTGCGGATGGATTTTCGTCTCTCCTTCACCAAAGTTCCTAAAAATTCTTCAAAATTACTAAAACCTTTATTGAACCAGTGGTATTGGTGGGAAAGTCTTGGTGCAAACCCATACTGTTCACCTAACTTTTGTTCCTCTTCCTTACAAAACAATATATGTATGGAAGAAACGTTTTCTTCTTTTCCAAATTGTTTTAAGGCAAGTAGGAGTCCTTCACCTATCTTTTGTTTCTCGACTAAGGTCAAATTGGGATCCAACAGGATCCGAGATCCAGTGACGGGAGTGAAAGGAACAGCCACCGTGAGTTTTGGATAATAGGGAATCCCAGCACGGTGGAAAGCATTCGCCCATTGGAAATCAAAGATATATTCCCCATAAGAATCCTTTCGTAAATACGATGGCAATACTCCGACAAGAACACCTTCATTACGGGCAGTAACAATGACGGGAAACCAATCAGATTTCCCGATACAAGCGGTTCCCTCTAAGCCAGATAAAAACTCTAATTCTTGGAACAAAGAATCAGAAGGAACCAAGCGATTCCATTCTTCCTTCGTAAACTCAAAAAAACTATGAAAAATCTCAAATCTTACTGAATCATCCACGTGTCAGTTTAGACTCTGTCTGGTTTCCTCTTGTTTCAATTGTTTCTTGTGAATGTGTTCGATGAGCCGGATCAAACTAGGATTTTCGGGATCCAGAGCCAAAGCGGAACCGAGGATATTCTCCGCGCGTGCATAATTTTTATCCGCTAAATAGGTTTGTCCCAAATTGATCAGGTTTTTGACATGGTTTGGATCGCGTAGGCGTACCCTTTCTCCAAAATCAATGGCAGTTTTGATATCGGCAACCTTCCTTGCGCAAAATGCGGTGATGTACATGATTTCTGTATCCATCGGGCGAAGTAGGCTATAATCCTTTGCCATCTTTTTTGCCTTCCCATAATCCTTAAGTTTCAGATACAACTGGATGAATTTCTTTTTGATCTCAGGGATGTTCTCTTCCAAAGAATGCGCTTTTTCCAAATAGGTCACCGCTTCTTGTAAATCAGAGGAATCACTCGCTTCCTTTGCCTTGGCTAAAAGAGATTGGATTTCTTTTAATTTTTCTTTTTCGATTTTATAACGTTCTTTTTCTTCAATGAACGAAACTCGAAGTAAGGAAAGATCATCTGTAAGGGCACCAAACTTTGCCATCTCATCATAAATTAAATCAAGTTCCCCTTTTCCTGCTTCCACCATTTTGAGGAACAATCTTTCATCTTCATTGATGATTCTTTTCCCATCGGCCGTATGGGAAATGAGGAGGTCATCACGACCGTCTGAACCTGCAATTAATATATCTCCTGCTTCCAATTGAAAGGTTTTGATGTATAAATTTCCTTGTACACCTGAGGTGCCTAATTTACGAAACATCAATTCATTTTCGATAAAACTTGCGATCCCATCTCTGTACAAAACGATCCAAGGGTGTTCCGCATTGATGAAATAAAGTAATCCTGTTTCGTTGTCAACAACACCTAACACAAGAGAGACAAGCATTGATCCGTCAAAACCTTCAAAAATTTTATGAAGCTCGAGAAATGTATTTTTGATCCATCGTTCCGGATAGGTATTCCTTGCTTCACTCAAAAGTTGGGTTCTTGTGATGATCGATTCAAACACAGAACCTAAGACAAGTGCCCCCCCTGCCCCTTGCATCGATTTCCCCATGGCATCGGCATTTAAAAATACAGTATATGACCGATTATTTAAAATGATTTGGTTTGCGATGTTCAAGTCACCACCAATTTCTTTCTCGTATTGTTTGAAGGTGAATTTCTTTTTTTGTTCTAATAAAAAATCCACCCGCACATTTTCATGCATCGCATGATTGACGTTAAATGGTTGTAATAAAAGAGAAGTGAGGAAATAATCTCCATCTTGTTGGTGTTTCAAAGATTGAACTTCTTTAAGAGTATTCTCCAACTCTTTTGTCCTTTCCTGCACTTTTACTTCCAATTGTTCTGCGTATTGTTGTAATTTTTTTCGAGCAGCTTGGATGGAACGAACCATTCGATTGAATGACCTTGCCATAAATCCAATATCATCTTCTACATGCACAGTCAGCCTGTATTCTAAATTACCAGAATTCACTTCTGTTAACCCTTCTATGATCTGTTCAATGGGTCGGATCAGGGCGATGAGAAAAAATAACCTGTATCCAAAAATCACAAGGATGGCAAGAGCAATTAAACCAATGATCCAAGGCAAAGTAACTTCATGTTGGAAACTACGATAATCGTTATATGGATAACCCACTTCGTGGACAATTGCATTTTTTTTATCGACGATGAGATAACTGACGTAAAATGAAAAATTTGGTTCCTTGGATTCAAACTTGACTTGGCCCCGGTAATTTCTTTCACCGTGGTTTGGCATCGGAGAAAACATCAGGTCGAGGGATTTATATTTTTTTTCCTCCGAAAGCGAAGAAAATAAAACCGATCTTGCTTCTGCATAAAATCCAGAAAGTGCACCCTCTTCTTTTTTTACTAAGTCATTGGCCTTTTCTGTAAAGCCTGCGATGGGTATCTCTTTCAATTTGTTGCGTGTGTAAAGGATCTTTCGCTTTTCTGATTCGATTTCGCCAATCAAATCTTTTGGACTTTTGATGGAATCATCTGAAAGCAAACGTGTGATTTCTTTCGAATACCCTCTGTTCATTTCCGGTAAATCCAAAATGAGTTCCTTTGTTTTTTCTTTCCAATCAGAGGATGATTCAAAGGAAAGGATCATCTCCAAAACCCAAACATTCCAAAACTCTGTCACATACTCCTTTGGTTCTAATTTGGTTTCTTCTAAACCTTTATGAGTGATAAATGTTTTGTTTTTAATATCATATGAATAGTGAAAACTCGGAACTTGGTCTGTTTCCAAACCAAAAATATAATTTTTAGCCCTAGCCGTATGCACCAAATCATAATTAGATTCCGTTTGTTGGATCACAGAATAAGCAACTAATTGTAAAATCAACAAAAAGGATGCGAGAGAGATTCCAATGATTCGGGAAATGATGGTGGTTTTATCTTTTGTATTGTTGATATACACCACATTTGCTACAAATAATCCAACAACCAAAACAAGATCAGTGATGGTTTGGTACAATCCACGCCCGATTGCCCCGTCTCTTGACAAAACATTCAAAAAACCAGGGATCATAGTGACCAAAACGAAGGAGATTAAAATACTAATCAAAGTAAATCGATTCTCTTTCGGCATCTTGAATAATTGGATCAAAGCAAGGACTGTAAAGGTGACAAAGAATACGAGGACAATGAGAGCGTAGGCTTTATAAAAAAGAGGAAGTGGAAAATCCCAATAATGACCACTGAAAAAAAACAGTCGACCTGCTTTGAAACTGACAAAGACAAAATAAGCTGTTACTAAAATAACAACTCCACTCAAGATTCGAAAGATCGATTTTTTGAGTCGTGGGTAATAAATTTCAGGATAACTTAAGAAAAACCCAGTTAAGTAGACAGAGCCCGCCATTGCTCCTGTGATCACAAACCATCTCATATAGGCAGAGGCAGGTCCCATAAAGGAAAAATTAATGAGATAACCAAAATGGAAAATTCCTAACCAAAGGGTTCCCATTCCTAAATTAAACGTTGCTTCCGATTTTTCCTTTACCGTTAAAAATAATTGTGCATTGTAAAAAGTAAAAATGACTCCAACAAGCGAACCAAACGTATAAAAATCAAAAGAAATCTTGCCCCATGAATCCATGGTTGGAAACCCTAACAGAATTTTAAATCATGTCAACTTCGTATTTCTTTTCTTCAACATTTGGTAAAGGAAGTATAAAATCAGAAAAAGTAGAATGAGACCAATCGTTTGATTGTAGTAAGATAGTATAACAATGATTTGGTTCCAGTTGGTCCCAAGGAAGGAACCGCCAAATAGAAGCATTCCACACCACATAGAAATGGCAATGGAATAAAGAACTACAAATTTAATGATGTTCATTTTGGACATCCCGGCCACAATCGAAACAAAAAATCGAATCCCAGCAGAAAACCGAGAGACCAAAACCACGACAATCTCATACTTTCGAAACCATACCAAGGTCTTCCGTAAGTTTTCTTCGTGGTAAAGAGACGAAAGAAAAGGAATTTTGGTTCGTTTCAAAAACAACAAAAACCGCTCCCCAAAATAATACATCACCAAGGCACCGAGAAGATTTCCAAAAAAAGTAGCGAGTACAACAGAAGAAAAAGAGATCGGTGCGTTTTGTGTGGAAGAGATAAAACCAGAAAAAACAGTGATGGTGTCCCCTGGCCAAGGTGGGAAAATATTCTCCAAAAAATTCGAAAAACAGAAAAAAACCCAAAGTACCAATGGTGGTAACCCGAGAATTTCATTGATCATGGCATCCAATGGGAAGGAATCCAACACAACGAGATGCTAAAAACCATTCTCCGGTTAGGCAACAAAGATTTTAAAAAATGAATGGAAGGAATCAATACTAGGACATTTGCTTTCCCTAATGCTTCGATTTTTGATCCTTTCCATTCTCGTCCTTTGGCAATGTAGCCCGAACAGGCAAACAGAAACCTATCGTTTCGACCAAATCATCGTCACAAAATTTCCGACAAACCCTCCTCCTGCCTTCCCCCAATCCTTTTTTCCAGAAAAAGCAAATTTTTTGCAGTCTAGTGAATTCAAAACAAGCCACATACATACGAAGGAAGCATTTTTACTCTTAGAAACTTCTGAAACTTGGGAAGAAATCCAGAAACGAATCGACTTTCGTGTCAACCAAGGGGACTGGAAACTAGTAGAAAAAAATACAAACGATTCTGAAGTCTCTTATCTACTAGAAGGGTTTATCAAAAAATCATTATCGATTTACCTTTCTCGCAGTGGAGAAACAAACCAAATACGGTTTTACTTTAAAAAACATTCTACGTATTAAACATGAACTGGATCACAAATAAAAACGAAACCATCGTCTATATATTGTTAGCAGGAATTTTTCTTGCGACATGTTTTACTTTATTTTTTGTTTTTAAACCATTTTTGTGGGCTAGTTTTTTAGCATTATTATTCTATTTAACTACAAGAAAAATACACAAACGATTAAAAAATGTTTTAGGAGTGAAATTCCACGGGCTTTCTCCCTATATCATGGTCATCCTGATGCTTGCTTGTGTGTTCATACCTTCTTATTTAATCGTTTCTACCTTAATCCGAGAATCTTTGAACTTAGTCAGTTATGTGAGAAACCAACTGACAGAAGAATCGATTGTTGCCTTACTATTAAATAGCCCAATCTTAACTGATTTTTTTACCGAGAATGAATTTTTTTGGATCAAACTTCCCATCATGTACCGGGAATACGTGGGCCAACACATGGACATCCTAAACTTAGATTCGATTTATAGTTTATTAAAAAACTCTTCTGGATTTTTACTCGGTTCCTTTGAAGTGCCTGGTGCCATCATCTTCAATGGATTTTTTACATTCATCCTTCTGTTTTTTCTTTATAAAGAAGGAAGTCGCATGGAACACGGCTTATTTTTATTATTACCTTTCCCTACTGAAATTGAGGAACGATTGGGTCGACGAATTGAGGAAGCGATACGCACAGTGATGATGGGAAATATGTTTATCTCCCTTTTACAAGGAGCGTTGGTCTATTTTTTACTACTGTTTACTTCTGTTTCGAACAAGTTTTTACTTTCTAGCATTGCGACAATTTTTTCACTCATCCCTGTTGTTGGCACTTCTGTGGTTTGGTTTCCTATCGGTTTGTATATGGGACTAGTCCAAGAAAACTGGACAGGTAGTGTTTTGTTTATGATCGCTGGAGCCGCAAGTTACCTTATCTTAGAAAATTTCGTGAAGCCAAAAATTTTAGATAAAAAGTTAAAAACACATCCTTTCCTTATCTTTTTATCCTTAATTGGCGGTTTACAAGAGTTTGGTGTTGCAGGGATTATCATTGGACCGATGGCATTAACACTTGTCATCATATTATGGGATTTTTGGAAAATTTTCCGAGAGACCCGATTCCAAACTACCTAAATGGAAATCGTGGATTCGTCTCTATCCGTAAGCGAAGTCAATCGTCGTATTAAGGCGAAACTCCAAGATGCACCTGAATTTAAAAACTTTTGGGTGCGCGGAGAAATCTCAAACTACAGCCAAACCAATAGTTCTGGGCATATGTATTTTTCGTTAAAAGATACAACAAGTGTCATTAAATGTGCTTTTTTTTCTTACCAAGCCAAAAACTACAAAGGAACTCCTCTCCGCAATGGAATGGAAATCCTTGTATATGGATCTGTTTCTGTTTATGAACCAGGTGGGTATTATAGTATCACCGTCCAAAAGATTGAAGAATTGGGGGAAGGAGATATCCTCCTCCGCATTGAAAAACTAAAAAAAACACTCGCCGAAAAAGGAATCTTTGACGCCTCCCACAAACGGCCGTTACCTAAATTTCCGAAACGATTGGGAATTGTCACCTCTCCCAAAGGTGCAGCCGTGGAAGACATCATTCGTATTGCCACAGACCTCAATCCTTCCATCCAAATTTTAGTCTCCCCTTGCCTTGTCCAAGGCGATGGAGCTGAAAACTCAATCATCGAAGCCATAAAAGAAATCAATGACCCAAAATGGGAAGTGGATGTGATCATCGCAGGTCGTGGTGGTGGTTCCTTCGAAGACCTCATGGCGTTTAACCAAGAGTCGGTGGTAATGGCCTATTACCAATCAAGACTCCCCATCATATCGGCTGTGGGTCATGAAATTGATCGAGTCCTTACCGATCTTGCGGCAGATGCAACAACCCCCACACCCACAGCGGCAGCCAAACTTGCCATCCCGAATGTATCGGACACCCTCATCCGTTTGGATGAAATGGAAGATCGATTACGATCTGCACTCACTGGTGTGATTCGAATTGGAAAAGAAAAATGGTTTGGTGTGACAAACCGAGCGGTCTTACAAAATCCAAAATCAATTTTGGAACCAAGACAAAATCATTTTGATGAAATCATCACCAAAATTTCCTTACTTGGAAAAAACTATTTGGTCAAAAAACAGAGTGAGTTCCAGAAGTTTGAGGTTTTCCATCAAAACTGGAAATCGTATTTGGAACGAGTACATAATAAATTCCGACTCGCAGAACAACGATTAGATCACTTTTCTCCGCTCGGTACCTTAAAACGAGGATACTCAGTCTTGCGGAATACAAACAAACAAGTTATCTCGTCTGTGAAGCAGATTCAAAAAAATGAAACATTAGAAGTATTTTTATTTGATGGCAAACTGCAAGTGGAAGTGAAAGAAACATTAGGATCAGAGAATGGTAGATAAAAAAACAATTAGTTTTGAAGAAGCAATCCGTGAATTAGAAGACATTGCCGAAAAGTTAGAACGTGGGACATTGTCCTTGGAAGATTCTATCAAAGCATACGAACGTGGAATGGAACTCAAAAAAATTTGTTCCGAACGATTGGTGGATGCGGAAGCAAAAATTGAATTCTTAACAAAAGCACCTAACGGTGAAGTGGTGAAATCCACTGTGAAAAAAAAGAAGGATGAATCACCTTCAAAACAAGCGGAAGAAGATTTATTTTAAAGAATGAATTTGCAAGCCATCTTCATTCTTGCCTACCTCGCCATTACCATAGGCATTGGCGTGTATGCGGCCCAAAAAGTCAAAAATTCAAAAGACTTCATCCTTGCTGGTAGAAGTTTACCACTCCCCATTTCCACTGCTGCCTTATTTGCCACTTGGTTCGGGAGCGAAACCATCCTTGGCTCGTCTGTCGAATTTGCAAAGGGTGGATTTTTAGCTGTCATCCAAGACCCGTTTGGTGGTGCACTTTGTTTGTTTTTACTAGGATTAGTCTTTGCCAAATACCTCTACCGAATGCAAATCTTAACGTTCGGAGATTTTTATAAAAATCGGTATGGCAAAAAGATGGAATTCATTGCTGGGATCTGTCTTATTTTTTCCTATTTTGGATGGGTGGCGGCACAATTTGTGGCCCTTGGGATCATGGTGCAAATTTTATTTGGCATCAACCAATTCACAGCCATCGTCATCGGGCTTGTCGTTGTCATCATCCAACTGAACGATGTTAAACCAATCTGGTCTTCCATTAGCGAAAAACCGGATGGATTCTTTTCCTTCTTTCCAAAATCAAATTACCACGATTGGACCTTGTACCTCTCGGCTTGGATGGTTGTGGGATTTGGATCATTACCCCAACAAGATATCTTTCAGAGAGTGATGTCAGCCAAATCAGAAAAAGTAGCCATACGTGCCTCATATTATTCATCCGTCTTATACTTGTTATTTGCCTTAATCCCACTTTTTCTTGGACTTCATGCCAAAAGTTTACTTCCGGATTTTGATTTATATGCTGAATCGGGTCAACTCCTCATACCAACAATGGTTTCTAAATTTGTAAGCCCTTGGGTTCAGGTTTTATTTTTTTCGGCACTCATCTCAGCCATTTTATCAACAGCATCCGGAGCCATCCTTGCTCCTTCTTCCATTTTATCTGAGAATATTCTAAAATACGCATTTAAAGAAATGAATGATAAAAAATTACTCCTATTATCAAGGATTTCAGTTCTTATCATAGCAGGGATTTCTTTTTTACTCGCGGTGGGTAAACCTTCCATCTATGCACTCGTAGAAGATTCCGGTGGAATCTCCCTTGTCACACTCTTTATCCCCATGGTATTTGGACTTTTGAGTCAGCGAGCCGACGAAAGGTCTACACTATTCTCTCTTTTTGTAGGAATTGGTACTTGGCTCTTACTTGAGATTTATGGCGATGATATGACCAGTCATTTTTACGGAACCATCGCAAGCCTTGTGGCCATTCTCATTGGAATGTATCTCTTCCCTAAGAAAGAGAAATCTCAAGTAACCACGTAAATACATCTTTCATATTGATCCCCAAGGCTTTCGCTTGTTGAGGGATGAGACTTGTTCCCGTCATTCCAGGTAAGGTATTGGTTTCTAGTACATAGGGAACTCCATCGGAGATGATAAAGTCTGTCCGGGAATAACCTTTACAACCTAAAATTTCATGGCACCTTAATGTATACTCCTGTAAGGTTTTTGTCACCTCATCCCCCACAGGGGCAGGTGTGATCTCTTCACTGGCACCTTTGGTGTATTTTGCTTCAAAATCAAAAAATTCTGATTTGGGTCTGATTTCTGTAGGAACCAAAGGGAATGGATTTCGTTTTTTCCCTTCCGGTTTTTCTAAAACACCTATGGATACTTCTGTTCCGGAAACAAGTTTTTGAACAAGAACTCGGTCATCGGTGACAAAAATTTTATCCACAAGAGTCATGGCTTCTTCTGCAGTTTTTGCCATTCCTGTATTGACACTTGAGCCGCCTAATGTTGGTTTAATGAATACTGGATACGAAAAGGAAAGGTTGAGGAGAGTTTTTCTTGGATCCGTTTTCCCCTTTTCTAATTCTAAAAAAGGTGCAACAGGGATCCCCATGGCTTCAAATAAAATATTGGCCCGGTATTTATCCATGGCGAGGCTTGAGGCAAGGACACCCGAACCAGTGTGCGGAATTCCCAGTGTATCCAAAAACCCTTGGATCCTTCCATCTTCACCGGCTCCCCCGTGTAATCCAAGGAAGGCGGACAAAAATCCCATCTGACTGATATCGGCAGGTTCACTCGGAGAAACAATTGCATTGGCTTTGTTAAATTCTTGTAAAAATTCAATTTCCGTTTTGCCCGACGGATCTGGGTAGATGGGTTCGGACACTGTCGGGATCCAAAACTTTCCATTGGGATTGATATAGACGGGACAAACGTCATATTTTTCCCTATCAATGGTCGCAAAAATAAAGGCAGAAGAACGAACAGAAATGATATGCTCTCCAGAGATGCCTCCGAAAAGTAGAGCTATTTTGATTTTTGACATGAAATCACTTGATTCCTTTTCATGAAAGTGAACGATAATGAAATTACGTGAACTGGCGCTTTAAAATTCAATTCGGAATTGTTTTTTCACTTTTCTTTCTCAGTTCCACATTACGAGCTAAAATTCCCAATTCGTTTACAGAGGATACCAAATCGGAGTATTCTCAATTTTGGTTTTTGTACGAAAAGGAATCTCGCGGTCGCCAAAACTTTTTTGCCGTTCGACCGTTTTATATGAGCTTTTCTGACAAGACCTATGCCTTTCGTTTCAGAAGTTACCTCTCTCCGATTTATTACAAAGAAGAAACCAATTATTGGTACACTTGGTCTTCCCTTTTTTTCTTCAGTGGAACAGGATTCAAACATGAGGAAGGTGACGAAGATGAAGACATCCTTCTCACCCCACTCTTTTTATGGGGCAAAGGGGAATCCCAAAGAGAGAACTATTATAGTGTCTTTCCCTTTTATGGAAAAATTCGAAACAAACTATCCTACCAAGAATTGAATTATGTGATGTTTCCTATTTATTCCGAATGGAAATACAAAACCTATCATGCCAAATCCATCGTTTGGCCTCTTGTGATGTGGGGGAGTTCCGAAACTAGAAATGACATCCGTATCTTTCCTTTTTATTCCAAGAAGGAACATGAAGGGAAATACAGACGGTCTTCAATTCTTTGGCCTTTTTTCCAATGGGGAGAAGAACGTTTGGATAAAAAAGAACCCACCTCCTATCGTATCTTTTTCCCATTTTACAATCAAAAGGATTCCGCCGATGGGAATATGAAAAGCCGCGCCTTCCTTTGGTTTCCTCTCATCAACTCACTATTTTCCTATGGATATGATAAAAAAACAGGCCAAACCAATTATACTGCCATTTTCATTTTATTCCAATACACAACCTCTACCAAAAAAGATACGGAAAAACTTGTATTTTTTCCCTTTTATGGATATTCTTATTTTGCAAACAAAGAAGCTGAGTTCATCACACCATTTTACATCCGTTTGTCGCAAAATACCTCTCATCTAAAGTCAACATCACATTTTTTATTACCATTTTATTCTCATATGAAAAATGAATATGTACAAACGGGAAGAGAAGATTATTATTGGAAACTTTGGCCACTGTTTCGGTATCATAAAGATGTGGAAGGGAATTTTGGATGGAATACAATTGCCATCATCCCTGTGCGATTTGAGGTGATGGAGGATGTTTGGGAACCAATTTTTTCGATCATTGAATACAAACGTTCGTCTAATGGAGAAAAACGATTGCATCTCATCACAAGACTTTACACTCACCGTTGGACTGAAAACGAAACCCATATCCACATCCCCATCCTTATGGAATATTCAAAATCACAAACAGGATTCCGATACGAGTTCGCCTATGGTCTTTTTGGCATTGACACAAGAGAAGAAACAAACAAATACAAATTCTTTTGGTGGGAAGTATGATCCGTCTCTATAGAAAAACCATTGAACCACTATTGTATGCCATTGGGTATACGGTATTACTGCTCTTTCGAGCGATTGGCCAGTCCCACCAATTGTATTTCAAACGCCGTGAGATCTTGGAACAGATGTTCATCGCAGGTGTAGGATCTCTTTTTGTTGTGTCCATTGTTTCTGTGTTCACGGGAATGATCCTTGGACTGAACACGGGACTTGGGCTTAGAGATTTTGGTGCCGAAGGTCAAATTGGACTTTTACTCACCATCACCCTCACTCGTGAAATGTCTCCATTTATGACTTCTCTCATCCTAGCCGCCTCTGTTGGGTCTGCGATGGCTGCTGAGATTGGAACCATGAAAGTTTCCGAAGAGATTGATGCCTTGGAAGTGATGTCAATCAGTCCAATCAGGTATCTTGTGATGCCGCGTATCGTTGGGTTTTCCCTTATGGTGCCTGTGCTATGTGTTTATTCAGCTGCTCTTGGAATTTTAGGTGGTGGCATCGTGGGACACTTCCAATTGGGAATTGATATCATTAGTTACTTCCAAGATGTGTATTACCGCATTTCCTCTGTCCCAGGTCTAAAGGATTTGTATGTCGGACTTCTGAAAGGGTATGTGTTTGGATTGTCCATTGCCACCATCTCCTGTAGCCAAGGTCTTAGAACCGAGGGCGGAGCCATTGGAGTGGGCCAAACCACAAGGAAGGCTGTAGTCACTTCCTTTTTAATGGTCATCTTTTCGGGTTATGTGCTCACAGCCTTATTCTATAAGTAAAGGAAACTATGGAACCATTTGCCATTGAAATGAAAAATGTCCACAAAGCCTTCGGCAAACGTAAGATCTTACGTGGGATGAACATACAGGTAAAACAAGGGGAAACCATGGTCATCCTTGGTCCCTCTGGTACAGGAAAATCAGTGAGTTTAAAACACATCACAGGCCTACTGGATCCCGATGAAGGGGACTGTTTTATTTTTGGAGAATCCATTGTCCATGCGAATCAAAAAAAGAGAGAAGAGTTACGATCCAAACTCGGGGTTCTTTTCCAATCGGGTGCACTCATCAATTGGCTCACCGTGTATGAAAATGTAGCCCTACCATTACGGGAGCATAAAATTGCAGATGGAGCAGAGCTCGATCGCATTGTGATGGAAAAATTACAATGGTTAGACCTAGTACCTGCCAAAGATACTTTACCGAGTAATATCTCGGGAGGGATGAAAAAACGTGTGGGCCTTGCCCGAGCTCTCACCTCACAGCCAAAAATTGTGATGTATGACGAACCCACATCGGGACTTGACCCAGTCATGTCCAATGTCATCAACGACCTTGTCATCAGATTACAAAAAGAACTTGGTCTAACTTCCATTGTGGTCACACATGATATGAATTCAGCGTACCGCATCGCCGATCGGATCAGTTTTTTGTATGAAGGGAAGGTTCAGTTTTGTGGAACTCCAGAGGAAATCCAATCATCCAAAGACCCTGTGATCCAACAATTCATCCACGGGAATACAGTGGGTCCCATGATCCTGGACCATTCGGAATTAAAAAAAGGAAAATCAAATTGACTTTGTTCACACACCAAGGAGAATTTTAGGGAATGCCTACCATAGGTCGCGCTCTCATCGTTGGACTTTTATTCGTATTTTCTCTCGTAGCTGTTGGATACTTTACGATTGTGACAGAAGGTGGTCCCTTTCAAAAGTCGGGATACCAACTCCCCGTATACTTTCCAGATGCGGAAGGGATCAAAATTGGAAACAAAGTCACGATCCATGGAGTTCCATTTGGTTATGTGTCTAAGATCCGTTTGGTGCAAATTGATGAAATGGGGAATTTATTGCCTGAAGGGGAAACAGGGATTGGAACAAAGGTAGAACTCACCTTACTCCTGAAAGGTAAGGTCCAACTCTTCGCCAATTATGAAATCACCATCAAAAACGAAAGTTTACTCTCAGGAAGAGTCGTATCTCTCGACCCAGGTTCGAAATTCCCTGTCGATCCCAAAACCAAAGAGTACCTGATGACGGAAACTCCGTTGAATAAAATTGAAATCACCCCCAAGGATGGCAAACTCCTTCCCATCCAAGGAAAGGTCACACAAGACCCTCTTGTTTCTTTATCCGAACTCATCGCAGAAAACCGCTCTGATATCCGAAAAACCGTCCAAAACATAGCCGGTATCACAGGCAAAATCAATGAGGGCCAGGGCACACTGGGAAAACTCATCAATGAAAATGATGTCCACAAATCGGTGAATACTACCCTAGGGGATGCCCAAGTGGTTTTGAAGGAGCTCCGTGAAGGTTTAGAAGACACAAGGGAACAAGCACCTGTGACAAGCTTCATTCGTTCCGCGCTCAGTGCTTTTTAAGGACTAACACGCAGAATACGGCTTTCTTTGTAGCAAAAATCAGGAGAAAATTGGCATTTTCTGCCGCGTCACAAATCCACCACACTGTTGTAAAAAAGAGACATTTTTTTGACTTGGGGGGACGGTTTTGGAATTGTCCGAGGGCGAATTCCTACAAATTTGTAAGTAGGAATTGAATATGCAAACAGTGATCCATCGAAAAACGATCCAAAACTCTGTCACATTGAAGGGAATTGGCGTACATTCAGGGAAAGTGGTGACTCTCCGCCTCCATCCTGCGGAAGCAAACACTGGTCTCATTTTTTATCTCTACAAAGGCATCCAAAAAATCCGAATTCCTGTTTCTCTCGACCACGTCGTCGACACAAGTAACGCCACAACCATTGGGGATGGAAGCTCCAACCGAGTCCAAACCATAGAACACCTTCTTGCCGCAGTCCATACATTGGGAATAACCGATTGTATTTTTGAAATTGATTCCGTGGAAGTTCCGATTATGGATGGATCTTCCTTACCGTTTTGGGAAGGAATCCGATCGGCTGGGATCCGAGTCTTAGAAGAAACGATCGAACCAATCACCATTACAAACCCAATTTGGGTGGTAGACGGGGACAAATACCTTGTCATGCTCCCTTCTGATGAGCTCAAAGTCACCTATAGCATTGATTTCAACCACCCTCTCTTAAGGGGTCAGTCCTACACCACCACACTCGATGAATCCATCCTCGGAACCGACATTTTGCCTGCGAGAACCTTTGGGTTTTTGAAGGATGTGGAAGCGCTCCAAGCACGGGGTCTTGCCATGGGGGGATCCCTCGACAATGCTGTGGTCCTAACGGATGATGGGTATCTAAACGACCACTTACGTTATGACAATGAATGCGTCCGACATAAAATCCTCGACCTTGTTGGAGACCTTGCCGTGATGGGACGTCCATTCCGTGGGCACCTCATTGCTTCGAAAGCGGGCCATGCCTTGGACATTTCTCTTGCCAAATGCATCATGAGCCAAGTCACTGGGAACGAACTCACCCAGTACAAAAGCAAACGGATCCCACTTTTTTCCAAAAAAGAAGCCGCAAAGTAATCAAAACCGTTTTTTACTTTCCAAACCAGGCCAAAACAAAAGTATTTTTGGCATAGGTTCGGATGGAAGAAAAAACCACATTTAAAGGCATCTCTGCCTACCCAGGAACAGTCTACGGGAAAGTATTTCGTTGGAAACAAACCAAACGGAAACGGGAGGATCGTACAGACCTATCTCCTGAGGAAATCAAAGAGGAAGTGGAACTCTTAAAAAAAGGCCTTCAAAAAACCGAAGATGACCTGGCAGACCTTGTCCAAAAATCCAAACAAAACCAAGAACTTTCGGAAATCTTAGAATCCCAAATTGTTTTTTTGAACGACCCCCTCTTTCGAGCTCGTGTCTTTGAAAGGATCGCACAAAACAATGAATCGGCGGGACTTGCCTTGGAAACAGCAGTGAGTTCCCTCTATGACGAATTCCAATCCATCCCCGATGAATTCTTTCGAGAACGCGCCGACCACCTTCTCGATATCGGCAAACGCATTGAATCCAATTTGTATCCCGAAAAAGGATCAGAGCCTACAAAGATTCCAGACGATGTCATCCTCATTGCCAAAGAGATCACCCCTTCCGAGATGATCCAATTGGGGAAAAGTAAGTTACGAGGGATTGCTACAGACTTCGGTGGGAAAACAGGTCACACTGCCATCATTGCTAGAAATTATGGAATCCCAACCATCGTTGGATTGAAAAACATCACCTCACACGTGGAAGATGATGATTATATCTTACTGGATGCCACAAAAGGAGTTCTCAATCGTTCCCCAGGAATCGAAGAAATCAAACTGGCTGGGATACGAAGTGATATCAAAAAAATAATCCCTGTTCGGGAGATCAGTGACGGTCCAAAAGAACTCAAAACAAAAGATGGCAAAACCTTTACCTTACGAGCCAATATCGATTCGGAAGAAGAAGTGGACGGAGCCTTCCTGCAAGGGGCCGATGGAATTGGACTCGTTCGTACTGAAATTTTATTCATTCGGTATGTGGAATTCAAACCTACCGAAGAAGAACAGTTTGCAGTTTACAAACGAATTTTACTCAAAATGGTCGGCCGACCTGTTACCTTTCGGGTTTGGGACATTGGTGCCGATAAAATGGAAAATGGATACGAAGAAGAAAATCCATTTCTTGGAAACCGTGGGATCCGTTACCTCCTCCGCCACCCACATTTTTTTAAAGAACAATTGAGAGCCCTATTACGTGCGAGTGAATATGGAACCATGCGCATCATGTTACCGATGATCACAACTCGTTCCGAAATTTTACAAACAAAGGTTTTATTAAATGAATGTTTGGATGAGTTAAAACAAACAGGACTTTTCATTACTAAAAAAATCCCCTTAGGGATCATGGTGGAAACACCTGCCTGTGCTCTCAATCTTCCCTTTTTAGGAAACCATGTAGACTTTTATAGCGTTGGTACAAACGATTTATTACAATACCTACTTGCCGTGGAACGTAACAACCATTTGGTGGGAGACCTTTACAACCCTTGGCAAGTTGTGTTTTTATTATTACTGAAAAACATTGTGGAAGTGGCAAACTCCCAAAAAAAACCAATCAGCATTTGTGGTGAAATTGGAAGTGATCCTATGTTCACTGCAGTTCTCATTGGTCTTGGGTTTCGTGACCTAAGTTCTGCCTTACCACTCATGAAGGATGTAGCTGAAAAAGTCTCGGAAATCTCCACCTGGAAGGCAAAGTTATTAGCAGAACAAGTGATTTCCCTCGCAGGCGAAGAAAAGTTCGATGAGATTGAAAAACTTGTTTTAGAAACCAAAGGTTAGTTGACCACCGAAGGAGTTGGGTTACGATTCCACCGATGCTCGTATGGGGGAACCATCGTCGTCCTTCGTTTGGTTCGTATCATTGATTAACCATAAGATGGAAGTTCGTTTCCAAAAATAGATCCCACATAATACAATCGCGGCAGACCAAGATACCAAAACAAAAAAAGCATAAAACTGCGCCATACTCCCCCATTCCCTTTGGTAACCAGAAAGGATTCCCGCGGCATAATGACCAAAAGCCGTACTCAAAAACCAAATCCCCATCAGAAGTGACGCAAACCGAACGGGCGCCATTTGACTCACAAAGGACAGTCCAACCGGTGAGAGACAGAGCTCACTGAGAGTGTTCCAAAAGTAAACAGACACTAAAAAGAGAATGGAGACAACCATCCCTTTCTCTGCTTGTTCCGCTGCAAACACCATGACTAAAAATCCGATCCCTAATAAAAACAAACTGATCACAAATTTGAGAATGGGATTGGGATTTTTGTTTGTTTTGGAAAGAGTGAACCAAAGGAAAGAAAGAAGAGGACCAAAGACAAGGATCATCAGAGGGTTTAACGACTGTAAGAGGGAGGCTGGGATTTCCCAACCAAAGAAAAAACGATCGGTATTGCGTAAGGCAAATAAATTGAGAGAGGTTCCCATCTGTTCAAATGCCATCCAAAAGAAAATACTAAAAAAACTAAGAAGCCCAATGAGTGTTATTTTTGAAATGGTATCGGTCTCCCCATTGGTTTCCTTGGAATGGGATGCCAAGTTTTGCGGATTGGATCCCATGGAAACTTGTGTATGGTGGTTTCTATTTTCTGTTTTGGCCCAAATGGATTCTGGCAAGGAACGACTTCCAAAATAAAAAACGAGGATACCAATACCCATACCAACACCTGCCGAAAAAAAACCTAAATGCCAATCGACCTTCTCCCCTAAACTTCCGGCAATGATCGGACCAAGTAGGCCCCCCAAATTAATCCCCATATAAAAAATCGTAAATCCACTATCCCGCAGGTTTGGTGTATTCGTATACAAACGACCAAAGATCGTGGAAATATTGGGTTTAAAAAAACCATTTCCGAGTGCTAACAAACATAACCCAAAATAAAAATAATGAATATTTGGCATCGCAAGGGAAAGGTGACCGAGTAACATAAGCACACTTCCCAGATAAATTGCAAATTTGTAACTGAGATACCGATCGGTAA
Organism: Leptospira biflexa serovar Patoc strain 'Patoc 1 (Paris)'; assembly: GCF_000017685.1. NCBI lineage: Bacteria > Pseudomonadati > Spirochaetota > Leptospiria > Leptospirales > Leptospiraceae > Leptospira > Leptospira biflexa. The sequence goes on from NC_010602.1 coordinate 1,962,449, forward strand.
TGTATCCTCCAATCACAGGTGTTAGGTAAACAAAACTTGTATAATAGGCATAAACAGTACCGGCATCCCTATCAGAAAAACCAAGTGACTTAACAAGATACAATACAAGCAGAGCACGCATCCCATAATAACTGAGCCTTTCCCACATCTCAGTGAGAAATAAACTCGTGATCCCTCTCGGATGAACTTCTAATTTGATTTGGTCCGGCTTTTCCAGATGGTTTCCTCATGCCCTAGGGATAAATTCACAAACCTTGCTGCGACAAATAAATAATCCGACAATCGGTTGATGTAAATCCTTAAATCGTTATGGATCTCACCACCCGATTCTATGTACACGAGTAAATCTCTTTCCAAACGGCGGCAGATGGTACGAGCGATATGTAAGGTACTCGCCATCTCAGTACCACCTGGTAAGATAAAGAATTTAATTTCAGGAAGTGACGAAACCAAACGGTCAATCTCTTTCTCGAGCCCCTCCACGTCCAAAGCCTGTACCACAGTTCCATCTATGGACTCTTTTGGCACATAACCCGCAAGTTCCGATCCGATCTCAAAGAGAAAACTTTGGATCATTTGCAAATGGTCTAAAAATGCTTTTTCGAGAGATGCCTTTTGACTCAAGGCTAAGGCAAGTCCTATGGTACTATTCAATTCATCACAAGTTCCATACAGATCCACTCTCCTGTCGGTCTTGGATACCTTTTTCCCAGATGCTAAATACGTTTGTCCGCCATCGCCAAATTTGGTGTAGATTTTCAAAATCTGAAGTCCTTTGCCCTAAATTTTCTTTACAGTCATCAGTTTTTTGGTATAGAATCATCTGGAAAGGAAAAATTCACGGGAGAACCAAGGGCAGGCAACCCCTTCTCTCCTCGAAGGAATGGATTTCTGGAAACGGATTTTTTCCTTTCTCCGCCTGTAGGGAAACAAGCGGGTCATGGACACACAGGAGGGTGTGACAATGATTATCAATCACAACATCAGTGCTCTCGTTGCAAAACGAGCGCTCTCAAACACCAGTCGAGACATGGACAAGTCCATGGAACACCTAGCTACGGGTATGCGAATCAACAGACCTGGGGATGATTCCCTGGGGTTTTCCGTATCCGAAAAACTTAGATCCCAAATCCGAGCACTTGGCCAAGCGGAGCGAAATACCCAGGATGGTATGTCGTTTTTACAAGTCACGGAAGGATCTTTGGACCAAGTAAACTCCATATTACAGAGGTTACGTGAACTTTCCGTACAATCAGCAAACGGAATCTATTCGGATGAAGACAGAAAACTTGTCCAATTAGAAGTATCCCAACTGGTTGAAGAAGTGGAACGGATCGGAACATCTGCGGAGTTTAATAAAGTTAAACCATTGGATGGTAGGTTTTCAAGGGCGAACAAAAATCCAATGACCTTACAAGTGGGTGCAAACGGAACAGAAAAAATTGAAGTCTACATCAATACGATGACAAGTTCTTCATTGAAACTGAAACAAGCTGGAAACAAGTTGACACTTTCAACTCCAAACAAAGCTTCCGATTCACTCCAGGTTTTGGATGATGCCATATCGAAAGTCAATCGACTTAGATCAGACTTAGGCGCCTATTATAACCGTTTGGATTTAACCTTAAAATCACTCAGTAACAACTATGTGAATATGGTTTCTTCTGAATCACAAATAAGAGACGCGGATATGGCAACGGAAATGGTGGAATACTCGAAAAACCAAATCCTAACCAAATCAGGTGTGGCCATGCTGGCACAAGCAAATCTCAGACCAGAATCAGTAGTAAAACTCCTCACGGACAGATACTAAGGTTTTTTAAGAGATGGAAATCCTCCTTGCAAACAAGGAGGATTTCTTTAAACTTTGTCCGAAACCTTCAAATCGAAGGGAAAAGAGGACAATCACTTTGAAACAAATCATCTCAGGAATTTTATCCCTATCATTACTATCCACAATTTCTTGTGGTCTATCAGACAACACGAAACGACTGATCCTAAGTACATCCATTGGATGTGGTGTTGGACTTGCGTTAGGTGCTGTTTATGACGAATCACAAAGAAAAAAAGACACTAAAAACAAAAAGAATGATTTCCAAAGACAAGTGAAAGAATCCTTGACGATGGAAAAAAAGAAACCACAAAACAAAGGTAAGATCATTGGTTTGGGCGCGGGTTGCCTTGCTGGTCTTGGAACTGGTTTTTATCTGAATACTATGTATGATAACATGGCAGAAGAGATGAAAAAACAAGGTATCACTCTGACTAAAAGTGAACGTGGTGGAGAAACAGTGGCACTCACGGCAACGATGGACGGTGGAATTGCCTTTGAAGATGGAAAAGCAGACCTCAAAGGGAAAGGAAAAGAAAACGTTGATAAGTTAGCGGAAGCTCTTGCGGCCTACCCTGAAACCAAAATCAATATCACTGGACATGCCAATCGAACTGGCGCAGAAGACCTAAACCTCAGACTTTCGCAAGACAGAGCTGTGACTGCAAAAGATGCCATCATTGAAAATGGAGTGGAAGGAAAACGAATTGGAACTGTCCAAGGACTTGGTTCCTCTACACCAATGAAAAACGTGGATCCTAAAGATGGATCGAACCGACGTGTGGAAGTAGAAATCGTTCCCGCTAGTTAATCACAAAAAATAAAAGATTCGAGAAGATCTCTCGATAAAAAAAGCCTACAAAGAAACTTTGTAGGCTTTTTCTTTTTGGATCTGAATCTAAAGTTCTTTTTTTAGTTACATTCCAAGTCCAGGGAATCCACCCATGGCTTGCATTTGTTTTGCGGCTCCCGCTTGGGCATCTTGTAAAGCTTTTGTATAGGCTTCTTGGATGGATCGTTCCAAAAGGTTTTTATCCTTTTTTTCCAAAAGTTCATCTTCGATTTGGATTGATTTCATCTGGAATTTTCCATCTAAAGTGATGGAGAGAAGTTTATTCTTAGAAATTCCTACAAAATTTAAGACCGCAAGTTCCTTTTCCATGGTTTTTACCTGCGAGCGCATCTTTTTCATCTGCTTGAGCATATCAAACTTGTTTCCACCAGCACCACCGAACATAATCACCTCTTCTACATTTCAGGATTTTTTTTCTAAGAAAGAACGCAAATATAAAACTTCGGATGTCGATACTAAAGAATATGATCCATCCAAATTCTCCCTACAAACGAATCTGGGATCTATTTGTTTTTTTATGCATTACGTATTTTGCCATCGAAGTGCCGATTCGGCTTGTTTTCCCTCATAAATTGACCGTAGGTGTCACCCACTTTGAAAGGTTCATTCAAATCATTTTTGGAATTGATTTGGTTTTAAACTTTTTCACTTCCATTCTCAAAGACAGACTCGTCATTCAAAACAAAAAAATCGTCGCGAAAACATATCTAAAGTCATGGTTTCTCATCGATTTTTTATCTGCCTTTCCATTTGACCTCTTTGGAGGTTTTTTCTTTGAATATTTTGGAGTTACGGATAGTTTAAAAATATTGCGTCTACTAAGATCTGTTAGGGTGTTCGAACTTTTTAAATCCCTTCGGATGCTTGCACTAGGTGCTGATTCGGAAGATCGATTTAAATTGATCGAAGTGATCAATCCCATGACCTTTCGATTGATCTTTTTTGTGTATTGGACAAGTCTCTTTGCCCATTGGGTGGCTTGCGGTTGGATTTACTTAACGCCTGAATTTTTAGCAGATAAGGATATATACACTCGTTATATCAGGTCTTTATACTGGTCTGTCACCACACTGACAACCATCGGATATGGAGACATCACACCTACCACCAATCCGCAAACCATTTATACAATGGGGGTGATGATCCTAGGTGTTGGAATTTATGGGTATGTGATCGGTAATATTTCGACACTTCTCTCCAATTTAGATATTTCGCGTGTCACCTTCCAAGAAAAATTAAACACAATCAACTCGTTCATTAAATATAAAAAATTACCGCCGCAACTTGCCAATCGGATTCGATCCTATTACATTAACCTTTGGGAAAACAAACATGGAATTGATGAAACTGAAATTTGGAACCAACTTCCTTCGGGGATTAAAATCGATGTTTCGATGTTTTTACACAACCATCTCATTTCAGTGGTTCCTTTTTTTAAAAATGCACCAGAAGAATTGAAACGTGAGGTTGTTTTAGAATTAAAACCTGCTTATTATATGAAGGGAGATGTGATCTTTCGGGAAGGAGATGTCCCCCATAATATGTATTTTTTATCCAAAGGTCAAGTGGAAGTGATCAAAGAAAAAACGGGAGAATTACTCGCAACACTCAATTCCGGGTCTTTTTTTGGAGAGATGAGTCTCATTGACGACTCCCTTCGCACAGCCACAATCAGAGCCGGTTCCTATTGTGATGTATATACTTTAAGTAAAGATGCTTTTAGCGAAATACTTAGACACCATCCCAGTTTTGCAAAACACATCAACGTGATTGCATTGGAACGAAAACAACACCAATCCAGTTTCAAAGAATCGGACGAATCGTAAAGAACAACAAAGTAAATTTACAAACGAAAATTCAAAATAGAATGTTCCGGGTCAACTAAGGCAATCGTCTCATCAGCCAATCGATCAAAGGCATACCAAGCATTGGTATCTTTTTTTAAGGATTCTTGTTTTTCTGTTTTGGTCTTGATGGATTCCGATTTTGGAATTTCACCAAGAGTTGGGATTTCTTCAATCGCTTTCAATTTTTCCAATAACTCCCTATGTTTTTTAGAGGGACCAAACCAAGAAGGAACAAAGGCAATTTTTTTCTTTTGACTAAACACAGTCTCAGTTTGCGCAATCTCATCGAGTAATAGATTTACAGCACGAATTGTCCATTTACTCGGCGTGACAGGGATAAGGATCAGTTCTGAATTATAAATGGCAGTGGTGAGTTCATGTTTGGCCGAACCTGGGGTATCGATGATCACAAATTGGTATTCCTTTCGTACTTCCTCTAGTGCCCTTTTGAACTGAAGGCAAAGACTAGTGGAATCTGGATTGTATTTGGTGAGTTTTGCCAAACTCAAAGTGGAAGGTAAAACATCAAACTGTTTGGTCTTACGGATGCAGTCAGAAATTTTTTTCATTCCGAGAAGCACACTCATCACATTCGATTCTTCTAAAGCAACCAAATCCAAATCAGGCAGACAAAAATCCGTCAAGTCACCTTGCATATCCATATCAACAACAAGCGTTTTCCCTCTTCTCGCCAAAGCACAAGCCAAATGGGCCGCAGTTGTGGATTTACCACTTCCCCCTTTGATATTGGAAACTGAAATCACCTTCATGGGGTAAATAATTGTCCCAATTCATCCATTGACCACTGATTTTTTTTTGAATTTTCCTTGGAAAGGACTTCGACTTACTTAAATTGGTTCCTGATATGGCATTCACAATTCGATTCCGAGTTTGGGACAAACAAGAGAAAGAATTTTCTCAGAAAGGTTTTAGTTTAACCTTAGATGGAAAGTTATTAAAATTTGGACAACCTATATCTAATGAAGATAATTATATAGTCAATAGTTTCACTGGTCTCAGAGACAAATATGATAAAGAATTATTTGAAGAAGATATCATTGAACATACAGTTGCCAAAGGTGGGAATTTAACCCAACATACCGGCATTATACGATATAACAACGAACATGGTGCATTTTATATAGAAAATGGTCCTCCTCTTTTACAGTTGTTTTCGATCCGAAAAGTGGGAAACCCTTATGAAAATCCGATCCTTTATGATTTGTATTTAAAAAGTAAGTCTTGATCTTTTTTCGTTCCCTTTCCTTTTTCATTTTATTTCTCTCCATCCCTCTAGAAGCAAGTTCCCTTTTAGAGGATTATTGGGAAACCATTCAAAAAACGAAGGCAAAATTTGAATTAGAAGATGATAGCCCCAAACGATTTCGATTTGGTTTTTCCAATCATTCACCATCCGTCTTACACAAAGAATCTTTAAATCATGAAGTGTTTTGGTTCTGTCAAAATTACATTCAAAAATACCACTCAAATTTTCCATACCCACGATTCAAAGAAGAGATCAGGTCCCATTTAAACGATTTGTATGGAGACATCTCACAAAATTTTTTAAGTGGGAAAACAAGTTTTACCTGTTACTCCGGATGGAAAAATGGAAGTTCACTTCTAAAAATTCATTTCTTTTTAAATGAAGAAACATTTTTCCCCTTTCGATATGACCACTACAACCAAAACGGACAACTTTACCTGACAGAGGAAGATGAAACCAAAAATGGGAAAAAGGATAGTTTTACTTACTATAGTAGCGCTGGTTGTCCAAAAGAAATCACTAAGGATAAAAATGATTTTGGTGCCATTGACGAATGGTGGTACTTTCAAAATTGTAAATTGATACGTATTGAATACGATGCAAACGAAAACGGATTTAAAGAAAGGATATGTTATTACGAAAATAACAAAGAAACGTATTGTGAAGGTGTAGGTGAAAAAGAAGAACGAGAAGCCATTCTTCTCGAATCCCAAGAAAAATACAAAGAGGCATTAAAAGTGTATCGCAAGTCACTTGCAGAATACAAAAAAGAAGTTCCAATTGGTACACTACGCACTTGTTCCTTACTTAAAAAAATTGCCAATATCGAATACAATGAAAAAGAATTTAGTTCATTTACTAAAACTTTAGATGAATTTTTTTCATACCGAGTCTGCGAATCCGACTCCTTAGATGTTCTGCTATATAAATCGTATTATTACCTGTATGTATTGAATGACTACGTTTCCGCAAAGGAAAGTTATCGTAAAACTGCGGAAATTTACAGAAAGGTACATGGCGAAATTAGTCCCGAAATTTCGCTCAATTTGGCCTACGCTTATTTAATGGTAAAAGAACCTAAAGCTTGTTTGACGAGTTTGGAAAAATTAAACCCTCGAAGGCTTATGCCTTATCCAAGATTTTTTTTATACTATTATAGAGGTTCTTGTGAACTGAGTTTGGGGTTATTTGAAGAATCCTATGTGAATCTAAAACGTGCTCAGATTTTGGGTGGTGAAAAGGTATTTTTGCCCATTGTCTATTATAAATTGGCAAGAGCATCCTATGCAACAAAAAGGGAAAGTGAAGGTAAACTTTGGGCCGAACAAGCTCTTTTCCTTGATTTAGAGCTCTTCCAAAAAATTGAATCGGATCCGATCTTTGTCAATTTTTTAGAATCCACAAGTGGCAAATCCTACAAAAGAAAATATTACTTGAATAAAGTGCAGAAACCATGAGAGTTTAGCTCCTACGGAGACAGATTTGATTCATGAAAAATTTTACGACGCTGAATGATGTATTTTATTATGCGAAAAAAAACTACGGTTCCAAAGAGATGTTCTTTGCAAAAGACACTGCCAAAAATTTCAAAGGACGCACCTTCTCTGACATCTTTCACGAAGCTGAAAATTTAGCCTTATCCCTTTTACAAATGGGATTACAACCAGGAGATCGAATTGGACTCATGGCCGATAATCGAACCGAATGGGCGATTGCCGACATTGCAACCTTGTTAAACGGTGCGGTGAATGTTCCAAGGGGATCAGATTCGACAGCCCAAGAAATTGAATACATCCTGAGTCATTCAGAGAGTAAATATTGTTTTGTGGAACATGAAAAACTTTATGATTCCTTAAAACCAATTTTATCCACTACAAAAGTAGAAAAGGTGATCATTTTAGATCCCACATATGTACCAAAAGATTCCACAGTTGTCAATCTTCAGACCCTCGTGAGAGATGGGGAAGCACTTCGAAAAAATCTCCCCTCCTTAGAACTTAGGTCCAAACAAGTCAAACCAGACGATCTTTTTACCATCATTTATACTTCGGGGACAACAGGGATGCCAAAAGGTGTTATGTTAACACACCAAAACATGGTTTATAATGTGGTAAAAGTTCCACCAAGGGTTGGACTCAAATCAACCGATCGAACTTTGTCCATCCTTCCTGTTTGGCATATCTTTGAACGAGCGATTGATTATGCAATCATTACAGAAGGTGCATCCATCGCCTACACGAACATCCGTGACCTTCGAGATGATTTTCAGAAAATCAAACCGAGTTTTATGGCATCTGCCCCAAGACTATGGGAAAATTTATATTTAGGCATCAAACAAAAGTTAGAGAAAGCACCGGAAAACAAAAAGAAACTTTTTGATTTTGCTTATGACATTTGTAAAAAGTTCAAAGATGGTCAAGATTATCTTGCGGGGAATCGGCTTCTCACAAAGGAAGAATCTCCATTTGAGAGAATGAAAAATACAACTGTATCGATTGGTTATGTACTGAATTTATTTTTACTGGCAAAATTACTCGATGGGCTTGTTTTTTCAAAAATCAGAGATGTGTTAGGTGGTCATTTGACAGGAACTATCTCTGGAGGTGGTGCCCTACCGTCACACGTGGATGAATTTTTTAATGTCATTGGAATCCCCGTTTACGAAGGTTATGGGATGACAGAATGTGCTCCCATTATCTCCGTTCGTTCCGTCGGACATGTAGTCCAAGGTTCTGTAGGAAAATGGCCGGAAGGTACTGCTGTTCGGATTGTCAACGAACAAGGAGAATCGGTTCCAAAAGGGAAAATGGGTGTCATTCACATCAAAGGCCCTCAAGTCATGAAAGGGTATTATAAAAATGAGGAAGCAACCAAAAAGGCAATAGTGGATGGTTGGATGAATACAGGAGATCTTGGATTTATTTCCTTTAACGACACCCTATCGGTAAGAGGTCGTGTGAAAGATACAATTGTTCTTTTAGGTGGCGAAAATGTGGAACCAGTTCCCATTGAAAATTTACTTTTGGAAAATGCACTCATCAACCAAGTCATTGTTGTGGGCCAAGACCAAAAGTCGTTAACTGCACTCGTTTGGCCCGATAAGGAAAGAATGAAAGAAGTTGGCTTACAATGGAAAGAAGGAGAGGATCTAAATCAAAATAAAGATGTGAGACTTTACTATCAAAATATCGTCAAAAAACAAATCTCATCTGAAAATGGATTCAAATCATTTGAAAAACTATCTGACTTTCGTTTTTTACCGAAAGCCATGGAGGTTGGAGATGAACTCACCAACCTTTTCAAAATGAAACGAAACATCATCCATGATAAATACAAAGATTTAATCAAGTCCATGTACAACTAAAAAGAATTGATGATTTTTCCGACTACCTCCCCTAGGTCTTTTGATAGATTGGGGAGGTTTTGTATATCTTCTAATTCTCGTTTTGCGATTCTTGGCAGGTCTCCATTTTGTTTGGAAGCCGAAGAAAACAATTTCGCCAAACCTGCAGCAATTTGAGGATTGATAACATTCAATTGTTTGATTCGTTCGGCAATGATTTGGTAACCTTTTCCAGACTTGGAATGAAACGATAAGGGATTTCTTGCAAAACTAAAGTACAAAGACCTTACCTTATTCGGATTCTTGATGAAAAACTTTGGATGGGTTTCCAGGATTTCCAATTCTTCGAAGCGGTTTTCCCCAGTGCCTACTTGTGCGGCAAACCAAACATCAAGAACTAATGCGTCTTCCTTCCAACGATCATAAAATAGGGATATTCCATTTTCCTTTTCCTTAGATCCAATTTCAATTAAGTAACGAAGTGCCGAGATTTCCTCACTCATGTGTTTTGCTTCTCTTTGTTGTGCCACAGCCAATCCTTCAAAACGATGACTTGGGTCGTGTAAAAGATAATAGAGTGCTGTATTTTTTAACCTTCTTTTTCCAATCTCTTCCTTAGTTTGGATCGGTATGGTTTTACGATTTTCTTCATACAATATCTGAAATTCTTTGGTAAACTTTGTCGCAATGTTTCTAATTGCTTCCTTTCGAAGAGTTTCCATTTTTAAAAAATCAAAACATTGGAGTTGTTCTGAAATTTGGTTCAAAGAAGGAAATGTCAGATAAAAACTAAAATATGTTTTATCCCAATCCTTTTTGAATCCCGAACCCAAGGTCTCCAAAAGACGAGTAAGATCTTCACTCTTACCACTTCGTATCGATTCTTCCATCCACAAAAAGATTAGATTTTGGAAGTTAAAAAAACGGGAGACACCATCTGGTTCATTTTCGGCGAGAACTCGTATCTCCTCTTTTGCCAATTTTGTTTCCAGTAATATGGGACTCGATAATCCACGGAAGAAAGAAACAATGGGTTTGTTTCCAGATGGGTCAATTGCCCTCATCCGAATCTGATCCTCATGTCCCTCTTGGATTCGTTTTCCTTCCGCCAAAAGGGTTCCATTTGAATCAAAACAAGCATACGAATTCACAAAAATAAGAGGTAAGTCTTTTTGCGAACTGTCTTTGATAGAAAATTCCCATTCATTGGACTTTGGATCATATGTTTCTTTGACTTGGAGTTTGGGAGTTCCACTCCGATGGTACCAATTACGTATATTGGGAATGGGTTTACCGAAAGCAGCTTCCATCGAAGATATGAATTCTTCAAAGGTTACACCTTGTCCATCATAACGCGTCAGATAATCCATTAACCCTTTTTTAAATGTCTCCCTTCCCAATATCTCCGAAACCAACCGAATGACTTCTGCGCCTTTTTCATATACTGTGACTGTGTAAAAATTATTCATTTCCGTATAGGATTTAGGTACAATGGGATGTGACATGGGACCTTGGTCTTCAGGAAATTGGTGTTCTTTCAAAAATAAAATATCTTTGATACGTTTGACCGCTGGGTCTGTCATATCTTCCGTGAACCATTGGTCACGAAACACAGTGAGACCTTCTTTTAGAGTTAAATTGAACCAGTTACGTAAGGTGACTCGATTCCCAGTCCAGTTGTGAAAGTATTCATGACCAATGACTGCTAAGATCGATTCAAAGGTTTCATCTGTGGCCGATTTTTTGTCAGCTAAGACAAGTTTTGCGTTAAAAAGATTTAATCCTTTGTTCTCCATGGCCCCCATGTTAAAATCTTCGACAGCCACAATCATAAATAGATCTAAATCATACTCCAAACCAAAAGTATCTTCATCCCATTTCATTGCTTTTTTCAATGATTCAAAAGCAAAACTCACCTTCTTTTCATTTCCCTTTTCGACAAATATCTTAAGTGTTACATTTCTGCCTGATTTTGTTTGAAACGAATCGATGGTTTCTACCAATTCACCTGCAACTAACGCAAATAAATAGCTAGGTTTTGGGAATGGGTCTTCCCATTTTACTTCTTTTTTCCCATCAGAAAGAATTTTTTCATAAACCAGATTTCCATTCGATAACATAACAGGAAATAAACTTGGGTCCCCTGAAATTGTGACAACAAATTGCATCATATTATCAGGTCGATCAATGGCATAAACGATCTTTCGAAACCCTTCTGGCTCATTCTGTGTACATAACATAGAGCCGGACTGGTACAAACCTTCCAACGAAGAATTTTTGGAAGGGCAAATTCGATTCTCGATGGTGAGTTGGAACTTTGAACTGGGAGGATGGTAGATCAAAATTCCTAATTCTTGGATCTCAAATTCAGAGGGATCCACAATGGCCCCATTCAGTCGTAAGGATAAAAATTCCAAATTTTCGCCATGTAAAAACAAAGGACCAGGCGAATTGCCGTTTAATTGTACATCGTAGTCGGCTCTGACAACTGTGAGGTGAGGGTCTAAATCAAAACGCAAATCCACCTTTGGCGTGAGCCAAAGGTTTGGGGAGTATTCTTCTATTTTATGAACAGGAGAGGGAGAGGATGAAGTCATCCTCCTTCTTTATTTGGTGGTCTTGGTAAGAAAAGTGAATTTTAGTTCTGTTTTTCTTTTCTTTTGTCTTCAGCGAAGGTGACTTTGAGGTTGCGACCATCTATGGGTTGGCCATTCATTTGTGCCACTGCCTCCTCTGCTTCACTTGGACTTGCGTAGGTGATAAAGGCAAACCCTCTAAAATTACCAGTTTCTCGGTCATGAATCATTTTCAAATCTTGGATTGCTCCATACACTGAAAAAATTTGCCTGATATTCTCTTCCTTTAGGGAAAATTTTAAATTCCCAACATAAATCTTATTTGAAACCATTCCTGTCCTCTTAAAAAGAAATGCATGCCCCAAGATCCTTGGAACGGCTTGATTAGATAGAATTGGTAGAAATTGTCAACTGGAAATAATTCTTGCATAATCTGGAGATTCAGATTCATTTGAGACGCTTCTCCAGGTATCCCATTGAACGAAAAACCTTACATCTTATGCATCGATGATGAATTCTTTATTCTTTGGAATCTCAAGGAACAATTGAAAAAAGTTTTTGGCACAAGTTTTACGATCGAAACCGCTGAAAGTGCGGAAGCGGCGAAGGAAATCATCAAAGAAATTGATACGGCAAATGCCGATTTATGTGTGGTGATCTGTGATCATGTGATGCCCGGTCAAAAAGGGGACGAATTTCTCATTGAAATGCAAAAAACCCATCCCCGCACAAAAAAAATCATGTTAACGGGACAAGCCCCCGCCCAGGCCATAGGGAATGCACTGAACCATGGTTGTTTGTATCGTTACCTTTCGAAACCATGGGATGCTCATGACTTAGAGCTCACCATCAAACAAGCAATTGATGCCTATTTCCAAGAAAAATCCTTAGAAGAAAAAAACAAAGAATTAGCAGACACTCTCTATTACCATCGGGATACCAAATACCCTAATTTTGAATCCTTAGTGAAAGAACTAAAGGGAAATAACCTATCCAATACCAACCAATCGATATTACTCCTGAAAATCGTCACTTTCCCAACCATCATCAAGACCTTTGGAATCGAAGTGTACAGAAAAATCTTTCGAAAGGTATTACAACTCCTTTCCGTCCATTTACAAAATGAACACAAGGTCTTTCATTTATATTCTGATGAAATCGCAATTTTATCAAATCTATCAGAGCAAGCGTTAGTCGATGCAGTCCGAAGTTTTCGAATGATCTTAAAATCTGATGAATTTTTCTTAGATGGTGTTGGATTCCATTTGGACTGCCGTTATGCTTCCGCATCTGGCCAAGAGGATTGTTATTATAAAGCCAAACTGGCACTCTTCCAAGCAGAATTCCAAAACACAATGGACTTCGTCTCGTACACAGAAGATTTGTCTACCGACCACCATTTACAAAATTTCCAAGTCAGCCAAAAGATCCACACCGCCATTAGCCAAAAAAATATAATCCCTTACTTCCAAGGAATTTTGGACAACCAAACCAAAGAAATACGAAAGTTTGAATGTTTGGCGCGGATTCGAGACCGAGATACCATCTTAACTCCCGATGTATTTCTAAAACTTGCAAAAGTCACCGGAAGCATTCGAATGATCGGATTACAAATGATAGATGAATCGATGCAGTATTTCTCCAATCATCCATACGATTTTTCTATCAACTTGACCGAATCGGAATTGGAATACAAAAGTTTTAGCAAATGGGTGGAATCAAGACTCTCGCAATACAAAATTGATCCGACTCGGGTCACGTTTGAGATCTTAGAAGACATTAGTTTTTCAGAACACAAACATAGTTTGTCTACAATTAAGGACTTAAAAACCATTGGTTGCCAAATTGCGATCGATGATTTTGGAGTTCAGTATTCCAATTTATCTCGTTTATTGGAATTCAATCCTGATTTTCTAAAAATCGATGGAAAGTTTATCAAAAACCTCCCTGAAAACAAAACGGCTTATCTTCTTGTCCAGGGGATTGTTGAACTTGCTCGTGGGATTGGAGCCAAAGTAGTAGCTGAGTTTGTGGATCGCCCCGCCATACAAGACTTAGTGGAATCCTTGGGAATTGAATATTCCCAAGGTTATCTGTTTATGAAACCTTCTGCTGCGATTCCAGAAGCATCTAGTTTAAAGTTGTAAGGTCACACCAAAGTTCACTTGCCGGAAGGGACCAGGTTGGATCCCTTCTGGGAGTCTTGAAGAAATGTATTTTCTATCCTGTAAGTTTTTGCCCGAAACAAAAACTGACCAATTGTCTTTTTTATACCCAATATTTGCGTTCACAAGTTCATAGGCAGGGATTTCTCCATCTAGTCCCGATGCATCCGATTTGATACCCGCATAACTGAGTAAAAGTCGATTATCGGTCGATGTTCCGACAGAATCATACCAATACACTGATTTTGAATTTTCTAAGTCATGGAATTGTTTGGAAAAGTACTGCCATTCTACTCTCGCATAAAATCCAGTACTTCGGCTGGAAATTCCAATGGATAAAGTTAAGATATCCCGTGATACATAAGGAAGTCTATTTCCGTTTGTATCAATATGAACCAATGGATTTGTATTCCCTCTCGTCCATTCCGTTAGGTTATATGTGTATTGGTTCGACTTGGCTTCTGTGCGAGTATAAATAATATCAAGAGGAACGTTGTAATTCCATTTCCAAAATTGCCCAAAATCGAAGGTCATATTGGTCTCAACACCTCTGCGGATGGACCTACCTGCATTGACTGGTCTTGAACCTAAATTTCCACCAGCGGCAGAACTATTGATGATTTGGTCTTCAAAATTGAGTAAGTATCCAACAAGTTGGCCACTCAAATACTCTGTGATATCCCCCCTAACACCCGTTTCGTAGTTCCAAGACCTTTCTGGTTTTAAGACCAAATCTTCTGCGGTTGGGGAAATCGCGGATTCATACCGAGGAGGAGAAAATCCGCGGTGGACTCCCGTAAACCAAGTTAAGTTCCGTGCAAAATCAAGTGTGGTTCCAAATCCAGGAAGGACAATTTGGTTTCTTGTGGATGCCGTTTTGTCCAATTGTACTGTTGGGTTTGTTCCACTCGCATAATCAAATGTAACGGGATTAAAATCCCTTCTCCCTCGATTGATGGAACGGGTCTGTGAAAATGACTCGTAACGAACACCAGGGATGATTGAAAATTTGTCAGTGAGACGAATGCGGTCTTGGAAATAAACAGATACTGCTTTTGCAGACCTACGTTCATCATCTCTCAGTTCCCCACTTGTTGCCAGGCTTGTTTGGGACTGCAGAACCACAGCAGAAGTTCCGGGTCCATTGGGATACAAAACAAAATCAGGAGTCACAGGCCCATTTAAGAGTTGCACCTTTGCCATATCGATATGGTAACGAACTCCCAAATCAATTTCATGTTTAATCGAACCTGTTTCTAGTTCTGTTTGTAATTTTGATTCGATACCGGCAAATTTATAGGTTCGATCTCGGTGTGCATTGGTTCCGCGCATCCAAATGGTATCGCTGTTACGACTGGTATACGGTTCACCATCGTATGTTGCCAGTGCGTCCGAAGGGATTGAACTACCTCTCGAATTTCTTGCATAGTTTTGTCTTGCCCAGTTCCTTTCTGTATATGCGGAATAAACCCTTGTGATGAGTTTCGTTTTTTCTGAGAAGGTATACTCATGCCCAATCGAAAAACTATATCGTTCAATTGAACGTTTATCATTTTGTGCTGGGTTGTCTTTGGGATTGTTATTAAACATTCCAGTGGTCAAACCAACATAGGTCGCTTGGGATTCTTGTTGGTGAAATCCAATTTTAGTTGTGATGTTATTTTTATCATTTAACTGGTGTATGGTTTTAACATTTGCCTCGTTGACAAAATATCCTTGGTGGGCACGAAACCCGTCACCTTGTTTGCGGAGTACATTCACATCAAAACCAGTATTCCCAAAGGTTCCACCATAATTGACCATTTGGCTAAAGTATGCGTTTTCTCCGCCAATCGTTTGTAAGGTTAATTTTGGGTCTTTGGGAGGTTTTCTAGTGATGAAATTGACCACCCCTCCAATGGTAGAAGGTCCAAACAAAATGGATCCGGAGCCCTTTACAATTTCAATCCTTTCCATTCGCTCGATGGAAGGTGTGTAGTACATTTCCGGTTCCCCATAAGGATTGAGAGAGGTAAAGAGTCCATCTTCCAAAACCAAAACCTTCCGAGAGACTTCTCCACTCACACCACGAAATCCTAAATTCATGGTGAGCCCCGCTGGGTCTTGGTACCGAATGTTGGCACCAGGGACCCTTCTCAAGATTTCCATATTGTCTGTCGGACGAGATTCTTCTAATTCCTTTTTCGTGATGATGGTTGCAGAACCTGGGATTCGTTTTAGGTCTTTTTTATCTCCGATCACTCGAATTTCTGCTTTCTTCCATTTCGGATCTTCTGGATTCTCTTCAGGAATTGTTTCCTCTGAGGCAGGGTTTGGATTTGGGTTCTCTGTCGCTTGCGGAGGATTTTGTGTATTTGGTTCCTGCGCCAATACAGTGTGGAATGTTAGGACGAAGACCAGAATCAGGTAGTATTTTGAATTGAGAAGTAGTTTCATTTTCATATAGATTTTGATTTTGAGACAACGGTTCATTTAGCACGCTCAGAAACAAGTAAAAAAAAAACGGAAGGTTCGGGAATGGAAAAAAAATTACACTGGATGGATCATAAATCTACCAACATGCGTCTGGTCCGGTACATCCTGATGGGTACGGAACTAGTGACCATAGCAGCCCTAGGTTTTGCATTCTGGATGTCCGAATTCCAAGAAGAAGACCTATTGACCTTGGGCATTGTGGCGGCTTTTTTCCTTTTTTTCTTCGGTCTCCCCCATGTAATTTTGGCCTACACCACACGGCCGATGGAAACCGTTTTTGATTTGGAAACGAAAACCATCCATTGGTATGATCGAAAGAAAGAAATTCGTTCTCTCTCCTTTCGAAATATCGAATCCATTTCTTATTCAGAATATTCTTATACGGTGAATACAAAAAATGGAACAAGAACTATTACTGTTTATACTGTTCTTGGTAAATCAGGAGCGGAAAAAATCCAACTCATCGAATCAACTCAATTTTCAAAATTACGATTTGATGGTGAGTTGATTTGTAAACAATTACAGATCCCCTTAATCAATGCCGATGGTACGGAAATTCCTTTTTCAGATTTAGATTTACCCATTCACAAACGAAAACGTCCAAATTCTATTTTAGAAAATGAAGTGGTTTTTTCACCTAACTCTCAATTGTCTACCATCAAATCGAACCAAGGGATCACTCTGAAGTCAGATTACAAGCCGAGAATCATTATGATTGTGGTTTTTTTTGTAAGCCTTGCTTTTTCATTGATCCTCCATTTTGCGATCGGAGATCTTTTGGAACTTTCGGCCGCACATTGGGAAGGTTTTCCCCCTACACTTCCTCAAATCTTATTTGGAATCATTAGTTTAGGGATTGGATTTTTTCCATACCTTTATGTTCTCTACAAACAAAGCCAATTGAAAGAAATCACCATAACCAAAACATCGATTCGATGGTATGGCAAAGAATACTTATATTCTGACTGGGAAGATTTGATCCAAATGGAGAACCGTTTGTGTTTAGTCAACGATTCAAGTTTAAAACCATTTTCTTTATTTTACTTTTGTGACTTCAGTGATAGCACAAATGTTAGGCACTGGATTTTAAAACAAATTTTTGAAGTGACTGGAGGAAACCTAAACGACGCTAGGTTTTAAATGTTAGGTAGTAACATCCAAAGGGAGTTACTCCCATTGGATGTTATCATAAAATCGGAACTAACTATTGGCCTGGGAGAGCAGTGGGATCCTTTTTCTTTTTGTCTTTTGACATCATCCCTTTTATCTTTTCTTGCGTTTCAGGGTCTTGGAGTTTTTCTTTACCCATTTGGATGGCTTTTTGGCCTTCTTCCGAATTGGCTTTTTCTATCAATTTATCCATAAAACCTGGTTCATTTGAACTCGCGTCTTTGGATTCCGAACTTGCACATGAAATTGCGAAGAGAAGTGTTAAGAGAAGGATTGTACTTTTTTTCATCTGGCTTTACCGTAGTGAAAAAAGGATTCCTTAAATGATTCTTTCGTCAATGGAAAAACAAAATCGTTTGTAGAAAAGAGACCCAATTATAAAACCAAACCAATCACAAAATGAAGGAATCGGTATTGGAATGAGCCAAACTTCCCTAGACCACGATGCAGAACAATTAAAAGCACTCGGCTTAAAATCAGAATTTGATCGGAGTATGAGTTTCTGGGAAAATTTTTCCTTAGGATTTACGTATCTTTCTCCCGTCGTCGGAGTGTATTCCGTATTTGCACTTGCCATCCAAGCAGGTGGACCTCCGATGATTTGGAATTATATCCTGGTCGGTTTCGGACAATTTTTAGTCTGTTTGGTATTTGGTGAAGTGGTCTCTCAATACCCGATCTCTGGTGGAATTTATCCTTGGTCACTGCGTCTTGTGGGAGACCGATTTGCATGGATGTCTGCCTGGGTGTATGCTTGGGCTTTGTTCACATCTGTTGCCGCCGTAGCCGTAGGTGGGGCACCTTTTTTAAATAACTTACTCGGAATCGAACTTGGGAATACAGGTTTTATTTGGATTGCAATCGGAATGATTATTATATCCACATTACTAAATTTAAGTGGAACGAAATTACTGGCACAAGTTGCTTTTTTTGGTTTTATCTGTGAACTCGTAGGTGCCATCATTGTAGGTGCGTCTCTTTTATTCTTTGCAAAAGTAAATTCTATCTCCATCCTATGGAATACCTTTTCCTTTGGCGATGGCATGAGTTATTTTCCAGCATTTCTTGCATCATCCGTTGCCGCTATGTTTTGTTATTATGGATTTGAAGCCTGCGGTGATGTGGCAGAAGAAACACCAAATGCAAGTTCAGCGATTCCAAAGTCAATGAGAATGACGATATACATTGGAGGCGGTGCGGCCATTTTCATATGTTTGGCACTTCTATTATCCCTTCCGAATGTTGAAAAAGCCATTTCCGGAGAAGATGCAGATCCTGTCACAACAACATTGACTCATGCCATGGGTGTGACAGGTTACAGAATGGTAATTGTCATCGTGATGATTTCGTTTTTGTCTTGTTTACTCAGCTTACAAGCGGCTGCAAGCCGGCTTCTTTTTTCTTTTGCTCGGGATGGAATGATTTTTGGCAGTCAGTATTTAAACCATCTTTCCAAAAAAGGAAAGGTTCCAACGAAAGCACTCCTTGTCACAGGAATCATTCCCATCATCATCACAAGCATTGGCCATTGGTTACAAGATGCTGTCATCACGATCATTAGTTTTGCTTCCTGTGGTATTTATGTTGCGTTCCAAATGGTTGTGTTTGGTGCATTGTATGCAAGGATCCGAGGTTGGAAACCAAAAGGTTCATTTACCTTAGGCAAATATGGATTTGTGATCAATGTATTAGCTTTGGTTTACGGGACACTTGCAGTTTCAAATATGGTCTGGCCTAGATCACCTGACGAACCTTGGTTTATCAATTATGGAATGATTTTTACTTCATTAATTGTCTTAATTACTGGCATTTTTTACTTACTCGTTGCCAAACCTCATTTGCGAAAAAAATATGCAAAAAACATTTCATAGTTAAAAGCGGCTTGGGAAAGTATGGAATCAGATCCTTTCCCATACCATCCACTCCCCCAATGGAAGTTCTTTTTTGACTAAAACACGGAAACCTGGCAAAACACTTCCACCAAAGCCATGATAGGTGATTAATTTTGTTCCCATTTTACATTGGTAGAGTTGATTTTTGAATTGTTGTACATTGCGGAGAAATAACATAGCGGATTTATCTTTTTTGGAATCAATGGAATGGTTTCCCTTCATGGTTTCATAGAGTGGATTAAAAGCGTAATAATGCGATGCTCCCCGAGGAAAATTTTCTAAAAAATTTGTATTCCGAAATATGACCCCGTGAGCATTCCACTTTGGTTTTAGATCCTCCGAAATTTGAAAGAGTTCCGATCTATCTTCCAATCCTATGATCGAAAATTGATCTTGAGAAAGGTAACTTAAGTGGATACAGAACTTACCGACCCCAGATCCTAAATCAACTACCGATGTGACAGTTTCGTTTTGCAAAAAATCCCAAGTGGTTTCCACAACAGAAATCGGAGTCCATTGGTAGGGAGATAAGGATTGAAAGCTATGGGGAAGGAAGGAATCCCAAACTTCATCTGTCACTAGATCCCCTACATTCATTCTACCCATCCATTTCAAAAATTGGTTTCTCATTTGACGAACCTGTGTTACAACTTCTCCCTATGGACCAAAAAATACAGTATTTAAACCAAATGATTGAAATCATCGACACGAAAGTATCGGTCTTTAAAAAAAATAAGTCCAAACTCCCACAGGCTGCCTACCAAGCAGAAAAACAAGTCCTCACTCGAACCATCCAAGATACCATCCAACTGGCAGAAGAAATCAAACCAGTCCCCTTTTCTCTCATCAATGATTTGAAAACTCTCATCAAACAACTCTAAACAAAGTTCATTTCGTCTAAACCTTTGTGAACGAGGATATTTTCCAACAGTTGCACTCTCCTCTTGTGATCGGCTCAGGTCTCACGGGAGCAGCCATTGCCATGATGAAACCTGATGTCCAATTGTATGACAAGGCAAGGAAATCGGGAGGAAGAGTATCTACGAAAGATATCGAAGAAGGCCAAGTTCGGTTCGATATTGGGGCGACCATGTTCCGAGACAAAATGGAGGTGCATTGGTTAGGCAAAGTTTCCAATTACAATCTGTTTGAAATCTGGAAAACCAATGGTGTCGAAATCGAAACAAAACCCATCTACGATCAACACCATTTTTATCCGATTTTAGGAATGGAATCGATCGCCAATGCGATGTTAAAAGGCCTTCCCATCCACCAAAGTATGACCTTAAAATCAATCAGGGAAAATCCAAACAAAGAATGGATCTGTGAATTTTATAACAATTTGGAAAAAAAGTCAGAATCAATTACCAATTCGCAAGTCATCCTCACCCTTCCCCTCCCACAAATATTTGAAATATTTTCCAATTCAGAAGAAAATCCCAAATTCAATCGATGGTTTCAATTCCTAAAACCATATAACGATTATCGTAAAACACTCATTAGCTTATTTTCTTGGAATGATTGGACTCCCAATTTAAAATCCCTTGGAATTAAGGAAGAAAAAGGAATCCCAATCAACACCTCATTACAAAAAGGTGAAAACTGGGAATACGAAAGTTGGGAACATATCAAATACCCAAATCCAAATCGTAAAGGTTCCCATCTACTCGTTCAATTTTCTGCCTTGTTTTCGGAAACTCATTTTGAGCACTGGATGGATTCCGAAAAAAAACCGACACCTGAATATAAAGAAATGTTCATTGCAGGCGTGAAGGAAAGATGGAATGCCCCAGCTCCAGATGCAATTTGGAATCACAGATGGAAATACGCACAAGCACAAATGCCACTCCTGAGACGGGAAGGGGCCCTCACACTTGATTCAGAAGAATTTTTAGAATGGAAACAACTCTGTAAAGAAACTGGCATCATGGTGTTAGGCGACTGGTTATTTGGTTCCAAAATGGAACGAATCATTGGAGGTGTTCACTTTTTAATCCATAATGAAATTTTATGAATCTTCTTTTGTTAAAATTTCTCGAAATGCATTCACTCGCCTTCGGTTCGCAAAGATATCCCAAAGACCTATGATAGACTGGGATCGCACTTGCGCTTCATTTTTGTCAGTTGGGAAATAAATTTCCACACGATCAGGAAAACGAAAGACCTTTGTAAAGAAAATAATTCGAATGTATTCCCCTTCTTTTTCTTCGCTAATATAAATATTTTCCGAATGGTGGAAGTAGTCTGAAATTCGTTTAAAAGCAATTTCTCTTGAGGTAGAATAGGAAATGGGATCCACTTTATGTATGAAATTGTATTTCATACTTTGGCTAGAAACACAGTTAGGTGAAGGAGGACAACCTCGTAATTCACCATCATCCACTCCAGAAAAGGGACTTAAGACACTCATACAACAAATAAAAAACACGCCTAATGCAGCTTCCATATCTCCATGAAAGAAATTACCTCTTTTTTTACTTGCAGATTTTCATTTTCTTTGTAATTTCCTTATCTCATGAAACGGATCCTCAAACTCACTTCTACCATTTTGCTTTTTAGTATCATCCTACTCATTGGAATTGCTTATTATTTTTCAGGTTTGGTTTTGTATCCAAAGGTACGTTGCAATCCAGACCACCATGTGTATTGCCAAGGACCAAAAGAACTTGGTTTGGATTTCCAAGAAGTCACCATCATCACTGAGGACAAATTGAACCTCGTTAGTTACTGGATTCCCACCAAACAACCCCAAGGTACTATCATTATGGTTCATGGACATGGAGGACAACGCAACGAGGGATTACGATTTGCACCTAGTTTAAACAAGGCTGGTTTTAATTTATTACTCTTAAGTCTTCGAAGAAATCATGGCGGATATGCGACCATGGGTGGGCTTGAACAAAAAGATGTAGATGCAGCACTTACCTATCTTAAGTCCAAAGGCGAAGCAAAAATTGGTATTTTTGGTTTTTCAATGGGATCCGCCACAAGTATCATCGCCATGGCAAACCATAAAGAAATCAAAGCCGGTCTCTTTAGCAGCGGTTATGGAAGCGCTATGGATGTACTCATTGAATCCGCAAAACGAGATTTCGGAATTCCATACTACCCACTCATACCATTCGTTAAATGGATGTTAGACTACAGGAGTGGAATCAATATGGATACAGTTCGACCTATTGATCATATCGCAGAGATCCATCCAAGACCCTTAGCCATTTTTCATTGTAAGATGGATGACTATGTAGACTACCACCATGCAGAAGATTTGTATGCAAAAGCAAAAGAACCAAAAAGTGTCTGGGCACCAGAATGCAATCGACATGAACGAATTTGGAATTTTAATCCAAAAGAGGCAGAAGCAAGGGCAGTAAAATTTTTTAAAGAAAATTTGAAGTAAAGGGGGAACCAACTCATTCAAAGTTAAACAATAATTTGAAAGATTGAGAGGCATTCACTCAAGGCAGATTGAAAGAGTTTGGAAGAATCACAGGTCAAGACACACTCGATGAAATTAAGTATTCAAAACTTTCCTCCTCCCTAGATGCCACTACTACAAATGGTTCCCGTAAAACAAACATGGGAGCCTTGGCTCTTGGAGGTGTAGGAATTGCAATTGGTTCAATGGTAGATTCTCCAGCTATTGGAGGGGCAATCGGTGGAGCCGTGGGAGGTGCCTTATGTTATTCACTAGATAAGTATGGAAGAAAACTTGGAAAGTATTTCCTATTAGAATCAGGGAACCCTATTCCCTATGTGAACAAATTCAAAGGAACAAAATTCTTTAATCCATTATCTGAGGCACTGAAAAAAGGAAACAAATCACTAGCAGTGACTCATTACCTTCTTTCAAAAACAAATCCTGAATTCCGACAAATGGACAATGATGATGAAGATTAAAATCCTTCTCCTCTTACTTTTGTTTGGATGTAGTTCTGGAGAGGAGTAGAAACCCAAACGGGAACCTAGAATAGTTCCTGATATGGGTTATAAGAATTAGAGGAAAGAAATCATTCCTCGGATTCCTTTCCACAAATGAGAGCCTTGAAATAATACCAACGATTCTTATAAACAAAGTTTTTTGGTGTTTTTCTTTTTAGTAGAACTTCTAGATACATTCTACTTTCTTTTAGAATTTCGTTATTAGATTTCCCTTCATTAAGAATTTTATAGTCATGATGATTCTTCAACTTAGAAGCAATTACATGATTTGTAAAATTATTCCTTTCTAATAATTCAAAATCACCTTTTCTATTAACTTTGATAAATGTTTCATGATATGGAAGAGAATTGATTTTTTCATTCAGCATTTCTTTTAATAACTCCTTGAGTTTCCCTGAATCCAAACATTCAATTATATACAAAGTATCATTAATTTTATAAAAAACCCTTCCTAAGAACATAATGTTCTTATCATAAAAGACAATTTTACCTAAATCAATTAAATAAGAAACAAAATCTCCTTTCTCTAACACTTCATTACTTTCAAACACTTGTAGATGAAATATATTATCACGATTTTTAACTAGATTTAAAGTAGTTTGGATTATATCACACGTTTGCTTTACTATTTGATTATTCAAATCTTTTTGATTATATAATTGATTTTTAAGATTCTCTATTTTATTCAAATGAATTTCTAGTTTTTCTTTCTCTTTGCGGTTTTCAATGTAAGTATTTGTTTTTTCTTTAAAATAAGTATAAACAATATCACTACCATTCTGAATTAGTATAGGGAAAGCTAACATCATTCCAAATGGGACACCTAACCTAGTTTTCCATTCACTATATAAAAAAGAATTAAAGATTAAAACTGCATCGGGGTCACGGATGTTTACAAACAAATCTATCAGAATATCATAATTAGTTATGACAAAGGTGAAGATAAATGAACCGATGAATGGATGTCCAATTCTATCCAATATAATCTGTGTAAATCCTCTGGTTGCTTGATCCTCTGCTGACATCGAAACTCCTCTAGATATAAAAAAAAACGAGGAGTAAAATCCTCGCTCTCTATCAGCTAACATGTGGAATTTCCTGTCTAGTGAATTTATGGGTTATTATAATATACAGACAAAGGCTTTGAAATTGAGGTATCAGGAACCACTTTCTTTTCCAGCTTATGGACACGGCTCGATAGTTTTTCCAAAATGAATGAGCTAGAATTGGTATGGATTCAATATAATTTTCATTAGAACTAACTGTGGAAACCTCTCCTAGGTAAATCAATTCATTTCCCTTCCTCATCTTTACAACCAATGTGTGTTTGAATTTGCTGGAAACAAGGGTAGAAAGGTCATTCGTTAACTTGTTAAATTCTCAAAGTCTGCCATTCATAGGACTGATAAAGGATATAAATTCCTCTGAGGGTATAAGAATCATAAGTAAATAATTCATTCCGATAGAAGTAATGATCCAAGATATAATTTATTTAAGGAAGGTGGGTGGCTTAAGATGGAGTCTCTAGCAATGGTGCGGAAGCAAGGAATAATATTCTGAAGCAATCGTTCCGATCTTATGGCTATATCTCACCTAAGTGGAGCCAACTGGCATTAAGTGAGTTAAGTTTTCTAGGGAACGTAAGATTTGTCCCTGAGTTGAGGGAATTATTGACTTTGGGGGAATCTAAAACTGTTGGCTTTGGTGATTTCCACTGCTCGAAGGGGACGTATCACCAATCCCCCCAATCCTTCATATAGAAACTCCAAATACTTCTATTCACCCTTCCTACCTAAGTTCACTAGAACTACTTATACAAAACCTACTAAGAACCTCTCTCCCATAGACAATGAACAAATCAAAAGAGAATACACTCTTAGAACTCTCTCAATACTAAACACCATCTATCCCAAAAGATGCAACTGCCCTAAGTCCCTAGAGAACCCTTCCCTCAATTTCTTAAGACTAAAAGGGAAAGAATCCATAGCCAGATGTTCTCACTGCCACAAACAAATCAGCATCACTGCAAACACACCCTTCCAAAACATAAAACTACCCTTCGCCTATATCTCTTACACCATCCAAGACCAGATCTTACAATACCCAAAGACCATGACCTCCAAAGAGATCGCAAGAAAACTAGGTCTTCCATACAAAACAGCTTATTATCTTAAGAAACGTATCCAGGTATTCTTCTCACATCTCAATGAGTCACTCAGGGAACAGTTATACAAAGAACTAGAAGAGAACTCTAAAAACTTCAGACTACCAAAGGAAGGTGACCTCAAGGAAACCCTTAAAAATCAGCCTGTTGCAGTAGCCGACTCAGTGGTGTTATATTCCTCATCCTTAAGAGCAAACAAACATAGATCGAGAAGGTTCAAGGGAGGAACTGCATCCATCTATGCTTCTAATTCCATAGGAGGACACCAAATCGGAACCCTTGTTCATACGATTGGCATTAACGGCGGTATGACTTTCTACAAATCGATTCCTTTGAATAACCAACACTACTTAGAAAAAGACTTAGAAGAAACCATCCCTAAGAATGTAACCCTTTTTACAGATGAAGGATATGGATTCCTATGGGACAGACCTAACCATAAGTCAGTGAATCACTCGAAGAAATCAAATGATCCAAGATACAATATGAGCCGAGAGAGATGGGTCACTAAAGAGGGTGTGTCTTCCAATGGAGCGGAAGCGAGGAATAATATTTTGAAGCAGTCATTCAGGTCGTATGGCTACATCTCTCCAAAGTGGAGTCAACTGGCATTGAATGAGTTAAGTTTTCTAGGGAACGTAAGATTTGTCCCTGAGTTGAGGGAATTATTGACTTTGGGGGAATCTAAAACTGTTGGCTTTGGTGATTTCCACTGCTCGAAGGGGGACTCGAACCCCCACACCTTGCGGCACTACCACCTCAAAGTAGCGTGTCTACCAATTCCACCATCCGAGCAGGTGTATATGTAGGACAGGTTAGGAAAACGGGTTCTTTCGTCAAGGAGATGAATTTTCTCTTGTCACTTGCCCTTGGTATTCAGTAGGTTGTAGGGGTCATCCGTATGCAAGTTTCCGATTTAACCTTTCGTTTTAAATTACTCTTCCTTGGGTTCCTTTCCCCGGTATTCCTGACTCTTGGGTTGTTTTTTTCAAGTCCCTATTGGTTGGGAACAAATGATCCATACTTAAAATCGGATGTAGCAGTCTTAGAAATGACAGAAGACCTCCCTACCAAAAAACATTTAAAAAATGTAGCTACACTCTATACCAAAGGTGACTTCAAGAAACTAATTCTTGTTAGTAGGGAAGATAAATCTCAAAATAAATTCTTCAGTCCTGTTGAAATTGATCAAAAAACGAAGGAAATCCTCATTTCGAACGGGATACCTGGTACGCAAATGCAGACTGTTATCATCAGTACATCCAAAATGGGTGACACAGACGAGGCATCCAAAAACCTATTAAAAATAGCTGTTTCCGACAACTTAGGTTCCATTTTACTTCTCACACGTGAGTTTGAAAAACGCCGTGTTTTGAAAATATACAAAAAAACCTTAACCAGTTTGCCAGTGAAAGTGACAGCCTACGGTTTTCCATCTGAAGTTTCTGCCTCTAATTGGTTTTTATCAGAATCAGGCGTGAAAGAAATTTCTGTTGAATTAGTACGTTATATTTATTCTTACACTAGAGGTATCCTTTAAAATGGATGAAATTAAAGATTCAAACGAACTCATCGAACAACGAATTCAAAAAATTCAAGACTTAAAAACAAAAGGAATCAACCCCTACCCACTTCGTTTTTTTCCCAATTCCAATTCAAAATTTTTGTTGGAAAATTTTGATCCAAACAACACTGAAAAAAAATCTTTCAAACTCGGCGGACGTTTGCATGCAAAACGTGTGATGGGAAAGGCAAGTTTTGCCCACCTCAAAGATGCGGAAGGCCTCATCCAATTGTATGCCACACGTGATGACTTGGGTGAAGAAAATTATTCTCTATTCAAATCCCTTGACCTTGGGGATTGGATTGGAATCGAGGGATGGTTATTCCAAACACAAAAAGGTGAAACCACTCTTCATTTAACGAATGTTCAACTACTTGCAAAATGCATTCGACCGCTACCAGTCGTGAAGGAAAAAGACGGTGTGATTTATGATGCCTTCTCTGATGTAGAACAAAGGTATCGAATGCGGTATGTGGACCTTGTGGTCAATGAAAACGTCCGCGAAACGTTTAAAATGCGTTCTCGTATCATTTCAGAAATTCGAAAGTTTCTTACAAATGAAGGGTTTTTGGAAGTGGAAACTCCTATGATGCAACCCATTGCAGGTGGTGCAGCGGCAAGACCTTTTGTTACCCACCACAATACTTTGGATATGGAACTCTTTTTACGGATTGCACCCGAACTCTATTTAAAACGACTCATTGTGGGTGGAATGGACCGAGTGTTTGAATTGAACCGTAACTTTCGGAATGAAGGGATCTCCACCAAACACAATCCTGAATTTACAATGATGGAAGCCTATATGGCCTTTGGCGATATGGAAGCCATGCTTTCTCTCACAGAAAGGATGATCGTTTCTGTTGCCACTGCCATTGGAAAAGGTTTAAAATTTCCTTATGGAAAGGACCAAATTGACCTGACGCCACCTTGGAAACGAGTGAAGTACATCGACATCATCAAAGACTACTCGGGAATTGATTTTAGCCAAATTACCGATGTCAAAGAAGCCATAGAAAAAGCCAAAGCGAAAGGAGTGGATTCTTCTGATTCCGTTTCGATATGGAAGGTATGTGACGATGTGTTTAGTTCGCTTGTGGAACCACACCTCATCCAACCCATCTTTATCACAGACTTTCCGAAAGAACTCTCTCCCCTTGCCAAATCAAGAGAAGATGATCCAAAGTATGTAGAACGTTTTGAACCCTATGTGGCAGGAAGAGAGATTGGGAACGCCTTCACTGAGTTAAACGATCCTTTTGACCAAAGGGAACGTTTTGAAGAACAGGTGAAACAAAGGGAAGCGGGCGACGATGAAGCCTTCATGATGGATGATGACTACATCCGAGCTTTGGAATATGGACTTCCGCCAACGGGTGGCCTAGGGATTGGAATTGATCGACTTGTGATGTTACTCACAGACTCCCATTCCATTCGGGATACCATCCTATTCCCACTCATGCGTCCAGAATAGAACCGAACATTTTCGTATAAAAAAACCTCTCCGAACCAATGGGTGCCGGAGAGGTGATTGTTTCGGGAAACGTTTGATTTCCCGAACGATTCCAAAACGAAATCAATTCTCTTCCACTCTGTGCGCTTTTCTTACAAAACGCACACAAATGGAAAATCAATTAACGTTTGTTGATATTCAATTTTGGTTCTGATTCAATCACACGGATCAGTTTGGATAAATTGGATTGGAAACTAGCGGTTTGGCTTCCATTCAATTGGTAATTGATGGTTTCCTTTCGGTTGGTATAACTAATCGTGATATTTTGATTTTCCCCAATTTTAGGAAGCACTTCTTGAGTCAGTGCCGAAGTGACAACGATGGTATCCGAATAATCGGTGTTTGTCTTTTTTAAGTTGTACCATGTATCCCCTAATTTCAAAGAAACTCCGATTGGAATGTCCACATCAAACGTTCCGATTTCATAGAGTAAAAAATAAGTCACAGCTCCAGTGCCATTATCACGTTCTGCTTTGAAATACACACAAGGTCGTTTTCCTGAGAAAACCCATAGGTATTTTTGCATACAGATGTCTTTAGAAATAGCCGTTTGTTGCTCTAAAGTTGGTTCCGGGGTCACCACAAAGGCCTTACTCCCTGAACAGGAAATGAGGACCAAAAAAAGGAGGGAAATGGAGGAAATTCGGGTCAATGAGAAGATTCTTTCCATGATAAGCCCAACCTTTTTCGAGATGCAAGGTTTGGCAAAGGAAAAAATCCTGTTCCTATGGTATCTTATCCCAAAGGAAAAATAAAAGTCCTACTCCTGGAAAACATCCACAAGGATGCATATGAACTTTTCCACCGAGATGGTTTTGATGTGACTCTCGTCAAAGATGCGATGGAAGAAGCGGAACTCATCGAAAAAATCGCAGATGTTCATGTCCTCGGCATCCGCAGCAAAACAAATGTCACAAAGAAAGCGTTAGACAATGCAAAAAAATTAATGACGATCGGCTGTTTTTGTATTGGAACGAACCAAGTCGAATTGGAAGAAGCAGAAAAAAAAGCAGTTCCCGTTTTTAATGCTCCCTATAGCAACACTCGGTCAGTCGCAGAACTTGTGATAGCTGAGATCATCATGCTCGCAAGGAAAGCATCTGACCAATCAAAAGATGTCCACCTTGGTAAATGGAATAAAATAGCCAAGGGATGTTTTGAAGTACGAGGAAAAACGCTTGGGATCAT
Source organism: Leptospira biflexa serovar Patoc strain 'Patoc 1 (Paris)' (assembly GCF_000017685.1). NCBI lineage: Bacteria > Pseudomonadati > Spirochaetota > Leptospiria > Leptospirales > Leptospiraceae > Leptospira > Leptospira biflexa. Next base: position 1,992,236 of record NC_010602.1, read on the forward strand.
TGGGTATGGGCATATTGGAACACAAGTATCCGTACTTGCCGAATCCATGGGGATGCGTGTTGTGTTTTATGATATCATTTCCAAACTCCCACTTGGGAATGCAACCGCTGCGCATAATTATGAAGAAGTTCTAAGACAAGCTGATTTTATCTCCTTTCATGTACCGGAAACAGAAGAGACCAAAAATTTATTCCGAAAAGAACATTTACCACTTCTAAAAGATGGCTCCTATGTTTTGAATTTGTCTCGCGGAAAGGTTTTGGAAATTGATGCCCTTGTCGAAGGAATCAAATCTGGAAAAATTGCGGGAGCAGGTGTGGATGTTTTCCCAGAAGAACCTAAGTCCAATGATGATCCCTTTGTGAGCGCACTCCAAGGTTTACCAAATGTAATCCTCACACCTCATATTGGAGGATCCACTGAGGAAGCGCAAAAAAATATTGGAACAGAAGTTGCGGAAAAATTATTAAAATTCATCAACAACGGCTCTACCACTTTTTCTGTGAATTTTCCCAATATTGAACTTGGAAGTTTGAAATCCGGTTATCATCGTATTTTAAACATCCACCAAAACCAACCAGGGTTTTTACGGGACATCAACTCGATCATCTCGGATATGGGCGGAAATATCCTAACTCAAAACCTCAGCACATCAACAAACATAGGTTATTTGAGTATGGAAATCGACAAAAACCTGGGTGATGAATTGAAAGATAAAATCAAAGCCCACAAACATTCGATTCGCACTCGAATTCTCTACTAACCAACCGGGAAGGATCAGATCATCATGATGGAAGTCCTTCCCATTTTTACGAACTCACCCTTACGCAATTACACCTATCTCATTTACTCAAATCGAACAGGCGAAGTGTATTGTGTGGATCCTTATAACGCTCCACTCCTTCTCGATTTGATGAAAAAAATGGGTTTAAAACTCAAAGGGATTTTGAACACACATGAACATGGGGACCACACAGAAGGGAATTTAGAACTGAAAGAGGCAACAAATTGTCTTGTGTATGGACATACAAAGGCAAAAAATACCATCCCTGGCCTTGATACAACTCTGAAAGAAGGTGACATCTGTTTTTCGACCGAAGGCGAAAGTATTGAGGTTTGGGACACTCCTGGCCATACATTTTCCCATTTGAGTTTTGTTCATAAAAATCCAAACACCATCCTTGGGATTTTTTCAGGGGATACCTTATTCAATGTCGGTGTGGGAAATTGTTTTCGAGGTGGTGATCCGAATACCCTTTACGAAACCATAAAGAATCGATATGCCACTCTTCCCGATTCCTGTCTTTTGTATCCAGGGCATGACTACTGGGAAAATAATTTGGCATTTTCAAATCACGTGGAACCAAACCATGATTTTCGCGACCGGTTCCAAAAAACAAGGACCGAACACTTCCAATCCACTTTAGGATTGGAAAGGCAATTGAGTCCTTTTTTTCGACTTGGGTCTGGAGGAATAAAAGAGCGTCTAACAGAATTAGGTGAATCTTTCACTGATGATAGGTCCATTTTTTTACGCTTACGAAAACTAAGGGATCGTTGGTAAAATTTTCATTTTACATTTTTAAAATCTCCTTTTAGGATTTGTTATATGACAATTCTCATCATTTGCCTTTTGGTTTCAATCGCCCAAATCTACATTGCAAAAGCCTTTGTGGCAATTGCAATGGCACGCGAAGGAAAGGGGTATGACAACCACCACCCTCGTATGCAACAATCCAAACTCACTGGATGGGGGGCGCGTGCCTATGCTGCTCATCAAAATGGTTTTGAAGCCTTCGCTATGTTTGCTTGTGGTGTCTTACTCAATTTACTTTTAGAAGTTGATTTGTATTTTGCGGAAATTCTAACATTAAGTTTTGTAACCCTTCGATTTTTATACATTTACCTCTACATAGCTGACTTTTCCTATGCTCGTTCTACCATTTGGGTCATTGCCTTCCTTTGTAATTTGGGATTGTACATTTTGCCATTCATGTATTAAGGTTCCCTTTGCAAAAGTTTTTGTATTCTGTTTTACTGCTGTTATTCCTTTGTTTGGCGTATACCCTGCTTTCAGAAAAAAAAGGAGACGGAATCGAAAACAAACATTCCATCACTGATTTCCAAAAAGCCAAACGCGTGTTAAAACGATTTTACGCAAAAGTTGGAAAGGACTTCTATTGTGGTTGTGATTTTGAAAAAGATGAAGAAGAGTTAGGCCGATTCAAAATCAATCACGATTCCTGTGGTCTAAAAGCAAGAAAGGATTCCAAACGCCAAACATGGATTGAATGGGAACACGTTGTCCCCGCACATAGTTTTGGAAAAGAACGAGAGTGTTGGACAAAACCGAATTGTGAATCTGGTGGTAAACTTTTGAAAGGAAGGAAGTGTTGCACGGCCACAGATCCAGAGTTCAATTTGATCGAAGCGGATTTGCATAATATTGTGCCTGTTCCAGGGGAGATCAATGCGGACCGAGGTATCTTTCCTTTTGGAGAAATTGATGGGGAACCAAGGGCCTACGGAGATTGTGATTTTGAAATTCATTTCAAAAACGCAGTCGCAGAACCAAAACAGGATATCCGCGGGGACATAGCTCGCATCTATTTGTATATGGAGTGGCGGTATGGAATTCCCATCCCAGAGGGCAAACGGGATCTTTACAAGTCCTGGTCGGCCTTAGACCCTCCCGATACCTTTGAAATCCGAAAAAATGAAATTGTGGAAAGGGTCCAAAAACAAACAAATCCATTTGTGGACGGCACCCTCAAGGAACCATAGGCAAAATCGCTTCCTCAGATTTGTCACATTACGATGATTTCTGAAATCTAATTTTACCAAAACAAAGATAGCTTCATTTACAGAATCGGGCAAGTTTGGAGTCTGGAATTGGAATGAAAGAATATGACATCTTAGTGATCGGAGCGGGCGCTGGCACAAAACTTGTCACTCCCCCTTCCCAGATAGGCAAACGAGTGGCAGTCTTTGAACGAGAAACCCCGGGTGGCACATGCCTGAACCGAGGTTGCATTCCCTCCAAAATGGTGATTTTTCCCTCTGAGCTCCTTCGGCTAAAAGAGGAATCAGAACGATTTGGAATCCAATACCCAAGTCCCCCAATCTATGATGTAAACTCTATCTTCCAGCGAGTGAATGAAAGAGTAAAAGCTGATTCGGATTCCATTCCCATCGCTTATGAAAAAAATCCAAATATTGATTATATACCTAAAAACGTTTGGTTCAAAGCATCCAAAATCATCACCGATGGAGAAAACGATTACACCGCCAAACATATCTTGGTTGTCACAGGCACAAGGCCTAATCTCCCAGAAATCCCTGGATTAAAGGACACACCTTTTTGGACCTCCCGAGAAGCCTTGTCCCCCGATGAATTCCCAAAATCACTCCTTATCATTGGAGCAGGTTTTATCTCACTTGAATTAGGCGCCGCCTACCAGGCATATGGTGCACAGGTGACAGGGATCACGAGAGGAGAAGTCTTACGGCAAGTTGATTTTGAAATCAAAGAGGAACTCAAGAAACACCTTCCCTTTCCCATCCACACTGGTTTTCATATGGAACAGGTGGAATTTCGAAATGGAGAGTTCCGCGTATCGGGAACAAACAAAGAAGGGCAAACACAAACATTTGTCGCAGAAAAATTATTGGTTGCGACAGGGATCAAACCGAACACGGAAGATTTAAAACTAGAGAATACCAAAATCCAATGTAACCCAGATGGTTACATCCTTGTGGATGAAACTTTACAAACAAACGAAGAAGGAGTTTATGCTTTTGGTGATGTGATCGGTCGGTATTTTTTCAGACACAGTGCCAATTTTGAAGGAGAATACTTATTCCACCATCTCTATGAGGGAGGTGAAAAAAAACCAATTGTTTACCCACCCATGCCGGAAGCAATCTTCACTCACCCTCAAATCGCAAGTGTTGGAAAAACAGAAGATGAACTCATACAAGAAAAAATTCCTTATTACAAAGGTCTGAACCCGTATCGTTCCAGTGCCACAGGTATGGCTCGTTTGTCTGAAGTTGGATTTGTGAAAGTCCTTGTTTCGAAAGAAACAGAAGAAGTGCTTGGTGCCCATGTGATCGGCGAAGAAGCCGCAAACCTCCTCCACCAAATTGTAATGGGTATGTATTTAAAAGCGAAACTCGATGATTATTTAGGAATGATTTACATCCACCCTGCCATTTCGGAAATCACAAGGAATGCCTTTCGTAAGGTTCGGGAACAAAAACTAAAGGAAATCAAATCATGAAAAAGTTTTTATTCAATCGTTACGATAAAGAAACTCTCAAAAAGAAAGTATTAGAAGACAAACGGGAAAGGAGAGTGATTTCCTTTTATCGTTATGTGAAAATTACAGATCCAATTGCGTTTCGAGATGTTTTATATGATTCATTGGAAGATTTGGGAGTTCTTGGAAGGATCTATTTGGCAAACGAAGGGATCAACGCACAATTCTCCATTCCTATCGGAAACTATGACGCCTTACGAAAGTTTGTGGATTTCATTCCTGAGTTAAAGAATATTTATTTTAATGATGCAGTGGAAGATAAAAAGGAAAGTTTCATCAAACTTGCGATCAAAGTAAGAAAAAAAATTGTCGCTGATGGCCTAGACGATAGCCAATTTGATCCTTCCAATGTAGGCACTCATCTCTCTCCACTGGAATTCCACCAAGCACTAGAAGAAGACGGTGTCATCGTAGTTGACTTACGAAATAATTACGAATCAGAAGTGGGTCATTTTGAAAACGCGATTTTACCTGATGTCGGAACCTTCCGCGAAGAACTACCACTCGTCGAACAAATCTTAGAAAAAGACAAAGATAAAAAAATCCTACTCTATTGTACGGGTGGGATTCGCTGCGAAAAAGCTAGTGCCTATTTAAAGTACAAAGGATTTGAAAAGGTACACCAACTCCAAGGTGGTATCATTAATTATGCAAAAGCCGTCACTGACCATGGTTTGAAATCCAAATTCAAAGGGAAAAATTTTGTATTTGATGATCGGCTTGGGGAACGGATCACCGATGATGTTTTGACAGTCTGTTACACTTGTGGGAATCCATCTGATAGACACACCAACTGCGCCAACTTAGGATGCCATGTTCTCATCGTTCAGTGTGAGTCTTGTTCGGAAAAACTTCTTGGAACATGTTCAGAAGAATGTAAGGAAATTGTTTCTTTACCGGAAGAAACACAAAAGAAACTCAGACAAGAACAAAGAAAACAACAGAAATACCCCACTCACCACCTAACAAGAAAGCTCGTAGGAAAATAAATGAAACCATATGCCATTGAACTAGAAGGATTAGAAAAAACATACAAAAACGGGGTAAAAGCCCTCCGTTCGATCAATTTAAAAGTGGAAGCAGGAGATTTTTTCGCCTTACTTGGACCTAACGGTGCCGGTAAGTCCACAACCATTGGGATCCTCAGTTCGCTTGTCAATAAAACAGGTGGGAAGGTCAAAATCTTTGGCGTTGACATCGATCAAAATTTAAATCTCGCCAAAACATTTCTTGGCATTGTCCCCCAAGAATTCAATTTCGGAATCTTTGAAGCGGTGGAACAAATCCTCATCAACCAAGCTGGATTTTATGGAATGCCACTAAAAGAGGCAACCGAAAGGGTCAAGTATTACTTAGACAAATTATCGTTGTATGACAAACGTAAGTCGGCCGCAGGAACACTCAGTGGTGGTATGAAACGACGTCTCATGATTGCAAGGGCTCTCATCCATGATCCGAAATTACTCATTTTGGATGAACCAACTGCCGGTGTTGACATCGAGATCCGAAGGTCAATGTGGGAATTTTTAAAAGAACTCAACCAAAATGGAAAAACCATCATCCTCACAACCCACTACTTGGAAGAGGCAGAATCCCTTTGCAAAAATATTGCAATCATTGACCAAGGGGAAATTGTAGAAAACACATCAATGAAAAAATTACTACAACGTTTGGATAAAGAAACCTTCGTCATTGATTTAAAAAAATCCTACAAATCCAAACCAAATTCAAAGAAATTCCAATGGATATGGATCGACGATCATTGTCTGGAAGTCCAATTAGATAAAAAAGCTTCGGTCAATGAACTTTTTATAGAACTAACCAAACACAAAATGGAAGTTTTGAGTTTAAGGAATAAATCCAATCGTTTGGAAGAATTATTTTTGTCACTAACCGGGAAACACTAATTATGTGGAAACAAAATTTTACAGCACTTCAGACCATCGTTCGACGAGAATGGATTCGGATCATTCGTATTTGGGTCCAAACTTTAATTCCACCAGTGATTACAATGGCATTGTATTTTCTTATTTTTGGTGAGCTTGTCGGCCGCCAGATTGGCAAAATTGGAGACTTTACCTATATTGAGTTTATTGTACCAGGTCTCATCATGATGAGTGTGATTACAAATTCGTATAACAATGTGGTTTCTTCTTTTTTTTCCAGTAAATTCCAAAAGAACATTGAAGAACTTTTGGTTTCCCCCACTTCACCTTATACAATTGTTCTTGGATATACATTTGGTGGAGTGGTTCGTGGTTTATTTGTAGGAATCCTTGTCACTCTCACATCTTTGTTTTTTACAAATCTACAATTCCAACATCCGTTTATCATCCTCCTCACAGTCATGTTAACCTCCATACTATTTTCGTTAGGTGGTTTTTTTAATGCCTTGTTTGCGAAAAAATTTGATGATGTGACAATCATTCCCACTTTCATCCTCACACCTCTCACCTACCTTGGTGGAGTATTTTATTCGGTAAAAAATCTACCAGAGTTTTGGCAGACCATCTCCTATTTGAATCCAATTCTTTATATGGTAAACTTATTCCGTTATGGTTTTATTGGGATTACTGATGTGAATTTATATTTTTCCCTAGGATTTATCCTCTTTCTTTCTATTGTCATCTTTTTACTCAATGTTAGGTTAATGAAAATTGGTTATGGAATTAGAAACTAAACAAACTCGAAAAAATAGAATGGAAGAAGTTTTACGGGAAACCTTCCAACCATTGGAACTGATAGTTCTGGATGTTTCCTTGGAGCATGCCGGTCACCCTGGAATCACAAAGGATTCAAAGGAAACCCACTTTCGAATCAAATTGATTTCCGATCAATTTCGGGACCAAACAACGGTGGAACAACACAGAAAAGTTTACTCAGTCCTTGGCCCTGAATTCAAAAAGGGATTACATGCCTTAGAAATGGACCTTTCCGCACCAAAAGGAGTCTAAATGATATGACAAAACCAACTCTTGTGAGCTTTAAACTTTGCCCTTACGTGCAACGTTCCGTGATCAACCTTTTAGAAAAAAAAGTAGAGTATGAAATCAAATACATTGACCTAGCAAACAAACCAGATTGGTTTTTGAAAATTTCTCCTTTTGGAAGAGTACCAGTACTCGTGGTAGGTGAGGAAGTACTGTTTGAATCGGCTGTCATCAACGAGTATTTAGATGAAACGAATCTACCTTCTCTCCACCCTAAAGACCCATTACTAAAAGCGAAACATAGAGCCTGGGCAGAATTTGCCAGTGCTTTGTTAGTAGACCAATACGGTTGGACCATGTCGAAGGAAGAAAGTGACTCCAATAAAAAAAAGGAAGAGATCCTTTCTAAATTCAAAATCCTCGAATCCATTTTACCAGAGCCAAAAAATGGCACCTTATTCTTTGCTGGTGAAACCAAACATCTCGTCGACACAGCCTATGCCCCGTTTTTTATGAGAATGGAGTTTTTAAAAAACAAGGGAGTAGAATTTGATTTGGTGAGTGGTTTTCCAAAAGTACAAACTTGGAGTGATACCTTACTTTCTTTGCCTTCTGTAAAGAATTCTGTTTTACCAGAAGTGCCAAAAGAATACATTGAATTTATCAAAGCCCACAACTCATGGATGGGAGGAAAATTATAGGATGACCATTCCAGAAATCCAAAAAAAAATCGAAGAAGGATTACCAGGTTGTACTGTAGAAATTTTAGATCCCTACCGTGATGGTGTCCATATCAAAGCAGTGGTAACCTACCAAGGTTTTGCCGGTAAGGGTCTCATTGAACAACACCGAATGGTGTATGCAACTTTAAAAGAAGAATTAAAAGAAGAAATCCATGCTTTGGCATTGGAAACAAGGAGTGAATGATCATGGAACAAGAGTTAAAAGATAAAATTGAATCGTTAATCAAATCAGAGAAGGTATTTCTTTTTATGAAAGGAACACCGGAAATGCCTCAGTGCGGATTTTCTGCTGGAGTGGTTTCCACTCTCAAACAACAAGGAATTTCATTTGGTTCCTTCAATGTATTGTCCGATATGAACATACGCGAAGGCATCAAAGAGTATACGAACTGGCCTACCATCCCACAACTTTATATCAACGGAGAATTTGTGGGGGGTCATGACATCACCGTGCAAATGGCACAATCTGGTGAACTTAAGAAAAAAATAGGATAATCCAATGATTCGTCTCTACCAATATGATTCTTGTCCTTATTGTTACCGTGTTCGGCAATCCATTTCGGCACTTGGTCTTGTGGAAGGAAAGGATTATGAATTGGTAGAGGCAAGGAATGGCACCGCTGGCCGAGAGGAAGTGATCCGTCTCGGAGGCATTTCCCAAGTTCCCTTTCTTGTGGATGGTGGTGTGAAGATGTATGAATCTCTAGACATCATCGATTATCTAGAAAAAAAGTTTTCGTAACCTGTTTACGTAAGTTCCAAGCAGAAATGTTTGGATTCACTAGAAAATAGGACTGGATACGCAATCCATCTAACTGTTAGTAGTTCTTGGTTTTACTCAAATCTCCGAAATCCGCATTCTCAATCTTCGGTTTGAAGGAAAAAACGGTCCACTCACTCTTCTAATGAAACCCTAGTAAATTTAAAATCGTATCTCCTACGGCCCTTGGTGTTCCCGAATATGGAAATTCATGGATGTACAACACTGGATTGAAATTAATTTCTAAGATCGCGTAGGTTTCAGGATTTGGTGTTTCTGTGATGGCACTTGATATGATATCAATCCCACAAATCACAGCTCCCGCAGCTCTTGCTGCTTTCAATGCAATGGTTTTGAATTCGGGATGAACAAGATCTGTGACGTCCACAGAATCTCCACCCGTAGAAATATTGGAATTTTTCCGTAAAAAAACTTGTTCCCCTTTTTTCGGAATGGATAAAAATTCAAATCCTTGGTCCAAAAGAACCAGTCGTTCCACATCTGACATTTGTATTTTTTCCAACGCCGTGATATGTCCCTCCCCCCTTCTAGGGTCCCTATTTTTTTCTTCGATCAATTCTGATATGGTTTTGATTCCATCTCCGACGACATTAGCCGGGACTCGGTTGCATACAGCCACTACCTCATCACCTAATACTAAAAATCGATACTCCGGTCCCTCAATGAACTCTTCAATGATGATGGAACTCGAAAAGGAAAAAGATTGTTTTACAAAATATGTGAATTTTTCTAGGGAATCATTAGGTTCTGATATTCCGATTCCAATTCCAAAATTGGTTGTCACAGGTTTTACAACTTTTTTTTTGTTTTGAAAAATGGTATAATCGTTTAGGGCATCTTCAAGTCTAGAATAATGTTTTCCGATCGGAACACGAACCCCATCCTCTGCTAACACTAGTTTGGAGGCGATTTTATTTTCCATCACGAGATAGGTCATGAGACTATCGAGTCTTGTTTTACTGGCTTCCTTTACAAATTCGGTATGGCTGCCTTGTTTCAATCTTAGGAAATTTTCTTTCCGATCGATCACCTGCACCTCAATCCCTCGTGAAATCGCATCTCGAATGATGATCTGGGTCGAAATCTCCAAGTCTTCCCAACCAGGAAGTAGTGGTTTCGGTTCTGTCATTTTAAACCTCACTACAAAGTTTGAGAGGTTTGATTTGGATGGGCTTTTGATTTTTTTTCAAATGGCTACCTTCTAATGTTTCCATTTTTTTTTGTTCATAGATGGATTGTTCACTCAAATCTTCATAGTATTTGATTCGATTGGGAGATAAGACCTTTTGCAAAAGTTCTTCTTTATGGGAACGGGCAAGGGCCAATCCAAATTCTCGATAACTCGATTTGTTGATTTTTAGATCCAATTCAGACATTGTGGCACCAAGTAAACTTGGATCGTCCCATTTTTCCCATTGAGATTCCAATGCACGGCTAAAAGGTCCATTTGCATCATTCTCATCTAATAAATCCGCAATGGGTTGCAAATCGACAAACAACTGGTAAACCATATCTCGTAGTAAAATTTCTTTCTCAAATAAATACACTTTGGTTTCAGGTTTTCGACCAAACCAAGTTGTTTGTTCTTGGTTCTTTCTCCAATTGGCCATTTCCACCAAATCTGCTTTAGGTGACTCATTTAACATACAATACAAGAGAACCATATGGATAAAGTATAGGCGAGATTCTTCCACACCAATTGCCGAAAACGGATCTAAATCGAGAAGTCTAATTTCTAAATATTCAACACCTCGCTCCACAAGAGCATCCACGACCCGTTCTTCCCCTTTGGGAACCTGTTTTGGTCTCACGAGGGAATAGTATTCATTTTCCAATTGTAAGATATAATCATTCAATTGATTCGTTGGTTTTGTATTAAATTGTTTATACGGTGGGTAGGTTTTAGATACTACATGGCACATCCCTGCAGCATACTCATGTAAAGAATTGACAGAAATTGGATATTTTCCTTGTACCTTACTTGTATAACCGATACTTGATAAACGTAAGGTAGTTGCAAACGGTGCATTTAATGTTTTTGCATCTAATTTTTGTAAATTTTTATTCGATTTTTCTGAATCAACAAATGTGACATCCGTTAGACTTGATGTTCCAAAAAGATACAAGAGTGCTGGTGAGATTCGGTAAAAATTACGGATGGTATCAAAATAGATTTGAGATTTTGTATCTTTGGAAAGAGGTTTTTGAAATCTTCTTTCTGAAACTACTGACAACATACAAGAATCAAAGGACACATTATAATGAACCCCTGAAATCGTTTGCATTTTTTTTCCATATCGATGGCCAAGTCCATTGCGATAGATTGTTTTTTTCCTTCCTTCTGCAGAAGTACCGTATTGTCCAACTTCAATTTTATTTTCTGTTGGTAAAGCTGGTGGCATACTGAATGGCCACAAGTATTCATCTTCTAAACTTCTGGCAGTGAAAGCATGTAGTTCAGTCAGCTCGGCAAGTGCATCAGGGATCGTCTTATGGATGTTTGTTGCATATTCAATTTGAGCTTCAGCAAAATCTGTTTTGATGAGTGGGTGTGTCAAACTAGATCCAAGAAATTTTGGATGTGGTTCTTGCGATAAAAATACCTTCTCATTCACACGTACACTTTCTCTCTCCAATCCATGTTTGGCGCTGAGGAGACAGTCTTTATATTCATTTGCAAATAAGGCGACTGTTGAATTTTTTTGTTTCGGTTTTAATAATTTTCCTTTCATCGACTAAAAACCTAAAGGAACTCCTTCCCCTTTCGGATCCGACACTCCTATCAGTTTGTCTCCTTCTTTTGACACTACGAATACTTTTGCTCGGTGCCTACCATATTGGACTTGGTAAAATGGTAATTCCGATTCAGGAAAATATCCTTTTAGTTCTGGATCTAAAAATAATGTATCAGGGTTGTATTGGTGGTGGATCCTAGGAAAGGAAACACTTTCATATAGACTTCGTTTTTGGATCAAATAATGATACAAGGTATTGAAAATACTAGTAGGGATTTGGGATCCACCTGGAGCTCCTATGACAAGTTTGGTGTTCCCATTCGGATCCAAAAGAATGGAAGGACTCATGCTGGAAAGAGGGGTTTTTCCTGGTGCAATGGCATTGGCCTTGGAACCGACAAGTCCGTATAAATTGGGAATCCCGGGTGCGATGGAAAAATCGTCCATGGTATTATTCAAAACAAGTCCAGTGCCAGGAACCATTTGCCCTGCTCCAAAAATCCCGTTGATGGATTGTGTGGAAGAAACTGCGTTTCCTTCCTTGTCTAAAACAGAAATATGAGTCGTGTTATAGGAATCTTTTGGTTCAACAGGTTTTTGGATTTCTTGCCAACTGCCAGAGACCACTTTTTTTTCGATTTGGTTTACTTCTTCTTGGATGTATGCCTGTGAGTTCAGTTTGGTAACTGGGATCTCTGTAAATTTGGGATCTCCTCCAAGGACTGCTCGGTCTCGAAAAGCCACCCGCATCGCTTCTGTGATTTGAATGGATTCTCCTACGATCCCTTTGGGAAACGATTTCCGTTTCATCATTTCTGCATACAAATGCATCATGGTCACCAAATGGACTCCAGAACTCGGCGGAGGCATTGTGAGAATTTGATGACCCCATACCGAACTTACCAACGGGTCCAATTGTTTTACTTGGTATTCTTTCCAATCCGCTTCACTGATAAAACCATCATATCCTTCGTAATATTGGGAAACAAGTTTGACTGTCTCCCCATCAATCCATTCCTTCTCTTCCTGGTCTAAAATTCGAGTGAAGGTTTGGAATAAATCCTCTTGGACAAGAAGTTCCCCTTCACGGATGGGACGGTTATCGATCCCAAACACTTTTTGCATCTCTGGATTCATATTAGGCCAAACTTTGGTTACGGCATTCGCTAAATCTGCGTAAACGGAAAACCCATTTTTCGCATAACGCATTGCAGGCGCTAATACCTCTTCCAATGGAAGTTTTCCATGTTGTTTTTGAATTTTTAGAATCCCTTGGACATTCCCTGGAACCGCTACGCTATATGGTCCTTTCAGAATTTTTTCAGAGTTTGCACTTCCATCCGGTTTTAAATAAAAGGAGGCAGTCCCTTTTTTTGGGGATCGCTCGCGAAAATCATAAGCCCACTTTCCTTTTTTAGGAAAATAAAGAACCGCAAATCCACCTCCAAATAAACCTGTGGAATGAGGTCGTAAGACAGAGATGGCAAAACTGGCAGCGGAAAACACATCCACTACGTTCCCACCCTTCTTCCAAACTTCCACTCCCGCTTGGGAAGCCAAAGGGTGATCGGTGGCGATCATAAATTCTCGGCCTACGAGTTCGTATCGATCTCGTTTTTCAACTGATCCTTGGACTTGAGGGAAAATTGGTTCTGAAACAAAGGATCTCTCTTTTGGATCGAAAAGTGTGTGAATCGTTTCACAACTACCAACGAGTAAAGGCAGAAGAAAGAAAAAACAAAAAAGAAAAGCCCTTCTTTTTGTCCCGATCAATCGAAAATCCCCATTTGCATTTTTGCTTCTTCGCTTGCCATCTGACGCGGATCCCATTTGGGGTTCCAAACCACATGGACAATGATTTCCGAAATTCCATCCACTCGTAAGGCATGGTTTTCTATGTCTTGTTTCATTTGGGGACCTGCGGGACAGGCCAGCGAGGTATATGTCATTGTTACTTCTGCTGTTTCACCAACAACTTTCACGTCATATATCAAACCAAGTTCCACTAGGGAGATTCCAATCTCTGGATCTTCGACGGAACGGATGCTATGGAAGACTTCCCACTCTTTTTCTGTTTCTGGGTCTCTGATCATTTTTTCACCTCGATGATTTTTTCTAAAGTTTGCCAAGGCAAAAGGGCACAACGATGACGACTGGAATGTGTTTTCACTATCCTTAAAAAAGATATCTCCTCTAAATCACCAAACAAGGAAGATTCATTCCCTTCTAAAAATTTTTTACGTTCGATTCCATAAGATCCAATGAATTCATATGAAATTAGACTTTGATTTTTAAACAAAAATCCAACGGATGCCGCACATATGGAACAAGAGTCTCCCGAAACGGCCTTGATTTGAATCGTTTTCTTCTCAGTTATTTGGTAATACAACTTAACTTCATCCCCACATAAAGGATTTAAACTTTTTACTTCCAGTAGTGGTTCACTCGGGATGATCCAATTGGCGTAGGATTTCCATTTCAGAAAATCCTCATAAGATTTATTTTCTGACGACACGACCAAATATCGATTTCACTTTTTCGATTGAATGGACTAATACATCGATGTCTTCTTTTGTATTGTACAAATAGAAGGAAGCGCGACAGGTTCCAGGGATTTGTAATTGTTTCATCAAAGGTTGGCAACAATGATGTCCCACACGGATGGCAACACCTTCTTCGTCGAGTATGGATCCTACATCATGCGGATGGATCCCTTCCATAGTAAAGGAAACCACTCCTCCACGTTTTTCTAAATCCTCTGTACCAAAAATCGTAAGTCCACCTATTTTTTGCATTCGTTCCAATGCATATTCGGTTAACATTCGTTCATGCTCTTTGATGTTTTTCATTCCCACTTTTTGTAGATAATCAAGTGCATGTGAAAAACCAATGACACCCGCAATATTAGGAGTTCCGGCTTCTAATTTCGCAGGTAAGGCTGCATATGTGGAACTTTCTAATTCGACAGACTCAATCATATCTCCACCACCTAACCAAGGCGGCATGGCTTCTAATATTTCTTCTTTACCGAAAAGGACACCTACTCCCGTTGGCCCAAGCATTTTGTGAGCGGAAAAGGCATAAAAATCAACATCCATATCCACTAGATGGATTGGCATATGGCAAGCAGCCTGCGCTCCATCTACAAGTACTTTGGCACCCACTTGGCGCGCCCGATCAATGATTTTGGTTAGGTCATGGATAGTTCCTGTGACGTTCGACATTTGGCTAATCGCAACAATTTTTGTGCGTTTGGTGATGATTTCATTTAACTTCGATAAATCGTATGTTGTGTCATCAAGGATAGGAATGAATTTTAAAAATGCTTTTTTTTCACGGGCCAACATTTGCCAAGGAACCAAATTGGAATGATGTTCCTGGACAGATAAAACAATTTCATCACCTTCAGAAACATTGGTGCGTCCATAAGTTTGTGCCACTAAGTTGATGGCATCCGTTGTTCCACGTGTAAATATAATGGCCTTTGCACACTGTGCTTGGAAAAAATGGGATGTTTTAATCCTCGTCCTTTCAAAGAGTTCTGTTGCATGTTGTGAAAGATAATACACACCCCGATGGATGTTCGCATTTTCTTTCACATAATAATCGTTTGTTGCCTGGATCACCGAGAGTGGTTTTTGGGAAGTAGCTCCATTGTCTAAATAAACAAGTTCTTTCCCATTGGGCATGGTTTGAGAAAGGATTGGGAAATCTTTGCGTAAATTGTATGGATCTAAACTCATACGGACTCCAAATCCACTTCCAAATCATCCCCATTCACTTTTGTAGGAAACATCGTCAATGGTTCTGTCGCGGGCAATGCCAGTACACTTCCATCACGAATGTCAAATTTGGCAAAGTGCCTGGGGCAAGTGATCACACATCCTTCTAATTTTCCACAGGAAATTTCTTCCCCATCATGGGTACAGGAATCTTCAAATGCAAAATATTGATTTTGCCATTTGGTGACAACAACGGAAAAATGCCGAGTTTTGATGACAGAAAGTTTCCCTTCTTCAATTTCCTGAATGGAAATTAATTTTTTAAACGCCATCATTTCCCTCCCACAAGTAAACCATGAATGGTAGATTCCAATCCTTCTTTGATCTGATCCGAAAAACCAATTCGTTGGATGGTTTCCCCGTAGAATGCAGTGACTAGCAGTGATTTTGATTCTTCAGGGCTCAAACCCCGCGACAAAAGATAAAAATACTGTTCTTCATCAATATCCCCTACGGTAGCACCATGGGTACATGAAACATCTTCGGCAAGAACTTCGAGTTTTGGATTGGCTTCCGCTCTTGCTTTTTTATTTAGCGAGAGATTGAATGACTCTTGGTGGGCCACCACTTTTTTTAAGTTAGGTGGGATGATCAAATTACCTGTAAAAATATGATGGGACCTGTCAGTGACAATTGTTTTATAACTGATTTTACTTGTCGTATGGTCTGCATGATGGATCATTTCCATATCCAAATCTTTTAGGTTCCTTTTGGAAAGTGCAGACACTCCATCGATTGTCACCTCTGCCCCTTTACCCAATAAATGAGAATGTAAAAACAATTTTGAACGAAAACCACCAAAAGGGAAATGGTGCAGTTTTACGGAGGCATTTTCTTTGGTTAAAACAAGGACACTCCTAAATTGGATGAGGTCTTCATCACAATTTTCTTCATCCAAGATTTCAACATGAGAATCCCCTTCTGAAACAAAAACATCAAATATGGTTTGTAAGTGGAGTCGTTCAGTATCATGTTTTGTTTCTGTGTATAATTTGATTTGGGACGTATACCCTCTCGGAACATAAAAAATTCGAACCAAGGACCGAGCATCGTCTCCTAACAAACTGCGATAGACATCGTTTGTTCCATCTTCGCAGACCACAATTTGAATCTCTCTTGCAAACAAAACAGAAACATAAGTAAAATAATCTTTTGGCAAATGGTGTTTCACCAAATTCAAAATAACATCCAAGGTATCCTCCGATACCAAAGGATTCGCAGAATCGTCGGTTTGCCCTTCGTAATGATCATTTTTGAGCTTAGGATCAAAACCAAGTTCATTCCAATCAATGGAACTAATAGGAAACTTACGATAGGATTCATCTTTTTCTGTGGGAAGAGCCAAAACCTCCCAATCACCTAGAAGAGACGAACAAAATTGATTTCGTTTTTTTTGGTTTAATATAAAATGATTTTTGATGAGTGAGGAATTCATTTGACCCCTTCTCTCTCCAAAATCCAATCATAACCAACCTCTTCTAATTTTAAGGAAAGGTCTTTTCCACCAGTCTCTAAAATGCGACCATCAGCAAACACATGCACAAAATCAGGAACAATATAATTCAACATCCTTTGGTAATGTGTGATGAGTAAAATTGATCGTTCAGGGTTTCGGTTGGCATTGATCCCTTCGGAAACAATGCGAAGTGCGTCAATGTCGAGACCAGAATCGGTTTCATCCAAAATGGATAAAACTGGCTTCAACAAATTCATCTGTAAAATTTCGGCACGTTTTTTTTCACCACCAGAAAATCCATCATTCACATAACGGCCAATAAACGATTGTGGGACTTCCAGAAGATCCATGGCAGTCTTCAACTCTTGTTTGAATTCTTTCACAGGGACATCTTTGCCACGGTGGGCTTTGAGAATGGATTTTAAAAAATTACCGATGGTGACCCCTGGGAGTGCTGTTGGGTATTGGAAAGACAAAAAGAGTCCAAGTCTTGCCCTTTCGTCTGTGGATAATTTTAAAATGGATTCTCCCCGAAATAAAATATCACCAGATGTGATTGTGTATTTTGGGTGGCCCAAAATGACGTTGGATAAGGTACTCTTTCCTGAACCGTTCGGCCCCATGATGGCATGGACTTCCCCCGCCCCAATGGTCAGGTTCACCCCACGGAGGATTTGTTTGTCTCCGACATTTGCATGTAGCGATTGTATTTCGAGAATTGCGGACAAGGTCGTATCCTGTTTTTTTATTTAGAATGATTCTATATTATAGACGAATCCCTTCTACCAGGAAAAACGACCAGTCAAAAAAAACAAGATTCTATTCCGACCAACTCACTTGTGCCACAAGGATCTTCCCTGCCATCAGAGAAAAGGTAAAAATCACATATTGGTTTTGGTTATTGATGTCATACAAAGGGTAAGTCACACCCCATTTCTTACGGAAACGTTCGGACTCCTCTTTGTGTTTTAAAAAATAAGGTTTCCAAGCATAATTGTTTCCAATTTGTCTCGACCGTTCCAAATACCCACCGTTCATCCGATCCAAGTCATACGTAGGAGTGATTTGGTAACCTTCTGCATCACAGACAAACACCTTTAGGATTTCTCGTGGGAGAGAACCAAGGATTTGCCCAAAACGAAAGGGAAAGTCTTCTTCCTTTGAATCCGAAAGCTCATAGAACAAATCTTGCAATTGGTCGATGATCTTCTGTTCCCGGATTCCCTTTTCTCGGAGCTCCCGAGAACGAACGCTGGAAAAGGTTTCGAGGACGGATTTCATTTTATCGGAAAACGTATTCCGATTTAAAAAATGGGGGTTCGGTGTGGAAAAATAATACCCTTGTAAGAGATTGGCTCCCATCGAAAGGGCTAAATTCACCTCTTCCTCCGTTTCAATCCCTTCAAACAGCAGTTGGCTCCCTAATTTTTGGCTCATTTCGGAAATGGCACCTAGGACCTGTTTGAAAGAGTTTTTATTCAAACTCTCTCGCATGATCCGAATGTCCACTTTCATGATGTCGGGGTGGAGGTAACCAATTCGTTCCAAATTGGAAAATCCAGTCCCCAAATCATCAATGGCTATTTTTAAGCCATAATCCCGAAAGATTTGCACAATTTGGATGAGGCGTTCTATGGATCCATCAAATTCATCCTCGGTGATTTCAATCACAACCTGATTGCGATCAATCCCATACTTTTCGATCAGTTGGATGATATGGAAATTTTCGGCAAATAAATCGGTATGATGGACTCGTGAGAGGAAGTTCGGCATCATATTAAAAAATAGTTTAGTCCGCAGGGAACTCTCTTTTAGAGTCTGGACCGCCTTCTCTCGTAAGATCCGGTCAATATTATAAATGGGAACCGGGTCGTGTTCGCGGTTGTGGAAGAGTCCACCTAAAGATTGGTAGGTGTTCTCCTCAGGATTGAACTGCCGGCCGAGTACCTCGTAGGCAGAAATGGAGCGATTGATGGCATTGACGATGGGTTGGAAATGAGGGACAAAGTATGTCTCGTTCCAAAACTGGTTTCCTTCCGTTGATTCCGTTGTGAACATGGTTCCCTTTCTTCCAACCTAGAACTCAGTTCCAAACTGGCAAGAAAAATTCCACATTTTTGGAACAAAATGGACTCATTTTTGACCAACAGAATCCACAATTGTGTCATTTTTGACTCAAATTATGTAGCCGTCTGGGATCGCGGAGTGCCTAGGAACGACGATGATCCCATCTCGGATGCGAACGTATTCATCTTCGTACTCTTGTAAGTTTTGTTCGTTTAACAGCCGAACGTTGGCACCGATGGCACAATCTTTATCGACAATTGTCCGTCGTATTTCGCAGTTAGGTCCAATCCCAATCGGGATTTTCCCTGACTTCCGATCAAAGTAACCATAGTGGTCAAGGCCCATAATGATGGAATCGTAGATTTTGGTCCCGGAAGCTATGAGTTGCCTCACTCCAATGATGGAACGGTGCACCTCACATTGGTTAAGGATGGTCCCTTCTGAAATTAAAGCTTGGTTCACCACCGCCTGATTGATCTTTGACGGTGGCAGGGCCCTTGCCCTCGTATATATAGGGGTTTTCTCTAAGTATAAATTGAATTTCGGAATATGGTCGGTTAACATCAAATTGGCTTCATAAAAGGCTTTGATGGTCCCAATGTCCTCCCAATAACCGTCGTAAGTATACGCTTTTACCTTTCGTTCTTTAATGGCCCTCGGTAGGATTTCCTTTCCGAAATCGGCCATACTTCTGTCTTCTAATACATCAATTAATGTAGAGGTATTAAAGATATAAATCCCCATATTGGCAAGGAAGGATCCGTTTTCTGTCCGACACGATTCTACTTGTGAAAGATCTTGTGGTTTTTCAATGAACTCTTGGATACTCCCACCTACGCCTGCTTTGACGATGCCTAAACCATAAATTTGGTCTTCGGGAATGGCATTTGTGGCCACAGAGATCTGGGTTTCTGGATCCATCAAATGGCTTTGCATAAAGTCAGCAAGGTCCATATTGTACAATTGGTCACCGGAAAGGATGAGTACATACTTTGGTTTTTGTTCTCGGATATAAGGTAAAACCTTCCTTACGGCATCCGCAGTCCCTTCAAACCAATTGGCACTGGAAACTGTTTGTTCCGCCGCAATGATTTCAACAAAACTCTTTTGGTGGATGTTGTTTGTGGCATAGGTCCGATTGATGTGTCGGTTCAGCGAATACGAGTTAAACTGTGTAAGGATGAAAATTTTTTCAAATCCACTATTGAGTGAATTCGAGATGGGGATATCGATCAACCGATACTTCCCGCCAAAACTCACAGCGGGTTTGGAACGTTTTTCCGTTAGAGGCAATAACCTTGTGCCTTTTCCCCCACCTAAAATGATTGTGAGCACTTCATCTTTTTTTAAGATAAAATCCACACAGTCGATTGAGTCTTCTTGGAATCTCATACCTATCCTTATAATGGGATTAGACGAAAAAGCAAGAAAAGGAAAAAGAAGATTCTAATTTTTTAATAGTGCTTCTAAGATTTGTTTGCCGTCCATTTTTCCTGTATAAGGATTCATGGCTCGTTCAGGGTGAGGCATCATTCCCAAAACATTTCCCCTCTCATTACAAATCCCTGCGATGTCATGTAAGGATCCATTTGGATTTTCCCTGTACCGGAATACGACTTGCCCATTTTTTTCTAATCGTTCTAAGGTTTCTGGATCGGCAAAATAAGCACCTTCCCCATGGGCAATGGGAATGGAAAGAGTTCCTTCCATTTTTTTTGCAAAGCTGTTCTCTTTCACTGGGACAAGCTCCACATCCTTACAGATATATTTCAATGTCCTGTTGTGTAATAATGCTCCAGGGAGTAATCCTGATTCGGTGAGAATTTGGAATCCATTACAAACTCCAAGAACCTTCCCACCTTTATTCGCATACTTCACAACTGATTCCATCGACGGGCTAAATTTTGCCATGGCCCCGCATCGCAAGTAATCACCGAAGGAAAAACCTCCAGGTAAAACCACAAGGTCTGGAACATCCTCAAAGGATTCTTTGTACCATGTGTAAATGACTTCTGCTTGGAAGGATTCCTGTAAAACAGAACCAACATCCTTATCACAATTCGAACCAGGAAAGGTGACAACACGAACTTTCATTGAGACTCAACCACTAGTTTGTAAGTTTCAATCACTTGGTTCACAAGCACAGATTCACAAATCCCTTTGGCAATTTCTTCTGCTTCTTTTTGAGAAGAAGCATTCAATTTGATTTCAATGTACTTTCCAACGCGTAAGTCTTGGATTTGTAGTTTCCCTTGGTCGTGAAGGGTACGGAGAACGGTTTGTCCTTGTGGGTCAAGGACCGATTCTTTGAGGGTGACATTTATTTTTGCGACAAACATAAGTTGATTTTCTCTTCCAATTCCAAGTATTTTTTACGTAGTTCCTGAATCAAGGATTCGGGGAGTTGTGGTGGTGGCGGATTTTTGTCCCAAGGAGTCGTTTCGAGCCAATTTCGAAGGATTTGTTTGTCGAAACTGGCGGGAGTTTTTCCCAGGGAATACGTCGATTTGTCCCAATACCGCGAAGAGTCTGGGGTCAAAATTTCATCAATGAGGATGGGTTCGTCGCCTATGAGTCCAAATTCAAATTTGGTATCACACAGTAGGATCCCTTGTTTTGCCATCAAATCATGGGCTTCTTCATAAAGTCGTAGGGATATTTGTTTTACCTTTTGGAAGAGAACTGACCCAACTTCCCTTTCCATGGTTTCTTCGCTCACATTTTCATCATGACCCGAATCATTTTTCCTCGCGGGAGTGAAAATGGGAGAAGGAAATTGGAAAGACTCTTGGATCCCTTTCGGATAAGGAGTTTCTGCAATTGTGCCCGATTGTAAGTATTCTTTCCAAGCAGAACCAGTCAGATACCCCCGTACCACACATTCAAAATCAATTCGTTTTGCTTTTTTGACTAGGACAGAACGTCCAAGTAAACTTGGTTCGTTCTGATACGGTTTTGGAAAAAGATTGGGGTCGTCGGTGACCAAATGATTCGGAATATTTGAAAAATACCGGAACCAATTTGTAGAGATTCGAGTGAGGATTTTTCCTTTGTCTTCGACCGGTTCAGAAAATACAACATCAAAGGCTGAGATCCGATCGGTAGCAACAAGCAAAAGTTTATCCCCTAAATCATAAACATCTCTCACCTTACCTTTATAATGCGGATTTGGTATCATAATTGGATACACACCATTGCCATATCATCACTAGGAGTAGAAACCCCACAAAACTCTAAAATTTTATTTTGAACAGTGGGAAGGATATCCCCTCCAGATACTACAGACTCGTGAAAAATATCTCGCATCCCTTCTTCCGTTATATATTCCATATTTGCATTCATTGCTTCACTTGCCCCATCCGTGTACATAAAAAACTTGGATCCTTGTTTTAAGGAAACAGATTGTACTTCATCATTTGTAATCATATTGATCCCCATAATCATCGGGCTCATACCTTTGAGTAACTTGGTCTCGCCATCCAAATAAATGATAGGAGCTGGGTGTCCCCCATTGATATAAGATAAATTTAAATCTGGATCTATGATCGCATAACAAAATGTAATTGCATAATCTTCAGGTAACACAAGCTCCATATTCTTTCTTAAATGAGAAACTCGTTCTTTCAGACCCATATTGGCCACTAAGTTAAAAAGTTGCATTTTAAACATTGCCCCGATGAGAGCAGCACTCGGTCCATGCCCTGAACAATCCGCGATGACGATATGAAGTTTTTTTTCTTCGATCCAAGTATCCACAAAATCCCCACCAATTTGTAAATAGGGATGGAATAAGGTTTGGGCCTTTATCCCATTCCAAATGAAACTTTTTTCTGGGATGAGTTGGTCTTGGACACGTCTTGCCGTTTGTAATTCTTTTTCGTATTTACTTTTTTGTTGGTATAGTTCGTCTTGCAGGTCTTTTAATCGAATTACAGAATGGATCTTTGCGACTAACTCTCGTTTGTTAAATGGTTTATTGATAAAATCATCACCACCATTTTTCATCGCTTCTTGGAAACCCACTTCCCGGTCAATAGAAGTGATAAAAAGTATAGGAAGCAGTTTGAATTGATCCATCGTTCTTAATTCTCGACAAAACGAAAATCCATCCTGTTCTGGCATATTCACATCCAGTAGGAGTGTGTCGATTGATGTGTTTAGGAGTACGAGTCTTGCTTCTTCCGCTGAATAGGCGGTATAGGTTTTGAATCCTTCCTGTAACAAAAGGTATTTGAGTAGTTCCACATTTTCTGGAACATCGTCTACAATGAGAATTGTATGTTGGCTATCCTTCGGTTCCATAGAAGATTAATTCAATTCAGACCTAAGAGTATTTTTCAGTTCTTGGATCTTTTCGTTTCGATTCGAAAGTAGAAATAAAAACAAAAACAAAAAATGATAAGCCAATACGCCAAGCCACATCGTTTGTTTCATATCCGAATCCATTCCCCCTTTTCCAAGGACACTGCCTGGATGGTTGCCTGGATTTTCAATCCAACGAATGGCACCCCAAGTGAGAACGGCACTCACTGCACAAAGTACAGAAAGGTAGGCAGATAATATGGCCTTTTTTTTTCGGGAAGGCACTAAATAACGGAAGATAAAATAACTGAGTAAGGAAATGCAGAGGATAAAAAATGACTGTAACCTAGCATCTGTTTTGTCCCATGGAACACCCCATGCGCTGTATGCCCAAATAGGACCCGAAAACAAAACTCCGATCGCAAAAACAAAAGCGAGTTGGTTTGCAGTAAAGGCAAGTCGATCCCAAAGTAGATCTTTTTTAAGAAAATAAATCAAAGAAAATACAAAAGACAAGAGGGGTCCGTATAATGCAACCCAGGCGACCGGTACATGGAGGTAAAAGATTCGATGGCTTAGTCCTTGTTCCAAAATCACATTGGGATAAAGGATGGAAACAAAAACGGCAACAACCAATGTGAAACAAACAACGAAATAAAAAATAATGTCGATTGCCGGGTGAATCAGTTTGATTTTACGTTCCATTTTTTTCCAGATTTTCAGACTAGAAAAGAAATTCTAGGAGAAAATACAACTGCCCTACTCATTCTTTAAGGTTTCCACCATCACAGACCCTAAAGTCCCATAAAATAAAAGGAAAAAGAAAAGTAAACCCACCGATGGTAAATAAAACCCGTTCTCAAGCCAATACCGGTTCTCTGCCTCCAGTCCAAATAAAAACAAAGGGATGGAAAACGGTAATTGTAAGAGTGGGATGATGATTTCCTTCAATCGGCTTTCAAAGGCGATGACACCAAGGGATACACCCAAAAACACCAAACAACCACTTCCTAAATTGGCAAAAAGCCACTCCCCTAAGTACCGGTCCAAAGACATATTCTGAAAAAATACCGATAGGACAAGAACAAGGAGTGCATTCACAAGGATGGTACAAAACCAAATGGTGAGGGACTTACTGAGATAAAGTGCGGTTGGACTTACAAAACTTAAACTTGCTTCCCAACCCATCGATTCTCTTTCTTCCCATAAACTTTGGCTGATGATGACAAAATTTAAAATGAATATGATCGCCCATTTCAGGCCTCGAATGCTCCGAGTTGATAAGATCTCATTGACTTCGATCGCAGTATAAAAAATAAAAACGACTGAAACACTTAAGGTAAAAAGCGAAACGATCCCACCGAGGGACCTTCCTATCAGATAAAAATCTTTTTTTAACAGACTAAGAAACAAAAACATTCCCCTGCTGAATGGAAATTTTCCCCGAACATTCTAATTCATTGGGAATGGAATGGAGGACAACAAGGATGAGTCTAGATCCTTTTTCTTCATTGAGAATTCTACTGAGGATGTTTGCGGAATCAAAATCAAGACCCGTGTAAGGTTCGTCGAATAGAATCACTTCCGCAGAAGAAAGTAAAACCCTCATGATCGCTACTTTCTGTTTCATCCCACGAGAAAACAAATGGATGGGATCCCAAATCCGTTTTTCCAATCGAAACAATTTCAAAAGTTGGTTCCTTCGTTCGATCGAATGGGCTCCATCCAAACTAGCAAAATAATCCAAATTTTCTTCTAAACTTAAAGAGGAGTAAAATCCAAGCTCATGGCCAAGGTAGGCAATTTTCTTTTTTCCATTCGGCCAGTGCCAACCGGGTGAGGTTAAGGCTTCATGGAAGATTTTTTTCAGTAAAGTGGACTTTCCCGCGCCATTTTCACCTAGGACGGCGAAAAGGCCATTCTCAAAAAAACTAAGATTCACCTCTCTCAGGATGGTTTTTTCGCCGACAGTAATAGTGAGTCCTTTTGTCTCCAAAAGCATTCGGTTCATTCTACACCATGTTCCATTCACTCTTTACATTCGCACTTCTGTTTTTATTCCCCACTCTCCTATTGGGACAAAAACTAATCGGGAACAAGGAATACCCAGAACTCCTTTGGGGAAAGGATGAAGAGTTCGACACTACCGATTTTCCGAATGGCTCCTATATTTACCATCGAGATGACTTTATCCTCACGCGTGGAAAACTGTATACGGGAGATCCACCCAAATCCAATGGAAGTTTTGTCTATGGAACCGAAACCATTACCAATTCTGGGAAATGGAACAATGATACGATCGATTTACTATTGAATGGGAAACCGAATGGCAGAGGTGAAGTGATCAAACGCCTGGAAGCGGGTGTTCGTTTTGACCCACAGTTTTTTCCGTTCCGATATAATTTGGGAAGATTGTATTCCTTGGAAATGAAATATGAAAAAGCTCTAGTGGAATTTGAATATGCAAAGGCAGAAATGCCAGAGTATTACAAAACCTATTTGCACATTGCAATCCTTTCAGAGATCACAAGACAAATCTATTATGCCATCATGAATTATAAATTGGCAGTACAAAAAAATCCATATGATACAGAAGCGTTGATCCGACTCGCCGATCATTATTTAGCAACAGGATTAAAGAACCGCGCGCTACTTTATCTCAACAAAGCACTCAAAATTGAAGAAGAGAGTCCGAATGTCAAACTTGGATTTGCAAGGCTCGAAATGGAAAAAGGAAACTACCATATTGCCTATAAAATATTTAACCGAACTAGTTTGACAACTGGAGAGGGAAAAGTAAAACCTTACGATAAAAAATTTCATTATTATTTTGCAGAAACAGCATCTAAGGTGACAGATTACGAAACTGCGGAAGAACAATATACAAAGATGTTGAGTTTTGCCAATGATCCATTCTTTGCGACAGTATCCTCAAAGGTGATCGCAAGGAGAAGAGACATTGCGAAAAAATTTGCTGAAGCAAAACGCACTCAATTGGATGATTCTGAAGAAGAAGTCGCACCACCAAACGAATGATCTCTGGATTGTATCAATTCCTTTAAAAGATTTGATTTTGGGTCTTTTAACAACAATTTTGGGTTTCCAAATTCTGTGATCACCCCATCTTCCAAAACAAAAATCTCATCACACATATAAGATAAAAATCCTAAATCATGCGAAACAATGAGCATTCCCAATTTATTTTCTAGATTGATGGATTTTAATTCTTCTGCAATTTTTTTTTGAACCAGGACATCGAGGGCAGTCACCGGTTCATCTAAAAGCAAAAATTCTGGCTTTAATAGTATCGCACGAAGGATTGCGAATCTTTGAAGCTGACCACCACTTAACTCTTGTTTTGTTTTACTTAATAGAGAGATTGGTAAGTCAAATTTTTCGCAAAAAACCTTGATTTGATTTTCTGCTTCTGTTTTTTCTTTGTGATTCAAAAAAAGATTCTTTTGGATTCGAATTGGTTCCAGTAATAACTCACCCATGGTTCCAAAGGGAGAAAAACTTCCAAATGGATCTTGGAATACAGGCTGCAGTTTCGGATTCATTTCCTTGCCTAAACTGATCCCATTCCAGTCCATCTGCCCCTTCCATTGATAACCTTTCACTTTGGGAAGGAGGCCAAGAGCCAATCGAAAGAGAGTCGATTTTCCTGAACCAGACCTTCCAATGAGGCCAGTGATTTGATTCGATTTAGCTTCTAAATGGATCTCTTTTAAAAGGATTTGGTTCCGAATGGTCAGGGAAAGATTTTTGATTCTAAACATATTTTGAATTCGATAAAATCATTGCATTCTCATTTTTCCAAACAACAATGATTGGTAGATGAAGGAGAACAAGAATTGGAGAAAGTAAAAATCACAGAAGTAGGTCCAAGAGACGGATTACAAAATGAAAAAACCATTCTCTCCACTCAGGATAAATTCGAATTCATAAAACGTCTAGTAGAATCTGGTGCCAAACACATTGAACTCACCTCTTTTGTCAGAAAGGATCGGATTCCACAAATGGCAGATGCCATGGAACTCTCCGCTTTAGTTTTACCCTTGTATGCAAAAGATGTTCAATTTTCTTGTTTAACTCCCAATACTAAAGGGTATGAAGGAGCCAAACTTGCTGGATTCAATGAAGTGGCCGTGTTCACTGCTACCTCTGAATCGTTTACCAAAAAAAATATCAACATGACAGTGAAAGAAAGTTTTGAATCCTTCCAACCAATCTTTGGTTTGGCAAAACAAGATGGAATCAAAGTCCGAGGTTATATATCTACTGTTGTTGCCTGTCCCTATGAAGGAAAAATTCCACCTGAAAAAACCTTGGAAGTCGCAGAACGTTTATTAGATGCAGGTGCCTATGAAATTTCTCTAGGAGAAACCATTGGCGTTGCCGTTCCGAATGAAATTGAATCTCTGCTTTCAGTTTTACTGAAAAAAATACCAATCTCTTATCTCAATTGCCATTTTCACGATACCTATGGGATGGCGATTGCCAATACAAAACAAGCACTCTCGATGGGCATTCGTAGTTTTGATAGTTCCGCAGGAGGACTCGGAGGATGTCCTTATGCGAAAGGGGCAGCGGGGAATGTGGCAACAGAAGATTTGGTATATTTTTTATCGAGAGAAGGGTATGATACAGGGATCAACTTAGATTCACTCATACAAGTGAGTCAGTTTATGGAAGCCAAATTGGACCGATCATTCAATTCGAGAACCTATATTGCCAAAAAAAATGTTGGATGATGGATCCCTTCTTAAAACCAAATTAGAAAATTTAATCTCCAAATACCAAAACATATCGTATTTGGAAACAGATCCCATTTGTTTTCCCAAACAATACAAAAATCCACTCGATATCGAATTGGTTTCTCTCATCTCTTGTTTATTTGCTTATGGGAATGTCAAAAACATTCAAAATTTTCTAAAACCTATTTTCTTAGAGATGGGTCCCTCTCCCTATGAATTCTTTGTTTATTCCAACCCTTCTTTTTCAAAATTTTTAAATTCACAAAAAGGTTACCGGTTCCAAACAAAAGAGGATGTGATTGTACTTTTTCTCACCTTACAAAGGATTCTCACAAAAAAGAAACAAACCTCCCCTCTTTTTGAATCCTATTTTTTAGATACAAATGGTAGATTTGATCAAAACACATCGATCCAAAATTTCCAAAAACATTTTGAAACGGAACTGATCAGCACCCTAAAAACGGAAACACTGAGTTATGGATTACAATTTTTAATCGGAAAATGGAAATCAAAATCTCCCAAAAAAAGAATTTCACTTTTTTTACGTTGGATGGTTCGCAATGATTATCCTGATTTTGGATTGTACCAAAACATCAAACCCAATCAAATACCCTATCCAATGGATGTGCATATCCAAAAATTAATCAAGGTTCTTGGGATCAAAAACCAAAAACAAATTCAATTAAACGATGCATTTTTACTCACTGAATTTTTTAAAAAAATCAATTCCAACGATCCGTTGTTATACGATTTTTATCTCACGAGGGTTGGGATTATCGATAAATGTAGAGGGAGTTTTGAAGAGAAGATTTGTAAGGTTTGTGAGTTGAGGGAAGTGTGTTTGGTAGTGCCACGGGGAATTGAACCCCGATTGCAAGGATGAAAACCTTGTGTCCTAACCATTAGACGATGGCACCGTTTCGAAGAACGTGATAAGAGTTGTAGAACTCTTACTTTTGAGTCGTCGGGGATTCGAACCCCGGACCCATTCCTTAAAAGGGAATTGCTCTACCAGCTGAGCTAACGACTCGTTCTGTAGCCAAGAATATCGAACCACCTTTCTCGGTCAACAACTACTTAAAAAAAAGATCGTGAACTCCCCTTTTTTTTTTAGTCCATGATGATCGTGTGATCACGATCGGGTCCAGTCGATACGATCCCAATTTTTGTATTCACTAACTCTTGTAAGGACTTAATATATGACTGACACAGCGGAGGAAGTTTTGCAAAAGAATTGATTCCAGAGATATCATCTTTCCAACCTTTATATTCAGCGAACAATGGTTTAACGTCTTCAAGTCCTTGTGATGGAAAGAAATCCAATTTTTTACCTTTATACTCATATCCAACAACGACTGGGATCGTTTCATAATGACTGAGTACATCTATTTTTGTTAAAACTAGTGAATTGATACCATTTACTGTCACTGCATGTTTGATCATCTGTACATCAAACCAACCGCAACGTCTTGGTCTACCCGTTGTGGATCCATATTCACCACCTAACTTTCGTAAAACATCGCCAGCCTCACCTAAAATTTCAGAAGGGAAAGGACCTTCCCCAACTCGCGTGGCATAAGCTTTTGTAATCCCAATCACATCTTTCAAATACCGAAAACTTACACCTGAACCAGCAAGTGCACCACCCGTGGTAGGATTGGAGCTTGTTACATAGGGATAGGTTCCAAAATCAATATCAAGTCCAGTACCTTGGGCACCTTCTAGTAATACCCTTTTGCCTTTTTCCAATTCAGAATTGAGGTAATACACAGTATTAATGATGTTTTTTCCCATTTTATCAGCAAAATCCAATAAGAAGTCATACATTTCATTTGGATTCACTGGTTCCAAATCGTAGTATTTGACAAGCTCTTGGTTTTTTACTTCCAAGATATGATTCAATTTTCGTTTTAAATTTTCCTTATCAAGTAGATCACCGGCGCGAACTCCATTCCGAAGCATTTTATCCGCATAACACATACCAATCCCTTTTTTCGTGGTACCAATTTTACGTTCAGGAGAAGAACCTGCTTCTCTTGCTTCATCGATCAATCTGTGGTAAGGAAGTAGGATATGGCAGGAATCACTGATGAGAACCTTGTCTTTCACACGAAAGCCATGTGTCTCTAGGTCCGCACATTCTTTCAAAAAATACTCAGGATCGAGAACCACACCATTCCCAATCACACAAGTTGTATTGTCATAAATGATTCCAGATGGAACCAAATGGAAGATATACTTTTTTCCACCAACAACAACCGTGTGACCGGCATTAGCCCCACCTTGGTAACGTACAATGATATCTGTATCTTTTGAAAGGTAATCAATTACTTTTGCCTTTCCTTCATCACCCCACTGGGCTCCAACGACTAAATTTGCAGGCATAAATCCCTCATTTTTCCTTATTTAACATAACTTCGATTGCATCCAAATGCAGTGCAAAACCACATGCATCCTTTTGAATTCCAGTAAAACTTGCATATAAATCATTATAAACACCACCCGCAAACACAGGTTCCGGATCTTGTTCCACATATCCCTGGAACATAAAACCAGTGTAATACGAGAGATCTCGGACGAGAGCAGGATCAAAGATGCAAAAAATCCCTTTCATTTCTTTGTTCCAAACTTCGAAAAAGGAAGTAATGGATTCCAAATCATGTTTTACTTTTAATAATTCATCTTTTGATAAAACAGTTTCTAATGTTTTTTTAAAAACACCCATTTCCGAAGATAGGATCGGTTTTAGTAATAATTGGATGATCTGCATATGAGTCTCAGAAGTATTCTCCCGAGCAGCCAAAGAAACTAGTTCTGGTAAGTTTTTAGTGTATAAAAACTGTCGTAGAACATTTGTTTGTTCTTCGTTCCAACCAAGGATTTCCAAAATCGTACGAAAAAAGGAAGAATGCCCAAATACGAGAGTAAAGGTTTTATTGGGCAATGTATTGTCCCAAAGTTTTTTTAGAATTTTAATTTGCGAAATCAAATGATTTGTATCACTATTTCCCAAACTCTCCACACCTACCTGGAGGACTTCTCGCCGTGATGCGTTCCGTTTTTTATGATCTCTAATTTTTTTGGCAAAGTAATAGACGTTTTGGTTTTCTTCCCAATGAGACCTTGCCGCCATCCCTTTTACCACTTGGAGTGTTAAATCCACACCAGGCGAAAGTTCATTCCCATCCCAATCTTTGGCGACGAGTAAACTTTCCAAACCATCCTGTAATTGAGAACGAAACGAATTGGAATAATCGAAGCTGGGTAAGGTGATTTCAGAATACCCTTCTTTTTCAAAAAGTTCTGAAAACGATTGTAGTAAATTTCGCCGGTTTTTACTTTCTTCCGGACCTAAAAAATGAAATCCATCGGGTATCCATTTCTGTTCCGAGGAAATTGGTTTGTTTTTATGATTCATACCGGGATCTCGATCACCCAAGAAGTCAGTTTAGAGAAATCCTAGATTTACGCAATCAATTGTAAAAATCGAATAGACAAATCGAAACTTTTCAGTACGCTGATGTCGGTTTAGAGGGATACATGACAGAAAAAGAAGCCACTTTGGGACGTTGGCACAAAGAATTTTTTGAGAACATTCACTTATTTGTAAAATCCGGTCTTTCGGAACAAGAAGCAAAGTCCATTTTAGAAGAATTTTTAGTTTTATCCCAATCCACGCCCAAACCCAAGGTGATGGAAATTTTCCAAGAACCAGAACGCCTGGAAGAAATCGGAGTGTACACAGACATCCGTCCAGAACCACGCGATTTTATGCTCAAATTTCTGGATCCGATCATGAATAAATTTAAGGTCGAAGGGACTGAAAATTTAAAACTACTCGATGGGATCATTGGCAGATACCCTGTCACTCTCATCTCAAACCACTTGAGCCATTTGGATGCGCCTGCCATTTTTACCTTACTTTACAACTCAGGCCCAGAAGGTCGTAAGATTGCCGAATCCCTTGTTTTCATTGCAGGTCGCCTCGCCTTTGAACCAGACTTCACTCGCCTCGGTCTTTATATGTTTGGGACCTTACTTGTTTGCTCCAAAAAGGACATGGCAGACAACCCATCCCTTTCCGATGTGATGACCAAAATTAACATGCGTGCCTTCCGTAATTCTCAAAAATTACAATCAGATGGAAAGGTGATCTCCATCTTTCCGGAAGGGACAAGGTCTCGTGATGGAAGGCTTATGCCGTTTGTGGACACAGTTTACCATTATGTGGCAAACAAAGTCATCTTGCCAATCTCACTCGAAGGTACAGAAAAAATCCTTCCCATTGAAGGCTTACTTTTCAACCAAGCAGTTGGTAAACTTGTAATCGGCAAACCTGTGCTAGTCGGTGAGTTAACCAAAAAGGAAATGGAAAGTTTCCCATCTCATATTGAACAAATTTCGTTTCCTGGCACTGGTGACAAAAAACAATTCATCATTGATAACCTTGCACTCCTAGTGGGAAGTAATCTCAATAAACACAAACATGGAACATATCGAAACTTGTATCGAGGTGATGTTAGAGAAACAAACCAACTCATTTCATTACCAAAAAAACCAGAAGAACATGTGGTGATTATTGGTTCTTCCAATATGTCCGTGGCTTTCGCTTGTATCGTCGCCAACAAAAATGTAAAAGTAACAATTTACCATCCCGACTCGGAAATGGTGGCTCGTAGTAATGAAGAAAGACGTGACATCATCCACTACCCAATTTACAAACTGCCACCTAACATAGAGTTTTCGGACAAACCTGATGTGTTAGAATCAGCGACTCTTTTTGTCCAAGGAACAAACCCTTGGGAGTTTGACGCTGTTTATTCAAAAATCAGAACGTATTTACAAAAAAACAAGTCCCCAATGGTGAATGTGATCAAAGGATTTACCGGATCCAAAAAAGGACTCATCCTGGAAGATCTAAATGAATTACTTCTCATCGAAAGGGAACGTTTGGCGGTTGTATCTGGTGCCTGTTACCCAGACCAAATCATGGAACGTAAGATATCTGGTTTTGAAATCTCTGCTTTTGAAGATTCTCTCATCCCCAAATTAAAAGAACTCCTCTCGAATAATTATGTGTTCACAAGACCTGCGATCAACTCAAGAGACACCAAAGGTGTCCAACTCGGAGGAGCGCTCAAAACCATTTATGCACTTGCAATGGGACTTGTGGAAGGTTATTTCAAACGCGAATTAGGTGGTAATGTCGATAACACCCTATTCCATTTAAGCAATCGATTCTTCAATGAAATGGTTTCGATAGGAGTTTTACTCGGCGGGGATCCAACCACATTCAATGGATTGTCGGGTATGACCGATTTTATGTTGGCTTGTTTTGGATCCGACACTCGGGACCGTAAGTACGGATATGATCTTGCCTATGGTACAAGACCAGAAAAGATCACCAATGGTTTTTATGGTTTAAAGGTATTACCGAATCTCATCCAACTTGACGAAAAAAGGCACCCGATCGTCGCTTCCGCTTACAAAACTGTCATCCAAAATCAAAACTTTGACGTCGTCGCAGAAGAATTGCAGAAGCAGTTGGCTAGAGTTTAGGAAGAGAAACGAGAAAAACAGTCTGGCCAGGTTCGGAAAACAATTGAATTTGGCCTTTATGCCTTTCTTCCACTGATTGTTTGACAATCCCGAGGCCAAGCCCAGTCCCTTCTCCTTTTTCTTTTGTGGTAAAAAAAGGTTCAAAGATCCGCCTTTGCACAGCCAATGGGATTCCAGGGCCATCGTCTTTGATGGAGACCTCAACATCAGTTCCAGTTTCTTCTACTTGAATGGTTAATTTCCCTTTAAAGTGCATCGCTTGTAATGCATTATAAATCAAGTTGGTCCAGATTTGGATGAGTTCATCTGGATACCCCATAATCATAGGGTTGGCATTGTACAAACGAATGCACTCAATCCCTGACTTCATTTTATTTTGATACAAAGTAAGAACAGTTTCAATTGTATCAATGATATTGATCTGGATTTTTGCAGATCCACGGTCCATTCTTCCATAATTTTTTAAACTATAAACAATCTTTGAAGTACGTTCCACTGCCAAACGAATGGATTCAATGCTTCGTAAAGAATAGAGTTCGTTCAAAATGATACTTAAAATGGGGGTGTTTTTAAGTTTCACAACAAAATTAGTATTTTCTAATATAAAATCGGAAACGCCTAAATCAACGATACGGTCCGCTAAATCATATGGCGAATCGATGCTTACTGATACAAATAAGGCTTCTAAATTCTTTTTAATTTTCCTTGTTTCGGCAAAACTATGCGTTTTTGGTTTCGCTTGGAATAATTCGGAAATCCATTGAATGATCCCTTCTGCATCCTCATCAGAATATTTCCCCATACAATTCCTGATTTCCAGAAGACGAGATGCAAAATCACCCAATCGGTTTTGTAATTGTTCACTAAAGGCTGAGATTGCCGCAAGAGGGTTATTAATTTCATGTGCGACACTCGCGACAAGTTGGCCAAGGGTTGCCATTTTTTCGGAAAGGATCAATTGGTCTTGGGTTTTTTGTAAATCTTCCAGGATCCGATTAAGATCCTTCGTCCGTTCTTTGACTGCAAATTCGAGTGCTTCTTTGTTTTGTTTGGCTTCTGTAATATCAATGAGGATTGCAAGGAGGGTAGAACGTCCATCGTGGTTGAGTATGGTATTACCCGATACAATATGCCGAATTTCTCCAGATTTCATTCGGAGACTTGCTTCCATTCCCGTACTCCAACCTTTTTTTTGGACTTCGGCCAATAACCTCGCACGATCCAATTTGGTGATCCAAATATTCAATTCATGTGAGGTTCGTCCGATGATTTCTTCACGGTCAAATCCGACGAGTCGGCAATACGCTTCATTGACATCATCGTATCTTCCTGTTTCTGCATTCGATAAACTGACAGCTGCAGGGTTTAACCTAAACACACTTTCAAATAATTCTTTGCTGATTTTTAATTCTTTTTGGAGGGCATTGGCTAGTGTTTCTTTTTCTTTCAATGCCGAGATGTTTTGTCCCGCACTCAGAAGGTATTTGCCACCTTCCACAATTTTCCCACTGAATAGAATTGTGACCGTCTCACCCGTTTTTGTGACGAGCGGAACTTCAAAGTTCAAAACAAAACCTTCTGAATTTAATTTCGAAAGGATTATTTCCCGATCTTCGAGATTTGAATAAATACCCAAATCCACTGTCGTTTTTCCAATTACCTCATCCCTATTTCGCCCAAGCCACCTGCAATACACCTCATTTGCCTCAACATAAAGTCCAGTTTGCATATCAGTGATGGCCATCCCAATAGGACTTTCAATGAAGCTGGTTTGCCAAATGGGATCAGAAATAGGTAAAGAAGAATCCATAGTTTTCGGAGGTTAGAATTTAATGGAAATAAAAAGGTTGGCAATAAAAAAACCTACCTAAGCGGACACTTAAGTAGGTTTTTCACCACGGAATTCGTGTTAGCGGAGAAACTTAATTGGAAGCAGCGGCCTTTTCTTTTTTGGCTTTTTTAGGCTTTTCTTCTTTTTTTGCTGGTTTTTTCTCTTCACGTTTTGCTTTCGCTTCCGCTTTGAGTTCGTCTTGTGTTTTTCTGTCCACAAGTTCCAAAATTCCCATTGCCGTGTTGTCAGAAGGACGGTTTACCAATCGAATGATTCGTGTGTATCCACCCACTCTTTCTGCATATCGGTTCGCAAGGTCTTTCAAAAGTTTTGTAACGATTTCTTGATCACCAAGATGACTGTAAAGGTATCTTGTATTGTGTAAAATCGCAGCATTTTTCTTTTGTTCGTCAAGATTGGCTAAATTTGCATCCAAATTTCGTTTTGCTCTAGTGATGATTCGTTCTGCATAAGAACGAGCCACCTTCAGTTTCGCAACGGAAGATTCAATTCTTTCGTGGCGAAGTAAAGAGATTACCATATTTTGGATCATAGCTTTTCTATGATCAGCGGATCTGTTGAGTTGTTTAACTTTATTACGTTTATTCATCTTAAAAATCTCTCATACCGAACGAAAGTCCCATAGAGGAAAGTTTTGCTTTCAACTCTAACAAACTTTGTTCGCTGAAATGTTTTGATTTCGTCATTTCGTCTTCTGATCTCTTCACGAGCTCACCAATGAAGTCAATTTCCAAACTGCGAAGAACGTTTGTAGAACGAACAGAAAGTTCCAATTCTTCAACGTGTTTTGATAAAGCTGCTTTCAGTTTTTCATCAGCTTCATCCAACTCTTCTTCTTCTTCTTCGATTTCTTCTTCAAAGTTAATGAAAACAGTTAAGTGGTCTTTTAGAATTTTGGCTGCTTGCGCTACTGCATCTTCTGGAGATACAGAACCGTCAGTCCAAACTTCCATCGTCAATTTTTCGTAATCAGAACGTTGTGCGACTCGAGTTTCTGATACTTCAAACAATACTTTTTGAATCGGTGAAAAGATAGAATCGATTGGAATCGTTCCCAATACTTCAATGTCTTTCTTTTTGTCTTCCGCAGGAACGTAACCACGTCCTCTTTGGATTTCCAAATCCATTATCAAATTGGCATCCTCATTGAGGGTTGCAATATGAAGGTCTGGGTTCATGATTTCAATCGAAGAATCAACTGCTAGGTCAGCCGCACGAAAGTAACCTGCACCTTTTAATTCAAGGTGGATCACTTTGCTTGCTTCTTTGTCTTCCGGCTCGTATTTGATTCGAACTTGTTTTAAG
Organism: Leptospira biflexa serovar Patoc strain 'Patoc 1 (Paris)'; assembly: GCF_000017685.1. NCBI lineage: Bacteria > Pseudomonadati > Spirochaetota > Leptospiria > Leptospirales > Leptospiraceae > Leptospira > Leptospira biflexa. The sequence continues at coordinate 2,028,827 of NC_010602.1, forward strand.
TTAAGAATGATACGAGTTACGTCTTCTGCTACACCTTCAATATAAGAGAACTCGTGTGAGACTCCTTCAATCCGAATCGCGGAGATCGCCGCGCCTTCAATAGAAGACATAAGTGTACGACGAAGGGAGTTCCCAATCGTTGTACCAATTCCTCTTTCGAAAGGTTCTGCAACAAACTTACCGTAGTTTGGTGTATTCACATCGGTAGTGAATTCGATTTTTTTGGGTCTTTTAAAACCTTTTAATAAATTCTTTGGAGACAATGTCGTATCCTTCTTCTCTAAATTCTTACTTCGAGTACAACTCTACGATTACCTGTTCTTTCACAGGGATATCAATATGATCTCTTGTTGGAAGTGACAACACTTCTCCTGAGAACTTGGCATAATCAACGCTCACCCAAGAAGCAGTACGATTGATCGCTTGGGCTAATTTGATATTTTCTTCGATAAACGCGGATTTTTGGAATTTCTCACGGATTTCGATTTTATCACCAATATTCACTCGATAAGAACAAATGTCCACTCGGTGTCCATTCACAAGGATGTGTCTGTGTGCCACAAAGTTACGAGCTTGTCTTCTAGTTACAGCAAATCCCATACGATAAAGAACGTTATCCAATCTTCTTTCGAGGAATTGGAGTAAGTTCTCACCAGGAATTCCTGGAGTGTGAGACGCTTCTTCAAAGTATCTACGGAATTGTTTTTCTAAAACTCCGTAAGCGCGTTTTACTTTTTGTTTTTCACGAAGCTGAGCTCCGTATTCAGTGATCTTTCCTTTTTTCTTAGGAGGAAGACCTGGTGGGTACTTTCTCTTTTCAAGGGAAGATTTTTCTTTATGTAATGTATGACTATTTTTGAGAAAGAGGTTAAGTCCCTCTCTTCTCATCAATTTAACAACTGGACCTCGGTAACGTGCCATATCTAATTCCTACACCCTTCTTCTTTTTCGTGGTCGGCACCCATTGTGCGGGAGCGGAGTTACGTCTTTAATGAGTTTGATTGATAGACCTTTTGTGGTCAAAGAACGAATGGCAGATTCACGTCCAATCCCTGGACCTGATACCATTACATCCACTTCAGAAAGACCTGCTGCTTCAATTGCTTTGTCTGCAGCGTTGGTTGCTGCCACTTGTGCAGCATAAGGAGTGGATTTTTTGGATCCACGAAATCCCATCATTCCAGAAGAAGACCAAGATAGAACGTTTCCAGCCATATCCGTAATGGATACGATTGTATTGTTAAACGAAGCTTGGATATAAACCTTACCCCGTGGAACGTTCTTCTTCTCTTTTTTCTTAACCTTTTTGGTATCTTTTTTATTTTTTGCGTCTTTTTCAGCCATGGATTAGTCCTCTACTTAGTAGCCTTTTTCTTGTTAGCTACAGTTTTCTTGACTCCCTTACGGGTTCTTGCGTTGGTTCTCGTTCTTTGTCCGTTGACTGGTAGTCCACGTCTATGTCGGAACCCTCTGTAGCAACCAACGTCCATCAATCGTTTGATGTTAAGGTTGACTTCAGAACGAAGATCCCCTTCTACCTGGTATGATTCTTCAATGACTCGTCGGATCGCGGCTTCATGTTCGTCCGAGAGGTCCTTCACCCTGATAGATTCGTCAATTCCTGCTTTTTTCAGGATATTTTGAGAGGATGTCTTACCAATACCAAATATGTATGTAAGACCGATCACTATTCTTTTGTTTGATGGTAAATCAACACCCGCGATACGTGCCATATCTTCCTATCTTTGCCTTTGTTTGTGTTTTGGGTTCGTGCAAATCACTCGGATTACACCTTTTCTGCGAATGACTTTGCATTCCGGACAGATTTTTTTGACTGATGCTCTAACTTTCATTATAGGTTCCTATTTCTTTCTGTAAGTGATACGGCCCTTGGTTAAGTCATAAGGAGAAAGTTCCACAGTGACTTTGTCTCCAGGTAGGATACGAATGTAATGCATACGCATCTTTCCTGAAATGTGCGCTAGAACTTTGTGCCCATTCTCTAGTTCCACACGGAACATCGCATTTGGTAAAGGTTCTAAAACGGTTCCGTCAATAGTGATTGCTTCTTCCTTAGCCAGGGTCTATCTCCTACTAGATTGATTTTAAAATAGTGTTAGTGATTTCTTCCATACTTCCCAAACCATTGATTTGCCGAAGGATCCCTGTGGCTTTATAAAAGTCAATGAGGGGCAACGTCTTGGTGTTGTAAGTATGCAGACGGTTTTTGATGGTCTCTTCGTTGTCATCCGAGCGTCCTTCTTTGATCGCTCTACCTAGCAACCGTTTGACGAGTTCTTCGTCAGGAACGTCTAGGTTGACAACGGAGTCGAGCTCCATGTGAAGCTCTTTGAGGATTTCCGAGAGAGCCTTTGCTTGCTCCACCGTCCTAGGAAATCCATCCAAAATGAATCCATTTGCACAATCAGCTTCGACCAAACGGTCGCGGATAATGCCTATAACGACAGCATCTGGAACAAGGTCTCCAGCGTCCATATATTTTTTTGCTTCAATCCCCATAGCGGTGCCATTTTTTACAGCCGCACGGAGGATATCACCTGTGGAAATCTGAGGGATATTGTATTTCTCTTTGATGATGTCAGCTTGTGTTCCCTTTCCAGCACCTGGAGGGCCCATAAATATGAGTCTCTTCATTCGTTACACTCTTCCCTTGATTTTAGTCTTTTTCATGAAACCTTCGTAATTTCTCATGAGGAGTTGGGCTTCGATCTGTTTTAAGGTTTCGAGTGCCACACCCACCATAATGAGTAGAGAAGTTCCCCCGAATGTATACACTAAAGTTCCGCCACCGGTATTAGATCCGAGATTTAAGAATTTAATGATAAGATAAGGAGCAAGAGCAAGACCAGCAAGGAAAAGAGCACCCGGTAAGGTGATTCGATTCAGAATTTTCTCAATCATTTCTTTGGTTTGGCTTCCTGGACGAACTCCTGGAATGAACCCACCATATTTTTTTAAGTTATCAGCTAACTCTTGTGGGTTGAACTGAATCGCTGTATAAAAATAAGCAAAGAAGATGATGAGAGAAGTATAAATCACATAATAAAATAAAGCATGGTACCAGATTTGTGAAAATGGATTAAAATAGTCCATAATCACAGCCCAACCTGCCCATTGACCACCCTTCGACGATAACCACTGAACAATTGTTTGTGGGAATAGAATCAAAGATGATGCAAAGATAATTGGCATTACATTCGCACTGTTCACTTTAAAAGGGATGGATTGGCTACGAGCCTGAACCATCTTTCTACCCACCATTTGTTTTCCATAATTCAATGGTACCCGGCGGACCCCTTGGGTTAAAATCACAGTTAAGGAAATGAGAACAATAAAGATGATGATGAGAATGAGAATGCTAAGCGCATCTGAAGTATCAGAAGTAAACATCGCAATGAGTGCTTCTGGCATACGACCAATGATACCCGCGAAAATAATGAGAGAGATACCGTTTCCGATCCCTCGTTCCGTGATCTGTTCCCCGAGCCAAATGAGAAGCACAGTCCCTGTTGTGATGGAAAGCATCGCAATTGGTAAAAAGTAACCTTCCACTGACGGATTGATAAGACCAGGATACTTGGCTTGTGCGTTTCCTGATCCAGTAGACCAAGAATTTGCCAATTGGATCACAGCAAGAGACTGAATCGCACAAAGGATGAGCGTTCCGTACTTCGTATACTGTTGGATCTTTTTTCTGCCCTCTTCTCCTTCCTTTTGCATCTTTTGCAGACTTGGAATGAGAACCATCACAAGTTGCATGATGATGGAAGAAGAGATATAAGGCATGATCCCTAATGCAAAAATAGAAAATTTGAGAAGAGCACCACCAGCAAACAAATCCACCATTCCAAGGAAACCTTCACTTGGATCGGCAGTAATGCCCGTCACAATCAAACTGTTGATACCAGGAATGGTCACGTGAGTTCCCATTCTAAAAAGTAACAACATACCGATCGTAAATAGGATTTTAGATCTTAATTCCGGGATTCGAAAGATGTTAGCGATGGTTTGAAACATGGGTAATTAGTTTTTTTTCTCTTCTTTTTTCTTTTCTCTGATGATGACTTTTCCACCTGCTTTTTCAATTTTCTCTTTTGCAGAGGCAGAAAAAGCATCCACCGTGATGGTAATGGCAGTCGTCACTTCGCCAGTTCCGAGCAATTTGATGGGACCAGCTTCCGACTTAATCAAAGATTTTGCTTTGAGAATGGCAGGAGTCACTTCCCCAGATAGACCCGCTTTTGTTAAAGAGATCAAGTTGACTGGTTGGAACACTTCAGAGAAGATATTGGTAAAACCACGTTTTGGCAAACGTTTGTGAAGGGGCATCTGTCCACCTTCGAAACCACGTTTCATAGAAGATGCACGAGCTCTTTGTCCTTTGGAACCACGAGTGGAAGTTTTTCCCATCCCCGATCCTGGACCTTGGCCCACACGTTTCGGAGAGGTTTTTGCACCTACCGGAACTGGAACCAAGTTTTTGTTGCCGAGAGATGTGGATTTTTTCGCACGTTTTGCGCCAAACCCACGACCTTGTTCGATTCTATCTTGTGCCATACAATTATACCTTTTCCACTTTCAACAAGTAACCTACTTGTCGTAACATCCCTTTCAATTGGGGAGTCATTTTGTGTTTTTTGGATTGACCTTTCTTTTTAAGGCCGAGTGCAATGAGAGTTTTTTTGTGCATTGGGATAATCCCAATTGAACTTCTATCTTGCGTTACGATCACTTCTTCCATAGTCAGATTCCTTCTTATAGATCTTGCCCAAACAAATGTTTGAGACTAACACCACGTCGTTTCACCGCCATAGACGGAGTTTCCAATTGTTGTAATGCATCCATAGTCGCCTTCACAATGTTCATCGGGTTTGAAGATCCCCATGATTTTGTCAAAACATCTTGGATCCCTGCTCTTTCCAAAACGGAACGAACAGAAGCTCCCGCGATGATCCCCGTTCCCGGAGAAGCAGGCTTCAAAATCACTCGAGCAGATTTGAACTGTCCCACAACATCGTGCGGAACTGTATGACCGATATAGTGAATGGATTTTAAATTCTTTTTAGCCGATTCAATGGACTTTCGGATGGCATCTGGAACTTCGTTTGCTTTTCCAAATCCAATTCCTACTTTTCCTTTCGAGTCGCCGACGACAGAAAGTGCGTTGAAAGAGAAACGACGTCCCCCTTTCACAACTTTGGCAACTCGGTCGATTTTAACGACCTTCTCAGTAAATTCTTTTGTTTCTTCTTCTAACATCATTTAGAACTCCAATCCACCTTCGCGGGCAGAATCAGCAAACGCAGCGATCCTTCCGTGGTATACCATCCCAGAACGGTCAAGAACCACTTGGGAAACACCCGCTTTTTTCGCCTTGTCAGCGACTACTTTACCGAGTTCGGTTGCAGCCGATTTACTCTTCTTAGAATTTTCATGTTTCGGAAAATCTTTCTCGAGGGTGGTTGCGTAAACTAATGTTACACCTTTTGCATCATCAATGATTTGTGCAGTGAGGTAACGGTTTGTTTTGTTAAACACTAACCGAGGTCTTTCCGATGTTTGGCGGAGTTTGTATCGAACTCTCTCCGCTCTTCTCAATCTTTTCGTATTTTTAGCTGTCTTGTTGATCATGACGTTCTACTTCTTACCGGTCTTTCCGGCCTTTCTACGGATGTATTCGTTCTGGTATTTGATCCCTTTGCCTTTGTAAGGCTCAGGAGGTCTTTTGGAACGAATATCAGCCGCAACTTGTCCAACCAGTTGTCGGTCAATTCCCGATACTTTGATTTTGAGCTGATCTGCGACTTCAATTTTGATGCCATTGGGTTCAGGGAACACCACTTCATGAGAATAACCAAGTGCCATCACTAGATCCTTACCACGTTTTTGTGCACGGTAACCGACCCCGGTGATTTCCAGGTTTTTTTCCCAACCAGAAGTGACTCCTTTCACGCAGTTCATCGCAAGGGAACGAACGAGACCATGGAGTGCCACAGTCTTTTGGTCTTCACTTTTACGAGTAAAAACCAATTCTCCGTTTTCTACGTTGGCACTTACACCTTCGTAGATTGGAGTTTTTAATTCCCCTAACGGCCCTTTGATGGTAAGGGCTTCTGCATCTGCTTTTACTTCTACCTTTGCAGGCAATTTGATGATACTTTTTCCGACTCTAGACATAGTGTTATCGTTCTCTAGAATACCTTACAGAGAACTTCCCCTCCTACTCTGAGTTTACGAGCACGTTTCCCAGTCATCACACCTTTCGAAGTCGAAAGGATGAGCGTTCCGATGTTATTTCGGAATGGGCGGATTTCACCAGATTGGATGTATACTCGACGACCTGGAGTCGAAACTCTCTCGATCATACGAATCACCGGTTTCTTTTCCGTGTCATATTTTAGTTTTACTTGGAAGTCATCAAAACTTCCATTTTTTACAGTTTGGACATCATCTACAAAACCTTCTTCTTTGAGAAGATCTAGGATGGACTTTTTGATTTTGCTACCAGGAATCACACAAAGCTCATGTTTAGCTTGTTGTGCGTTTCTAATTCTTGTTAGCATATCTGCGATTGGATCTGAAAGACTCATATCTTACCTTAACCTAATTACCAGGAGGACTTTTTCACACCGGGGATCTGAGCCTTGCTAGCAAGGTCCCGGAAGCAAAGACGACACATATCAAAGCGGCGCAAATAAGCGCGTGATCGACCACAAAGAGGGCAACGATTGTACTCTCTCACTTTGAATTTTTGCTCTTTGGCGTGGCGTTCCATCATTGATTTTTTCGCCATGAGTAATCTCCTACTTACCTGCCGTTCGGTAAGGCATACCGAAGGCTTGGAATAATTCGAACGCTTCTTTGTCCACTTCCGTGTTCGTTACGAAAGTGATATTGATTCCATAGATCGTATTGATTTTATCAAATTGGATCTCTGGGAAAATGATCTGTTCTCTGACAGAAAGGTTGTAATTCCCTCTTCCATCAAAACCTTTCGGGTTGACACCACGAAAGTCACGAACCCTTGGAAGGGCTACGTTAATGAAACGATCAAGGAACTCATACATATGATGACCACGAAGAGTCACTTTGCAACCAAGCACCATTCCTTCTCTCACTTTGAAACCAGCGATGGATTTCTTTGCGAAAGTTTTGACCGGTCTTTGGCCAGTGATTTGGCCAATTTCCACAAGGCATGCTTCCATTGCTTTCGGGTTGGTATGAGCTTCGCCCATCCCGACATTGATTACGATTTTTTCGAGTTTAGGAACTCTCATCACACTTTGAAAGCCGAGTGACTTTTGAAGTGTAGGACGAATTTCCTTTTCGTATTTTGATTTAAGCCTAGGTACCATATCTATACTTCTTTCCCTTCTGGTCGAGTCACTCGTACGGATTTACCATCCTTCTTGGCAAAGCCCAAGCGTACAGCCTTAATTTTCTTCTTAGGCTTCGCTTTGTTCTCTGCTTTTGCGTCGTGAAACATCACATTGGAAATATGGATTGGGAATTCGATTTCAATCGCTCCCCCACCAGGGTTTTCTTGCGTCGGACGAACGAATCTTTTTCGTTTGTTCACACCTTCGATGTAAACGCGGTCTTTGCGTTTATCAACAGCAAGAACCTTCCCTTTTTTTCCTTTTTCTTTTCCAGAAATCACAAGGACTTCATCGTCCTTTTTGATTTTTGTTTTTTTGAATTTAGTAGGCTCGGAACCTCTATATGCTAATTTAGTCGCCATTCTAGAGAACCTCCGGAGCTAGAGATATAATTTTCATGTATTTTTTATCACGAAGTTCGCGGGCAACAGGTCCGAAGATCCTTGTTCCTTTTGGATTCCCTTTATCATCGATAATGGCAACCGCATTGTCATCAAAACGGATATAGGTTCCGTCTGGACGACGAACTTCTTTTTTCGTTCTTACGACAACGGCTCTTTGAACCGCTTTGTTATGCACCTTCTTACCTTGCCCGTCACGAAGACCATATGCAGGTTGTGCTTCCTTCACAGCGACGATGATTTCGTCACCAAGCGTTGCGTAGCGTTTTTTGGAACCGCCAAGCACTTTTACGCACATGACTTTTTTCACACCCGAGTTATCGGCTACTTGTAAAATAGTTTCTTGTTGGATCATACTAATTTAGCCTTCTCAATTACCTTTACAAGTTTATGGTGTTTCTGTTTAGAAAGTGGTCTTGTTTCCACAGCGATGACTCGATCACCAACTTGACACTCGTTCTTCTCATCGTGAATTTTCACGCGGGAAGTTCTGGTCATAATTTTCTTAAACCGTGGGTGCACTTTTCTTGTGATGATTTCAATCACTACGGTTTTATCCATAGCATCGCTCACGACTACACCCTGAATGGTTAAAGACTTTTTAGAGTTTTTATCTTCCATAACCTACTTCTTCTTACCTTTGCTCGTTTTAGCAGCTTTTGGAGCTGAACCAGCCTTTGGTGCGATTTGTTTGAGTTTACCTTTCGCAGTGAGTTCCTTCTCACGAAGAACCGTCAACGCTTGGGCAATTCTCTTCTTATGATTGCGGATTACTTTTGGATTCTCAAGAGATCTTGTGACACCAAATTGGAATCTTGCTTTTCTTACTTCTTCGGAAGAGGAAAGAATTTCTTTCTTCAAATCTTCTGGAGTAAGTGATTTGAAATCGTCTTTCATAGAACGTTCCTCTTTACAAATGAAGTTTCAACTGGCAGTTTGAACGCTGCTAAATGAAGTGCTTTTCTTGCTGTTTCTTCATCAACACCAGCCATTTCAAAAAGAACACGACCTGGACGGATTTCAGCAATCCAGAACTCAGGGTTACCTTTACCTTTACCCATACGAGTTTCGGCAGGTTTTTTCGTGATTGGTAGATGAGGGAAGATCCTGATCCATAATTTCCCACCTCGTTTGACTTGGCGGTTGATGGTGATCCTTGCAGCCTCAATTTGGCGCGCAGTGATGCGACCGGAAGAAATGGCTTTTAAACCAAACTCTCCGAACGCAACGTAAGAACCTCTTTCGTCCTTACCTTTTAAGCGCCCTCTTTGGCGTTTTCTAAATTTTACTCGTTTAGGTGCTAACATGATGGTTTCTCTTTAGTACTTCTTAACTCGTTCTACGTTTTACAGCGTATTTATCTTCATCGGACTCTTCTTTTGTTGGGAAGTAGTCCCCTGTATAAGTCCATACTTTCACACCAATCTGACCGAAAGTCGTGAGAGCTTCTTTGAATCCAAAATCAATTTTGGCACGGAGAGTATGAAGAGGAACTCGTCCTTCCATATATTTTTCCGTTCTTGCCATATCAGCTCCGTTGAGTCGTCCGGAGATTTGAATTTTCACACCTTCCACTCCACCGCGCATGGCACGACGAAGTTCTGCTTTCATCACACGTCGGAATGGCATCCTTTGTTCGATTTGAAGGGCCACTGTTTCCGCAATTGCTTGTGCAATGATCTCAGGTTTTTTCACCTCGATGATGTTCATTCCAATCGGTTTATCAGCGAATTTTTTAAGTTCTTGTTTCACCGCTTCGATGTTTTGGCCTTTTTGACCAATCACCATACCTGGTTTAGAAGTATGGAGGTTTACGTTGATCTTCTCAGGGAATCTTTCGATGATGATTTTGACAACGGATGCATTTTTGAATTTCTTCTGAAGGAATCTACGGATCTTGATATCTTCGTGAAGATTTTTAATGTAATCTTGTTTGGAAAACCAAACCGAATCCCAGTTACGTGTGATTCCGATTCGTAGTCCGATTGGATTTACTTTCTGACCCATAAATTAGCTAACCTTCTTTTCGATTTCAGATACAACAACAGTGATGTGGCTCAAACGTTTACGGATCCTGGAAGCACGACCTCGTGCTCTTGGTCGGAAACGTTTCATGATAGGGCCGTCATCCACATAGATTTTTTTAACAAAGAGTGAATTTGGATCCAAACTTTCGTTCATCTGGATGGCATTTGCCACTGCTGAATTGAGAAGGTTAATGATCATTGAACTTGCGGCTTTATTTGTAAAACGCAAGATATCAATGGCTTCCTTATAATCGTATCCACGAACTTCATCAGCAACCAGGCGAGCTTTTCTGGCAGAAATTCTTAGGTGTTTTCCAACTGCTTTTGCTTCCATCACTCTACCTATTTCTTCGCTACTTTTTTGTCTCCACCATGACCCTTGAAGGTTCTAGTGGGAGCAAATTCACCAAGTTTGTGACCGATCATGTTTTCATTCACATAAACAGGAACAAACGCTTTGCCATTATGAATCATCACAGTGTGACCAATCATATCTGGATAAATTGTACTTCTTCTGGACCAAGACTTGAAGGGAGTTTTTTTCCCTTCAGAATTTAACTTGGTAATTTTTTTCATGAGGTGGTCGTCGATGAACGGACCTTTTTTTAAGCTTCTAGCCATGAGTATCTAGACCCTACCTATTCCTGTTTTTCTTACGTCTTTGGACAATAAAACGATCAGACGGTCTCGTCTTACGCGTTTTAAAACCTTTCGTAGGTTTACCCCATGGAGTCACTGGGTGACGTCCACCGGAAGTTCTACCTTCACCACCACCGAGTGGGTGGTCCACAGGGTTCATAACGACCCCTCTTACTTTCGGTCTCTTTCCTAACCAACGGTTACGACCTGCTTTTCCAATGATGACTAAATTGTGGTCCTTATTGGAAAGTTCCCCAATGGTTGCCAAACACTCTTTACGAACCTTTCGGATTTCCGAAGAAGGAAGTTTGAGTGAAACATAGTCTCCATCTTTTGCAGAGATGACAGCAAAGGAACCAGCCGTTCTTGCGATTTGGCCACCCTTACCGATATGGAGTTCGATGTTGTGAACGTTTGTTCCTGCAGGGATTTTATCTAAAGGAAGTGTATTCCCTAGTTTGATCTCTGCTGCTGGACCTGATTCAATTTTGTCCCCAACTTTTAAACCGTTAGGAGCTAAAATGTATCGGTATTCTCCATCCGCATAACAAACAAGTGCAATGAATGCAGAACGATTCGGATCGTACTCGATTGTTTTTACTGTTGCAGGGATTCCAAATTTATTACGTTTGAAGTCGATGATCCGGAACTTTCTTTTGTTACGTCCACCTTTGCGTCTAACAGCAATTCGTCCCTTATTGTCACGACCAGCTTTATAGGAAATGTTGGCAGTGAGCGGCTTGTAAGGAACCACTTCTGTGATTTCTTTGAAATCTAAAACCGAATAATACCGGCTAGACTGCGTTGTGGGTTTAAGTTTTCTAATTCCCATAATTAAACCTTAGCAAAATCCAAATTTGCTCCGTCTGCAAACGTCACTACAGCTTTTTTGTAGTGAGGTCTTTGTGACGGCATGTTTCTAAAACGTTTCATTTTTCCGCGGTAAACAGCGACGTTTACATTTGTCGGAACGACGTTATACATTTGTTTCAGAGCCTGTTTGATCAAAGTTTTGTTCGCATCCGGGTGGACTTTGAACGTATACTTGACAGTTCTTTTTCCCATACGTTCTCCAATTGTTTGAAGGTCTTGCGACTTTTCTGTAACAACTGGTGATAAGATTACATTCTCTAGGTTCACTGTCTTATCCTTTCTTAGAATACTGAGCCTGAAGCTCTTTTAAAGCGCTTTCAGAGATTACTAAATTGTTATTATAGAGGATGTCTCGGCAAACGACACGTTTGCTGTTCACATATTTGAGGTTCTCTATATTGCGAGTGGATTTTTTGAGGAATTGGTTTTCACCAGCTACCACAAAACCCACGTTACCCTTCTCTGCAATGTCCATGTTCTTCAAAATGTTGTAGATGGACTTTGTGGAGTAAGAAGAAGGTTCTACGTCTTCTATGATCGCGATTCTGTTTTCTTCTGCCTTTTTGTTAAGGATGGAGAGAACAGCCTTTTTCTTTACGCTGCGTGACAAGTTAGAGGAATAATCTCTTGGTTTTGGTCCATGAATGATACCACCACCAACGAAATGTGGAGCTCTGATGGATCCTTGTCTTGCACGACCAGTTCCTTTTTGAGCCCAAGGTTTGATTCCCCCACCGCGAACTTCGGAACGATCCTTTGTAGAATGTGTCCCTTGTCTATTGTTCGCATTTTCAGCTTTCACCGCATCATAGATGGCTCCAAGCGAAATGCCGGTAGCAAATAATTCTGCCGGAAGTTCAACTTCGCTTACGAATACGCCTTCTTTATTGTATTTACGCGCTTTCATGTTCTACCTATCTATCCGATTTTTTCTATCGTAACGATACCACGTTCCCTTCCTGGAACTGGACCGGATACAAATACCAAGTTGGCGTCTGCATCAATTTTTACTACTTTGAGGTTACGAACAGTAGTCTGCTCAGAACCCATTCTTCCGCCCATTTTCAAACCCTTGAACACGCGTCCAGGAGTTGTGTTCGATCCAATCGAACCAGGGTGTCTTTGAAAACGAGAACCGTGTCCTGCGGGACCACCAGCAAATCCATGGCGTTTTACAACACCTTGTGTTCCCTTCCCTTTTGAAGTTCCGGTCACTTTCACTGTATCATCCAAAGCAAAGATATCTGCGAGTTTCACTTCTGAACCCACTGCCACACCCTCAAATCCTTTGAATTCAACCAAAGTTTTTTTAGGAGTCGCGATATTCGCTTTTTTAATATGTCCGAGCTCAGCCTTTGTTAAGTGTTTTTCTTTGGCATCTCCGAATGCTAACTGGACTGCTTCATAGCCGTCGTTAGCTTCCGTTTTTACCTGGGACACAAAACAAGGACCCACGCGTAAAACAGTTACAGTAACCATCTTACCGTCGTTATTGAATATGTGGGCCATGCCCAATTTTTCGCCGATTAAACCTTTAGCCATGGATCCTATCCTTAGGATTTAATATCTACGGAAACTCCAGCAGGGAGTTGAAGCTTCATCAGGGCTTCGACCGTATCTTCATTCGTATTTAAAATATCGATGAGTCTCTTATGAGTTCTCATTTCAAATTGTTCTCTAGCTTTTTTATTCACGTGCGGAGAACGTAATACCGTGTAGATTTCTTTTTTCGTTGGGAGTGGGATTGGACCGGAGACAGTTGCCCCGGTCCTCTTCGCAGTCGCAACGATTTCAAAGGTTGATTGGTCAATCAACCGATGATCGAAAGCTTTTAATTTAACGCGAATTCTTTGTCCAGCCATTGTATTACTCGACGATCTCCGCAACAACACCAGAACCAATTGTTCTTCCACCCTCACGGATAGCGAACTTCAAACCTTGGTCCATAGCAATTGGGTGAATTAGTTCGATTGACATCGTAACGTTATCACCTGGCATTACCATCTCCATTCCACCAGGAAGGTTACAAACACCAGTGATGTCAGTAGTTCTGAAGTAGAATTGAGGGCGGTAGTTGTTAAAGAATGGAGTATGACGTCCACCTTCGTCTTTTGTAAGAACGTAAACTTCTGCCTTAAACTTTCTGTGTGGAGTGATTGTACCCGGTTTCGCAAGAACTTGACCTCTTTCGATGTCTTCTTTTTTCGTTCCGCGAAGAAGAGCACCAATATTGTCTCCAGCTTCTGCTTGATCGAGTAGTTTACGGAACATTTCAATACCAGTAACAACTGATTTTGTAGTATCACGAATACCAACAATCTCGATCTCGTCGTTGATCTTAAGAACACCTTGCTCTACACGACCTGTTGCAACAGTTCCACGACCAGTAATTGAGAACACGTCCTCAACTGGCATTAGGAAAGGTTTATCAACAATACGAGTAGGGTTTGGAACGTAAGTATCAACTGCTTCCATTAGTTTTAAAATGGATTTCATACCTAGGTCAGAATCTTCACCCTCAAGAGCTTTTAATGCAGAACCAGAGATGAAAGGTGTTTTATCACCTGGAAAGTTGTATTTGTTAAGGAGGTCTTTGATTTCCTCTTTTACCATTTCAACCATATCGTCTCTTTCATCAGCAGCTAACATATCAGCTTTGTTGAGGTAAACCACGATGTAAGGAACACCAACTTGGCGAGCAAGTAGGATGTGTTCTTTCGTTTGTGGCATAGCACCGTCAGTGGCAGATACTACGAGAATCGCAGCGTCCATCTGAGCAGCACCAGTAATCATGTTTTTTACATAGTCAGCGTGACCTGGACAATCTACGTGTGCATAGTGACGGTTAGGAGTTTCATATTCCTGGTGAGACGTTGCAATAGTAATCCCACGAGCCTTTTCTTCTGGCGCGTTGTCGATTTGGTCATAAGCAATCGCTTTGTTTTTTCCACCTACTAACTTCGCAAGCGTTGTTGTGATTGCTGCCGTTAGGGTTGTTTTACCGTGGTCAACGTGACCAATTGTTCCGATGTTTAAGTGTGGTTTTGAACGGTCAAATTTTTCTTTAGCCATTGTTAGAATCTACTCCTCAATCGTGGTGCAAGACCCGATATTCGGTTCTTTACTCCTTTAGAACTGCATAAAATTCAGAGGTAAAAGCAGTCCTTTCCCAAGAAATGCCAATCCCTTTGGTCATGTTTCTAAGAGCCCCTGAAAAGCCAAGCAGGTTTTGGGCCGGTGCATTGGCTTTTAAGTGACTCTTCCCTGCCACAGCCTCAATGATGGAAACCACCTTTGCGTCCCTGCGACTTAGATCAGAAAGAACTACACCTAAGTGGTCTGAGTCTACCATCACTTCAATTTCAGTGAGGGGACCAACCAAATATGTGTTTGACGGAAAACATTCCTTCACTCCCGCAAGTATTGCTACTTTGAGAAGAGTGAGAGTGGTTTGTAAGTCTCCCTTCGGCATCTCATAAGAGAGAATACGAAGCCTAAGACCACAAACTTCCTCACCGTAAAACCCGTGTAAGCAGGCTTCCTTAAAGGACATTTCTATCGAATTTTTTACTTCTTCCGGAAGACTTACCTCGAAGGCAATTTGCTTCGAAAAATCGGCAGTATCTTCCAGGACTGCGATGAGCGTGCCGCTTGACTTTTGGTCTTCAAAGGCACGATGCTCTAGGGCAACCTTATGAGACATTTTTTTAAAAAGCTCTAATTTGGCAATGTTTATCGAACTAAAAGTGAGTTTTTTTTCTGTTTTCCCGGAAATTCGTTTGATCCCAATTTCCAAATGGAGTTCCCCTCGCCCAAAGAGGACAATTTGTCCTGTATCTTCCTTGATTGCCGTCTGATACCCCGGGTCTTCCCACACGAGTTCCTCTAGGCGACATAACCAAAACTCTTTGTCCGAGGATTCTTCCGGTTCAATCACAAGAGAAAAGGGACTTGGGGAACGTTGGTCTTTTTGGTTCTCGTTTCCTATTCCCTGAACATTCCGTAAGGCAACGGGCTCACCTGGATACAGAAGAAAACGTTCATTGTGTTTCAAGAGGACAAGTTTTCCCTTATGGATCTCTTGGGTTGTTTCTTCCGTCTCCGGGTCGATGAATTGGAAAAGACCAGCGTTCGAAGCGTTCGGAGGCAAAGGAACGGATTGGAGAAAGGTTTCCGTCATGGAAAGAAGGTCTAATTCGCTCAAATCCTTTAGTGGATACACAACGGCATAAGGACCAATTCCCTCCGCCATCCTTCGGGATAAAACAAGTAGAGGATAGGCCAATGGGATTATGTCAGTTGGAACTTTGGGATTTGTCCAAAGGAGGAGGTCTAAAAGTTCCCGAACCCCTTCCCCTGTTTTAGCAGAACCTCCATACACAGGAAAAAGTTTTCCGGATTTGGGACCATCCTTCAAACCGATCCTCGCAAAATCTGCCGAAGACGAAGATTGGCTCCAAGAAGAAATCAAAAGTTCATCATTCCAAGAGAGAAGTTCCTCATCCACCTTCTTCGCAAAAGAATGAGAATGGTTTAGATAGTATTCTAATGCTCCTGACTCTGTTTTTTGAAATAGGCAAACAGGTGCCACACCTAAAATTTCCTCGAGGGACACCAGCGTGTCCAAGTATTCATCACCAAATCGGTCCAGTTTGTTAATAAAAAAGACAATGGGCACACTTGCCTTTCGCAGTTCTTCTATCACGAGTCGTGCCTGCGATTGTACCACTGTACCTGCTTCCAAAACCACAACCGCTGTTTCCATCGCAGGGAGAAGATCCGTGACTTGGTTTCGAAAGTCAATATGACCGGGCGTGTCTACTAATTGGATTTGGAATGTCCCGAAGTCGGTTTGCCAAGGTAAGGAATGGAAAGTGGTTCGAATGGAAATCCCACGTTCAATCTCCTCTTGTAAAGAATCCGATTCCGTATTTCCATCTTCAATGGAACCCACCGCCGAAATTTTTCCAGACTCATATAATATCCGTTCGGTGAGGGTAGTTTTTCCCGAATCAATGTGTGCAAAAATTCCTACTGTTCGGTAATATTTCATATTGGTGTGTTAAAACAAAAAAGCCAGGTTTCCACCTGGCTCATCAATGTTTGGAATCGATTGGATACTACTACCAGCGGTAGTGAGAGAATGCCTTGTTGGCATCTGCCATCTTTCTGATATCTTCTTTTTTCTTGATCGCAGATCCTGTGCCTTTTTGAGCTTCCATAAATTCTGCAGCCAATTTATTTTTCATAGATTTTTCGTTTCTACCACGGCTGTATTTGATCAGCCATCGGATTCCGAGGGCAAGTCTTCTTTCCGGACGAACTTCGATTGGTACTTGGTATGTCACACCACCCACACGGCGGGATTTCACTTCCACTTGTGGTTTTGCATTTTCCAAAGCTTCTTGGAAAACAGCAAACGGATCTTGTCCTGTTTTTTTCGCAATGACTTCTAATGCATCGTAGAACACAGATTCAGCGACACTTTTTTTACCATCTACCATCAGGCAGTTGATGAATTTCGAGATCACTTTGTCGTTGTATTTTGGATCGCCTTCGATGTGGCGCGGTTCAACTTTTCCTCTTCTTCTAGACATATACCTTTCTCCGATTACGCTTTAGGACGCTTCGCGCCGTATTTAGAACGTCCTTTGCGACGTTTGTCCACACCGAGTGTATCCAGTGTTCCACGAATGATATGATAACGAACCCCTGGTAAATCTTTTACCCTTCCCCCACGAATGAGAACCACGTTGTGTTCTTGGAGGTTATGGCCTTCGCCCGGAATATAAGCAGTCACTTCGATCCCCGTTGTCAAACGAACCCTTGCCACTTTACGAAGTGCCGAGTTCGGTTTTTTAGGAGTGAAAGTCATTACCCGTGTGCAAACACCACGTCTTTGTGGGCATGCTTTTAGAGCGGGAGATTTAGTTCTTTTCTTTTGGTCTTCTCTTCCAATGCGGATGAGCTGGTTAATTGTAGGCATTCGATTCCTTCTTCTACTTCTCTTTTTAAAAAAATAATGACGTTTTCGTCCAAAATTCCAGACAGGGACATTTTGTAAACGAAAACATGTTTTTGTCCCTTGAAACCATCCAAAATTGGAATGGTTTCAAGCAATTACGATTGTTGACTAATCGTCATCGTCCTCATCATCTGAATCGTCAGCTTCTTCTTCCAATTCGTCTTCATCTTCATCTTCTTCTGCCACGAGTTTGGATAAAGTTGCCGTTGAAACAGGTGCTGCTTCTGAAAGTTCAGAAAGTTCTTCTTCCTCTTCTTCTGAATCGAGATCCCAATCTAAGTCCCCAGGCATTTCTTTGAAGACTTCGATGTCACGGTATTTTTTCATACCAGTTCCCGCAGGGATCATATGACCGATGATGACGTTCTCTTTGAGACCCATGAGATTGTCTGTTTTTCCTTTGATGGCCGCATCCGTTAAAACCTTTGTGGTTTCTTGGAAGGAAGCCGCAGAGAAATACGACTCGGTATTGAGGGATGCTTTGGTAAGCCCTAGGAGAACCGGAGTTCCTTGTGCAGGAGATCCCCCCTCTTGTTCGACTCTGTCGTTTTCTTCATCAAAGAGGAATTTATCCACTTGTTGTTGGTTCACGAAGGATGTGTCCCCACTGTCAGTGATGATCACCTTACGAAGCATGGAACGAACCACCACTTCAATGTGTTTATCATTGATATGAACCCCTTGCAAACGGTAGACCTCTTGCACTTCGGATACCAAGTATTCGTGGAGTGCGCTTGGCCCTTTGATCGCAAGGATGTCATGCGGATCAAAATTCCCTTCATCCAACTGGTCACCCCGTTTCACAAAGTCACCTTGGCGAACACGGATTTGTTTTCCGATTGGGATCGCTACTTTTACTTTCTCCTGTTCTGGAGAATCTGGTAGGATATAAAGGATCCGTTTTTCTTTTACGATTTCACCCTTATCTTCAATTTTACCATCGATTTCGGCAAGTGTGCAGGCGTCTTTAGGACGACGAGCTTCAAAAAGTTCATCGACCCGTGGAAGACCACCCGTGATATCACGAGTTTTTTCTGCCACCGATGGGATTTTGAAGATCACATCCCCTTCCCTGACCTTGTCTCCATTTTGGAATTGGAGGAGTGCGTCCACAGGAACAGAATACCCATCGGAACCTACGATGACTTTTGGAACGAGACGGTCTTTTTTCTGTTCAACCACTTTGAGAATGATATTGGAAGTTTTTGGATCCACATCGCGACGAACGTTTTTCCCAATTTCTAAATCTTCCCAAACAATGGTTCCAGCCGTTTCTGAGACAGCAACTTCGTTGTAAGGGTCAAACTCAGCGAGTGCTTTGTTTTCCTCTACAATTTGGCCTTCTTCTGATTTTAAAATCGTTCCGATTTTGACTGGGATGACAATGTCATCACCGAGAATGCGTAAGGTTGTTCCGATGAGGGAAACAGTTCCTGCTTGGTCTGAAGTGATGCGTTGTTCGATGGATTCACCCACTTGTGACGCGAACACTTCCCCTTTTTCCAAACGTTGGCCATCCACAATCCGAACACTCGATAAAGATTCAGTATTGAATTCTTGGATGAGTCGGTTGACAATGATGGTTCCGCGACGAGCAAAAACTTTTGATCCATTTGCGTTTGTCACCAAACGTCCGTTAATGGATTTTACAAGAGATCGGAAAGGAACTTTGTGTTCTTTTTCTTGGATCGTAGCCGATGCCGCACCACCCACGTGGAAGGTTCTCATCGTCAGCTGTGTTCCCGGTTGGCCGATGGATTGTGCCGCAATGGTTCCCACTGCTTCCCCAATCTCTGCAGGCACAAGGCGCGCCATGTCCATACCGTAACATTTTGTGCAAATCCCGTGACGTGAACGGCAAGTCAGAGGTGATCTTACTTTGATTTTATCGTAACCAAGGTTTTCAATCTGTTGGCCAAGTGCTCTTGTGATGAGAGTGTCTTTTGGAAACACCACTTTTTCTGTCACAGGGTCCACAAGATCTTCCGCCGTATACCGACCGAACACTCTGTCCGCAAGGGAAACAATCACGTTTTCCCCTTCTTTTACGATTCCAAGAGTGATATTGGCTTTGGTTCCGCAATCATCTTCAGAAACAATCACGTCCTGAGAGATATCCACAAGACGACGAGTGAGGTAACCGGCATCGGCAGTTTTTAACGCTGTATCCGCAAGACCTTTCCTCGCACCATGTGTAGAGATAAAAAATTCTAATACCCCAAGGCCTTCACGGAAGTTGGAACGAATCGCAAGTTCGATGATTTCCCCAGACGGTTTCGCCATAAGACCTCGCATCCCTGCAAGCTGGCGGATCTGTTGTTTCGAACCACGGGCACCGGATGCTGCCATGACGTATACCGGGTTAAAACCCGCTTGGTCTTTTTCGAGTTCCTTAAACATCCCTTCGGTAATGCGGTCATTGGTTTTGGTCCAAATCTCAATTACCTTTTTACGACGTTCTTCGTTTGTGATGATCCCTTTACGATACTCCATATCCGCTTTTTCAACTTCTTTGTTGGCATCGTTTACGAGTCCCTCTTTTTGAGGAGAAACGCGGATGTCATCAATGGAAATCGTAGGAGCAAATACAGTCGCGTATCGGTAACCGAGGCGTTTGATTTCATCTAACATCACAACAGTGATCCCAGGTCCAAACTTCTCGTATACGTCTGCAATGATTTTGTTTGTTTCTTTATCACCGAGGGTTCTGTTGATATAAACATACCCTTTTGGCATCACTTGGTTGAAGATAAGCCTTCCCGGTGTGGTTTCGATGATTTTCCCTTCGTGTAAAACAGAGATTTTGGAGCGAATTTCTACAGTTTTTGTTTCAATCGCATACATAACCTCTTCAAGCCCTGTGAAGAATTTTCCTTCTCCCTTCGCGTCTTTTACTTCTGAAGTGAGGTAATAAATTCCAAGAACGATATCTTGTGTAGGTCCGCATATCGGCTGTCCATTGGCAGGATTCAAAATGTTATGTGGAGATAACATTAACATCCAAGTTTCGAGCTGTGCTTTAGGAGCGAGCGGAACGTGGATTGCCATTTGGTCCCCGTCAAAGTCGGCGTTAAACGCGTGACAGACGAGAGGGTGGAGTTTGATTGCTTTTCCTTCTACAAGGACTGGTAAAAATGCTTGGATTCCAAGTCTGTGAAGTGTAGGAGCACGGTTTAAGAGAACAGGGTGTTCTTTCACCACAGTTTCCAATACATCAAAAACTTCTTTGTCTTCTGCTTCGATTTTTTTCTTCGCAGATTTGATGTTTGGTGCCAGCTCCAAATCCACAAGGCGTTTCATAATGAATGGTTTGAAAAGTTCCAAAGCCATTTTTTTAGGAAGTCCCATTTGGTGGTATTTGAGTTCTGGACCCACAACGATGACCGAACGACCAGAATAATCCACCCGTTTTCCGAGTAGGTTTTGGCGAAAACGTCCCTGTTTTCCTTTGAGCATATCGGAAATCGACTTTAATGGTCGATTTCCTTTTCCTTTCACAGTTCGTTTGCGTCGGCTGTTATCAAAAAGAGCACCCACTGCTTCTTGTAACATCCGTTTTTCGTTCCGTACGATGATCTCTGGAGCTTTGAGTGCAAGAAGGCGTTTCAAACGGTTGTTACGGTTGATCACACGGCGATACAAATCGTTTAGGTCGGAAGTCGCAAAACGTCCCCCCTCTAATTGCACCATTGGACGTAGTTCTGGTGGAATCACAGGAACTACATCGAGAACCATCCATTCAGGACGGTTTCCGGAATCCCGGAACGCTTCCAAAACTTCTAGGCGTTTGAAAATACGTTTGTCGGAGATTTTGTTTTTATCTTGGATCTTTTGGCGGATCACCCGAGCTTCTGCATCCACGTCGATACGCGCGAGAAGTTCTTTGATGGCGTCCCCACCGATCCCAGCGATAAACTTATCACCGTATTCATCTAAATAATTATGGTATTCATCTTCATCGATGAGTTCCCCTCTGTTCCTTCCGGAATCAGCAGGGTCAATGATCACATACTTCTCAAAGTAAAGGACACTTTTGAGTTGGTTGATCGTCATATCGAGAAGGAGTCCCATACGAGATGGAACAGAACGGTAGTACCAAATGTGTGACACTGGTGCCGCAAGTTCGATATGGCCCATTCTTTCACGACGCACTTTGGAGTGAGTGACCTCTACCCCACATTTGTCGCAAACCACTCCCTTATAACGGATGGATTTGAATTTACCGCAGTAACATTCCCAATCCTTAGTGGTTCCGAAGATTTTTTCACAGAAAAGACCATCTCGTTCCGGTTTTAGGGTACGGTAGTTGATCGTTTCCGGTTTTTTGACTTCCCCGAAAGACCACTCTTTGATCCGCTCGGGTGATGCCAAACGGATCGTAATCGATTCAAAACTATTGTAATTTCTCATACTTTTTCCCTTCCCTAAACGTTTTCAATGGTCTCGAATTTAATTTTCTTTTTGTTTTTCGAGAACTCATCTTCGTAATCAGAGATATCCACTTCCAATCCTTCGGAGTCTTTGATGATGATATCAAGTGCGAGACCTCGGAGTTCTTGTACAAGAACGTTGAAGGATTCAGGGATACCCGGTTTGATCGAGTGGATCCCTTTCACAATTGCTTCGTAAATTCTGGCACGTCCGAGCATGTCATCTGACTTGATGGTCAGTAATTCTTGTAAGGTGTGTGAGGCACCGTATGCTTCGAGTGCCCAAACTTCCATCTCCCCTAACCTTTGTCCCCCGAACTGCGCCTTACCACCCAGTGGTTGTTGTGTTACGAGTGAGTAAGGTCCAGTGGATCTTGCGTGAATTTTGTCATCCACCAAGTGAGCCAGTTTCAACATGTAAATGTATCCACAGAATACTTGGTTGATGAATTTTTCACCAGTCCTTCCATCATATAACTGAAATTTGCTGTTTTCCGGTAATCCTGCTTTTTTGCAGAAATCGTTTACATCACCTTCGGAAGCTCCGTCAAACACAGGGGTTTCAAAATTGATCCCTAGTTTTTTTGCAGCAAATCCAAGTTGAGTTTCAAAGATCTGACCGAGGTTCATACGCGAAGGAACACCGAGTGGGTTGAGTACGATGTCAACTGGA
Organism: Leptospira biflexa serovar Patoc strain 'Patoc 1 (Paris)'; assembly: GCF_000017685.1. Lineage (NCBI taxonomy): Bacteria > Pseudomonadati > Spirochaetota > Leptospiria > Leptospirales > Leptospiraceae > Leptospira > Leptospira biflexa. The sequence goes on from NC_010602.1 coordinate 2,051,295, forward strand.
GATCCGTCTTCCATGTATGGCATATCTTCTTGTGCCATCACACGTGCTACGACCCCTTTGTTCCCGTGTCTTCCGGCCATCTTATCACCCACGAGGAGTTTCCGTTTGCGAGCCACGTAAACTTTTACCATTTCTTCCACGCCAGCAGCGAGTTCATCGCCTGTTTCACGGGAATAACGTTTGATATCGATGACAGTTCCTTCGAAACCGTTTGGCATACGGAGTGAGGAATCCCTAACTTCTTTTGCCTTCTCTCCAAAAATGGAGTGTAATAGTTTGTATTCAGGTGTGAGGTCTGTTTCCCCTTTTGGAGTCACCATCCCAACTAGGATGTCTCCAGGTTTTACCTCTGCACCCACACGGATCACACCAGACTCATCCAAATCACGGAACGCTTTGTCCGAAAGGTTTGGAATGTCACGAGTGATTTGTTCTTGTCCGAGTTTCGTTTCCCGAGCTTGGATTTCGAATTCTTCAATGTGGATGGAAGAGAAAACATCGTCTTTGATGATTCGTTCAGAAATTAAAATCGCATCCTCAAAGTTGTATCCTTCCCAAGGCATAAAGGCAACGAGAACATTTCGTCCAAGTGCCAAATACCCAGCGTCAGTGGATGGCCCGTTGGCTAGGACAGTTCCTTTTTGAAGGATCTGACCGAAGTCACCGTATTTTTCCCCTTTGATGATTTGTCCGGCAACTGGAGCTCCAATTCCTACCTCTTGTCCTTCTTTGACAACAGCATGGAACTGAACTTCATCAGAAAGAAGAAGTTCATGAGTTTCTTTTTCTCCGTTAGGAGTTGTCACTTCGACACGTTCTTTCGAAACCTTACTTACCTTGCCACCAGTTGTGGTGTGTAACATGGATACGTTTGGTTTTTGGTTAAAACAAGTACCTTGGTTGGTTTTTTTGAATTTAATGAGTGGGTAATGGACAATCTCTTTGGATTGGTCTTCTTTGATCCAAACACCTGTTGCATCCACTTTGGAAACCACACCATCTTTTTTCGCAACGATACAAACCCCTGCGTCATAAGCCGCACGAGCTTCCATACCAGTTCCGACAAAAGGAGCCTCTTCTGTTAAGAGTGGTACCGCTTGGCGTTGCATGTTGGAACCCATGAGGGCACGGTTCGCGTCATCATGTTCTAAGAACGGAATGAGAGCTGTGGAAACTGAGACCACTTGCAAGGGAGCAAGATCCATGTATTGGATTTCAGCTGGGCTACGGAAAGGGAAATCCCCTCTATGACGAGTGGAAATGAGTTTGGAAGTGAATTCTCCCTTCTCATCCACAGTCGAATTTGACTGCGCCATATAATGGTATTCTTCTTTGTCCGCAGTGAGGTATTCCACTTGTTTTTGGACTTTTCCATTCTTTACAAGGCGGTATGGAGTTTCAATGAATCCATAATCGTTCACACGTGCAAAACTAGACATGGAAAGAATGAGACCAATGTTTGGACCTTCCGGTGTTTCAATGGGGCACATACGACCGTAGTGAGAATAATGAACGTCACGAACCTCAAAACCTGCTCTATCACGAGAAAGTCCACCAGGCCCAAGAGCGTTTAACCTACGTTTGTGCGTAAGTTCTGCCAAGGGATTGGTTTGGTCCATAAACTGAGAGAGTTGCGAAGATCCAAAAAACTCATTGATCACTGCTGTGATTGGTTTGATGGAGATAAGAAGCTGAGGAGTTTGTTGTTCCGGCTCCTGTACTGTCATCCTTTCTTTGATGACTCGTTCCACTCTGGAAAAACCAAGTTTCAATTGGTTAGCGATGAGTTCCCCCACCGAACGGATCCTTCTGTTTCCTAAGTGGTCAATGTCATCTGGGTAATAATTTTCCGCTTCTGACATAAGCATCACAAGGTAACGAACGGTTTCGATGATGTCTTGTTTTCGGAGAACCCGATCATCTGCTTTTGAGAATTCTTTTGGATTGTTGAACTCGAATTTGCTATTGATTTTGTAACGACCAACAATTCCTAAATCAAACGTTTTTGGAGAGAAAAAGAGGCGTTTTAACTCAGCTTCCGCGTTTTCAATCGTAGAAGGTTCCCCTGGACGCATGATCGTGTGAAATTTTTTCACTGCATCCTCGTAGTCGTTCACTCCGTCTTTTTCTAGGCAATTGATGAGAACTGGATTGTCTTTTCCTTTTGGAAATTCGATGACATCCACTTCTTTTACCTTCATTTCACGAAGGATGGAGATATTGTCTTCGTTAATTTTGGAACCAGCATCGAGCATTACCTCACCGGTTTCCATATTGATAATATCCGCAATGGTTCGGCGGCCAATCAGACGTTTGAGGTCTTTTGGATTGGCACCAGCGATTTTCATTTTGCTAGATCCGTAGAAAAGGCGAAGTACTTCTTCGTTTGTTCCCATACCCATGGCTTTCACAAGGAGAGTCGCTGGGAATTTTTTCTTACGGTCGATTTTGGCAACGAGGATTCCCTTGTTGTCCATCTCGAATTCTAACCATGATCCACGATAAGGAATCACTCGGGCAGAAAATGTATCTCGTACTTGGTCATACGAAAAGAAAATACCAGGAGATCGGTGTAACTGGCTTACCACTACCCTTTCGGCACCATTGATGATGAAAGTTCCGTGGTCTGTCATCACAGGAAGGTCACCCATGTAGACGACTTGTTCGCGGATTTCACCGGTGTCTTTGATGATGAGACGGATGACTGCTTTCAGTGGAACAGCAAAAGAAGAATCAGTGTCTTTGCACTCTTGGGGATCGCGTTTCGGCTCTCCCAAAACGTAATGGCCATATTCCATGACCATATCGTTGTTTGGTGATTCGATTGGGAATGATTCGCGGAATACCGCTTCCAACCCTTGGTTCAAACGTTTCGTCGGATCTTTCACTTCCGACTGGAGGAACCAATCAAAGGATTTTTTCTGTACGTAGATAAGATTAGGAAGTAAATTGAGGTCGGTAATTTTACCGAAATTTACCCGGTTTCTAATTTGCATTCGGGTATGCATGGAATACTCTCCCTAGAGACGTCAAAATAATAGATGGTATGATAAACGAAAAAATAGAGGTGGGGACGCCTACGGCCTCCCTGCCTCTAAGTTTTTGAAGACTGGGTTTAAAAATTGGCAACCGATTAACCGGCAGCAGCAACTTCTACTTGAGCCCCAACACCTTCGAGTTTTTTCTTAATATCAGCAGCTTCGTCTTTAGAAACCCCTTCTTTCACTGATTTTCCACCAGCTTCTACAAGAGTTTTCGCATCTGCCAATCCAAGACCAGTGATTTCGCGAACGAGTTTAATAACGTCGATCTTTTTGTCACCGTGTGCTTTCAAGATAACATTGAAAGTTGCTGGTTCTTCAGCAGCAGCAGCGCCACCACCTGCACCCGCAACAGCCGCTACCGCAACCGGTGCAGCAGCAGAAATCCCGAATTTCTCCTCCATCTTTTTCACTAGGTCAGCAGCCTGAACTAATGTAAGACTTCCAATTTGTTCTAATAGCGCGTCAACAGACATCTATATTCTCCTTATCCTACTAATCACTATGATTACTAATTGCCGTTTTTCTCGGCTACAGCATTGATGGCGCGTGCCAATGATGCCATGATTTGATTGATTCCAGAAGCAATTTGCGTCGCAGGAGCATTGATCCCACGAGCCACTTGCGCGAGAAGTTCTTGTTTGGACGGAAGTCCAGCAATCGCCTCTACTCCAGATTTTCCCAAAACCTCACCGTCCATATAGCCGGTTTTGATTTCGAGTTCCTTCTTATCTTTTGCAAAGTCCTTACAAACCTTCGCTACTGCTGGAAGTGCATCCAGAGAGAAAATTGCTGCAAGGGGGCCTTTGTAAACATCCCCAAAATCAATGGAGTTGTTTTTATGTTCAGAAGACTCTTTTAATGCACGGAGGAACAGGTTGTTTTTAATCACCTTCATCTCCGATCCTTCTTTGCGAAGCTTCGCACGAAGGTTGGACATATCTTCAACAGTTAAACCACTGTAAGATGCTAAAATAAAGTTAGGTCGTTTTTCCAAACGAGTCTTTAGTTCTGTTACTGCTTCAATTTTAGATGGATTTGCCATGTTTCTTACTCGTTATATGTTCGCGTTTACTAGTTCTTTTACATCGACTTTTACGCCGATTCCCATCGTTGCCGCAACAGAGAAAGACTTTAAGTAGTCACCCTTCGCATCAGAAGGTTTGTCTTTCATAAGGGCAGCCACAACCGCATTGATGTTGTCAGAAAGTTTGTCGTCAGAGAAGGAACATTTTCCCACTCCCAAGTGAACCACTCCCCCTTTGTCAGGGCGGTATTCAATTCGACCCGCTTTGAGTTCTTTCACTGCTTTGGAAACATCAGTTGTCACAGTTCCTGCTTTTGGTTTTGGCATAAGGCCTTTACGACCAAGGACAGGTCCAAGTTTACCCACTTCCTTCATCATATCAGGAGTTGCCACACAAGCATCAAAATCAGTCCAACCACCGGATACTTTCTCGATTAAGTCCATATCCCCAACAAAGTCAGCACCCGCTTCCCTTGCTTCGTTTTGTTTGTCTCCTTTGCAGAAAACCAAAACTTTGATCGTTTTTCCAGTTCCATGCGGAAGAGAGATTGTCCCTCTTACGTTTTGGAGAGATTTATAATTGATTTTTGTCGAGATCTCTAAAGTTCCGTCGAACTTTGAGTAACTGGTCGCTTTCGCTAAACCGACTGCCTCACCAAGGGTATAAGCCTTTGTGCGATCGACTTTTTCTTTGAGTTGGATGTACTTTTTGCCGCGTTTCATGACTTCGGTTCCCGTTTCTTTATGATTACTCGACGTTAACACCCATGGAACGGCATGTTCCAGCAATGATTTTCACTGCTGCATCCATATCGTTTGCATTGAGGTCTTCCATCTTCGTTTTTGCTATTTCTTCAAGTTGTGCGCGTTTGATTGTTCCCACTTTCACAGTGTGTGGAGTGGCTGATCCGCCTTGTAAACCAAGAGCCTTCATCACAAGAAGAGCTGCTGGAGGGGATTTGGTGACGAAAGTAAAACTTCTGTCTGAATAAACAGTGATCACCACTGGGAGTTTGAGTCCCATTTGGTTTTTCGATCTTTCGTTGAACTGTTTACAAAATTCCATAATGTTCAGTCCGGCCTGACCTAACGCAGGACCTACCGGAGGAGCTGGGTTTGCTTTCCCTGCTTCTACTTGGAGTTTAATTTGTTTTACTACTTTCTTTGCAGCCATCTCGTTTCAAGTTCCTTACTAAAAGTCAATCTACCAGTTCTATTGTTCCGATTTTACCTGGAGGTAATCCAACTCCACGGGAGTGGATCTTCCGAAAATTTCGACTCGAACACGAAGCCTTCCCTTATCAGGAAAAATTTCGTCCACAAGTCCTGTGAAATTCGCAAACGGACCATCTATAATTTTCAATGTTTCGCCCACTTTGAAGAGGAAACGTGGTCGTGATACTTCTTCCGACTCCACATTCCCCACATCACTGAAAAGATTTTTGATCTCATCCAGTGAAAGTGGTTCCGGACCTTTTCCTTTTCCGCCTACAAACGTAGACACAGAAGGTAAGTTCTGGATTTTAAATCGAAGGTCATCCGTCATGTTCATCTCAACAAGAACATAACCCGGCATGAGTTTTTTCTTGGTGACCTTCTTTTTGCCGTTTTTCATTTCGGCAACTTCCATCGATGGAATTTTTACCGAAAAAATTTGGTCTTCCAGTTTTTGTTGTTGGACCATCTTTTCAATGTTTGTTTTCACCTTATTCTCGTGACCGGAATAAGTCTGAAGCACATACCATTTTTTATCTAAAGAATCGCCCACTACTCTTACCTATGTTCCTAATGCCCAGAACCACTTTAACAACTTCAGGAAAACAAAATCCGAAGCTGATAAAAATAGGGAAAAGATAAATACTGTAACTAGGACTACAACGGTAGAACTCACTACTTCTTGGCGCGTAGGCCAATGTACTTTTTCAAGTTCTGCTTTACATTCCTGAATGAAACTCGTAGCTTTCATTGATCCTTGTCCTGTTCTCTAATTCTATATATTCTGTAGTCTGGCAGGGCTGGAGAGAATCGAACTCCCACCAAGGACTTTGGAGATCCTAGTTCTACCATTAAACTACAGCCCTAATACAAGCCCTCTACCAGGCTTGAACTGGTGACCCCTTCCTTACCATGGAAGTGCTCTACCACTGAGCTAAGAGGGCAAACGTTTCCCACCCAAGCGCGGGTTTCCAAGCGAGGCTAGGTTTTTTACACTATTTTAAATGAGGCTCATTGGTCAATGGAAAATGAGTTTATTTCCTGGAAATGGTAAAAAAACAGGAAAATTGGTGAAATTCCTGTGTGATTTTAGTTGTGGATTTCCCGGTTCGATAATAGAACCATGTGGGAAACACCCACCGCATAAGGAATGATTCGTGGCGAAACCGTTTGTAGAATTAGAAGCACAAATACCCGATTTAGTAAAGGCAAAATCGAAAATCGTCGTCCGTTCCTCACGGATGAATCGCCAACTCGAACAATATGTTTTAGGTCTCATCACGAACATCCTTTCGGAAGTGGGCCAATCCCAATTTGTTGAGATGCTATATACCATCTCAAAAGAGCTCACGATCAACGGAATCAAAGCGAACCAAAAACGAGTTTTTTTTGAAGACGAAGGGCTCGACATCACCGATGAAACAGATTATTTTAAAGGGATCAAAGAATACTCAAAAAAATTCTCGGAAAAGATGGCTGATGAATATGGGAAACGTTGCCTGGCCCGTGGTGTCTATGTGCAAATCAAATTCCATTATTGTTTGGACGGCCTTCTAGTCGAAGTGACAAACAATACTCCCGTCATCAAAACAGAAGAAGTTCGGATGCGGGAAAAAATGAAGAAGTCCATGGGTTATAATGACATCGCTGAATTTTATATGGACAATATGGACAATACCGAAGGCGCAGGACTTGGGATTGCTCTCATCATGATCCTTCTGAAAAACGAAGGAGTTGATCCCAATTTATTTCGGATCATCACACATGCTGACCGCACCGTTGCTAGGGTTGAAATCCCATTTAACGATAATTATGTGTCGTTTCGAAGCGCAGAACTTGCGGAAATTTAATTCGTAATTCCACCTCCCCTACTCTCCTAGATTTGTATCGACCTAGTGTCCACCCTTTTTGAAACTGGTGGACATGGAATTAAAAGGTGCAAACATTCTCGTCACCGGATCTGCCGGTGGACTCGGAAAGGCAATGGCATACCGATTGGGTAAGTCAGGTGCCAATATCATTCTCTCGGACATTCAAAAAGACAAATTGGACGAAACCGTATCTCTCTTCCAAAAAGAGGGAATCAAAACCACAGGGATCGTTGCCAATGTGGCCAAAGAAGAAGACAGCATCCGACTGATTGAAGAAGCGGCGGCTTTCCAAGGAAGCCTTGATGTTGCGATCCTCAATGCTGGGATCTTACGGGATGGACTCCTCATCCGCGTAGACAAAGAAACAGGAAAAGTGAAAGGTAAGATGGGTCTTGACCAATGGCAATCGGTGATCGATGTCAATTTAACCGGAGTTTTCCTGACTGGTAGAGAAGCCGCGGCAAAAATGGTCGAACAAAAAAAGGGAGTCATCATCCCCATTGCCTCCATTGCCATGCATGGAAACTCAGGGCAAACCAATTACAGTGCCGCAAAAGCTGGTGTCGCTGCAATGACTGTCACCTGGTCAAAAGAACTCGCTAAATTTGGAATCAGAGTGGCAGGGATTGCTCCAGGATTCATAGGAACTGAAATGGTTCTAAAAGATATGAACCCAGAAGCTCTTGAAAAGTGGAAGTCCATCATTCCTGTCGGAAGGCTTGGAGAACCAGATGAAATTGCATCCACTGCTGAATTCATTATCACAAACGATCTTGTGACTGGAGTCGTATTAGAAATCTCTGGTGGTGTCCGAATCTAACTTTGATTAGTCCTTTTTTGCCTTCTTTTATAGCACTGAGGGCAAAAAGGGTACGCTCATTGATTCATTATTTTTTTAACATTCTGCAAAAATTTCGTAGGTAAATAAGGTATTCATTCGTCATAAGGATATAACGGAAATCCTTACTGATGAAAATAAAAACAGAACTTTCGAAACAACAATTGGAACAAGCGATCAAAGGAATACAAGGGATTGCGCATCCAATTCGTTTACTCATCCTTTATACCCTCGCCAAAGAAGAAAAAACTGTTGGCCAACTTGTAGAATTACTGGGAACAAGCCAATCAGCAGCCTCTCAACACTTAAGCAAAATGAAAAACAATGGAATATTAGAATCAAGAAAATCTTCGAACCAAGTCTTTTATCGTTTGAAAGACGCGAAGTTCAAAGATCTCATCCAAACCATTGTGAAAGTGTACAAAAAGTAAGCGTCATTTCGCCTCTTGTTCTAAGAGGTGGACATATTCTTGAATGGAATCCTGGAGGTTGGTAAAACCAAAGGGATAGCCAACTCCTGCTAACTTTTCCATATCCGCGCAGGTATAGTATTGGTATTTGCCTTTGAGTGATTCGGGCATTTCTACATATTCAATGTTTACTTGTGTGTTCATGGCTTTAAAGAGTGCGGAAGCTAAATCATTCCAAGTTTCCGCCATACCACGTCCCACATTGTACAATCCGAATTTTCGTTCACTCAGTAAATAGATACTGATCTTACTGGCATCCTTGACATAAAGAAAATCACGTTTTTGTTCTCCATCTTTGTATTCGGGTTTATAAGACTTAAACAGTTTGAGTTTGCCTGTGTCTCGGATTTGTTCATACCCTTTGAGAACTAAACTGCGCATGTCACCTTTATGCGCTTCTCCATAACCAAACACATTGAAATACTTTAGGCCGATGAGTTTGTCGGCAATTTTTGTTTGTTTGGCATACAGATCAAAAAGATGTTTCGAGTATCCATACATATTCAAAGGTTTTAGGTTTTCAATGGGAGCTTTGTCATCATAACCAAATTCCCCTTCACCATAAGTGGCAGCACTCGAAGCATATAAAAAGGGAATGTTTTTTCCTACAGCAAATTCCGCGAGCTTTTTCGTATAACGGAAGTTATTCTGGATTAGGTAAGTTGCATCTTTTTCTGTGGTGGCAGAACAAGCACCAAGATGGTAAATTTCAGAAATGTCTGAGAGGATGGAATGGCCCGAATCTAAAAATGACTCAAACTGGTCTTTTTCATAATAGTCCAAAAAAAAATTACGCTGGAGGTTCTTCCATTTTTCAGTGGTTCCCAAATGATCCACAACCAAAATATCGGTCTTCCCATTGTGATTTAGGTCTTCTATGATCTGCGAACCAATAAGACCCGCGCCGCCTGTAACTAATGTGAGTTTTTTTGCCATCTCTCTGATGATTCTTTTTTCCTAAGAGAATCCATCTATCAACTTTTCTTTGGGAATTAGGAAAAGAAATCCAATTCCCAACTTATAAGGTATCAATCCATTTCCCAAATCGTTCCTCTACCAGTTTGACAGTTTCAGGAAGTGGGATGAGGACTTCCGGAATCCAAGGTTTCATTCGGCAATCAAATACGATGGGGATTTGGTAGGAGATATGATTTCGAATGGTTTCTGTTCTCGCATACACATCGGAGGCAGGTTCCATTCGCGTAAACATGGTCCAGATAAAATCCGAATCAGTTTTTACGGCATCTTCCGAGTCATCCACTAAAAACACATATGAGAAGTGACCCAAATCCTCAGACAGTAAGGCTTCCGCCAAACGATCATTTGGTTGGAATTCCGATCCTTTGACGACGAGAACCCCCGGTAAAAATACCTTAGGGTTTTGGAAACGTTTGTCTTTGAACCTTCCATTGAATTGTGTGGGAAGGTTTGGATTCGGACTTGGTTTGTTCGGGTCTGTGATCCCCATCCACAAAAGTTTACTCCCCTTGTTTACGGTCCCACTGGTATAATCAAGTGTGTCTTGGCTGATATTGCTAAAGATAAAAAAATCAGTCTTTGGGTCACAACGTTCTGTAATCACTCGAAACGTTTCTGAAAAATTTTTTAAGTTCACTCGTTCATTGGTCACAAGCAAACACTTCGTTAACGAAAGTTGCCCTTCTCCTAAAATGCGAAGTGCCCCCATAAAAGCTTCCCGGAAATACCGTTCCTTCACAATGGCAGCTGCCAGAGAATGAACCCCTGACTCTTCATACGCCCATACTCCGAGCACCTGTGGCATCACAAGGGGAAACATTGGCGATAACAAATCTTGCAAAAATTCTGCTATGTAATGGTCTTCCTGGGGAGGTCGTCCCACAACTGTGGCAGCCCAAATCGCATCCTTTCTATGCAGGATATGATTGAGATCCAAATATGGATAGTCGTGTAATAATGAATAATACCCATAATGGTCACCAAAGGGACCTTCTGGTCTTCGTAATTTAGGAGGGATGGTCCCAATGAGAGCAAAATCTGCATCGGCAACAATGGGATACGGAGATACCAATTTGTCCCGTTTCATCCGGAGTTTTTCTCCCATCAAAAAAGAAGCAAAGACAAGTTCTGGGATCTCTTCTGGGAGTGGTGCCACTGCGGCTATCGTGAGTGCTGGTGGACCGCCGATATACACATGGGCTTGGAGCGCTTGTCCTTGTTTTTCCGCTTCATAGTAATGGAACCCACCCCCTCTATGGATTTGGATGTGCATTCCGACAGTCTTTTCACCAAACAACTGCACACGGTACATTCCCAAATTGCCATTGCCTGATTCGGGATGCTCCGTATACACAAGTGGCAGGGTGACAAAGGGACCACCATCTTTTGGCCAAGAGACAAGCTGTGGGAGCTCTTCCACACGCGAAACGGAACCTTGGAGTATGGGAGCACGGCGGACTTGTTTTAAACCCACTTGGAAGGGCAAAAGGCCGAGAGATCGTTCTTTCCAGAGTTTGGAAAGACGAGGAGGAAACATTTCTTTGGCAAGTTTGGCAAGCCTTGCTATCGTTTGGACTGGTTTCGGGCCAAAGGCAAGATGGATTCGTTTTTCAGATCCATAGAGGTTGGTTGCTACGGGAAATTTTGTGCCTTTGACATTTGTGAAAAGCAGTGCTGGTCCTTTTTTGGCGACCACTCGCCTTTGGATTTCTGCAAGTTCCAGATACGGATCCACCAGGTCAGAAATGACATGGAGTTCCCCCTCCTTTTGCAAAAGTTGTACAAAATCATTCGTAGATCGTAGTGATGCCATAAAAAGGAATAGACGGCTCCTTATTTTCTTAGACGCTTAGGGGCATAAATTCTATGTCCCAAGAACCAAATACTTCACAACCTATCATTACCGATATCAAAAGAATTGCAGTCTGTGGCGGATCACTTGGAAGAGAACGAAGGTCCTATGTACGTGGACAGGTGGTCGATGTAGGGATCACCGATCTCATGAAAGCAGATGGCCTTTGGGATTTAGTCACTGGTTTATTCATAGGTGAAGAGACAAAAATTACACCCTTTCTCGATTTTTCACTGGCTCCAGTCCGAAAACCAATTCTGAAACTCGAAGTCTATGATTCTACAGGCAAATTGATTTATACATCAGGGAAAATCAAAGCGGACGAAGATGGTTTTTTTTCCTGTGAAATCCGAGACAAACTACCCGTTGGTTTTCATGATTTCCAAGTGATCCTCGAAGGGTTAGATAGTTTTCGGCAATACTCAAAAGACTTGGCTCACCTCAATGCGACCGAAAATTCAATCCTTGGAAAAACAACCATTGTGGGAAAAGGGAAACTTCGAATTTTACCTGAGGATTACCAAGGGATCGTCACAACATCTGATATCGACCAAACGTATCTTGCCACAGACATCCACTCCGGAAAAGGAAAGTTCACGGCCTTATTTGAAACACCAAACCAAAAACAGGCATTGCCTGGAATGCCTGAATTGTACCGAGAATTACGAATCGCACTCGAAAATGCACCACTCGCTTTCATTTCAGCAAGCCCACATTTTTTTAGACGCACGATGCTTGCAACCATTGCCAAGGACAATATCCAAATTGAATCCCTCCATCTAAAGTATTTAGAAGGAACCATCAAAGGTGTATTCGATAAAGTGATCGATACCATTTTTAATCCTTTAGAATTCTTTCAAAATGGATTCAAACCTGCATGGTCACGGACTAAAAAATTCCTTGGTGCATCCTACCAAAGTTTATTCGACCAAATGTCCTACAAACTTTCCATCCTACTTTATGATCGAATTTATTTACCGACCCAAGCAAAAGAAATTTTACTCGGTGATAATACGGAATCTGATTATATGATTTTTACACTCTACCAATTGATTTGTATGGGAAAACTTTCTGGAGATGAACTGGAAGAATACTTATATAAATTAAACTTTTTAGGACGAGACGCCATCACAAGAGATGCGGCAAAAAAAATTCGTTTGTATTCGGAAGAAATCCTTCGCATCCATGGACCAAAGAACCCAGTGGTACTCAGTCTCATCAATCGAACAACCCACGGTCCAAATGAATCGGATATGTTACAAAAAGTAAAGGAAGCTTTACCTGAGGGTTGTTACGAAAAGGAATTTGGGACAAAACAAGCATTTTATGGAACTGAGGGAGCGATTGGAATGGCAATCATACTAGAAAAATATGGATTCCTTGATTCCAACCAAATCCTAACAGTGATTGCAGGTATGATTGGTAAAGTTCTGGAAGGCAAATTAGTCGACGAAACATATTTGATGAAACAACTCGAAGAATTAACGCTCCCGAAAGATACAGAAGGAACAAGAGCCAAAATCAAAGAAAGTTTGACAGCAGCATTCCAGAAGGAATAAACTTGGACGGACTTTTTTTAATTGCTTAACTATCTTGAAAACGATGTAGGTATTGATAAAAAAACAATCTCTTATATTTCCAGAGAGAAACTGCATTAAATCCAACTGGAAGAATCAATATAAAATTCAGAATCAAATTGGAAACTGGTGAATTTGGAACAAAGTCAACGGAAATCATTTGTTTTAAAATAAGATAAGGTAAAAACGAAATAAAGGTTAGCAAAACTGAAACTAACTTCCGCTCTTTTATGTTCCCCTTCACGTAATAAAATGTATTGGTGGAAATATCAAATCGAGCCTGCGTCCACTCTCTAATCTTTAAAAAAGGTTTTTCAATGAGTAAATAACTTACAAGTGCAATCAAAGCAGAAATGAAAAGGCTTAATGCAGATGCTTTCAAAAGTTGATTGAAACCATTGGCATCTCGATTTAGGTGGTTGAGTAAATTCAACATCACAGTGGTATTGACAAGCATGTGAACCAAATAGATCCCATAACTAAGTTTACCAATAAACACAAGAACTGGATTGGCTAAAAACCAAGCAATCTTCGAGAAAAAACCACCCACAGCACCATATACTACTACAAACGCAAATAGTGAATAAAAGCTAATTCGAAAAACGGTAAAATAAATTTTGGATTCCCAGAATTCCAATGTCGAAAGGTAACAAAAAATAAAAAACAAAACTGCAAAAACGAAATAGAACTTCGATTTTGCATTTGGAAGTTCTTTCGAAATTTTTCCCGAACGCCATAACTCCATTAATAGAATACCATAAACAAAAGGCTCAAAATGTGTATGAATCGGGTGAAACAAATGCATAACCGATTCATCAAATCCATTGATTGGTACATATAGATGATAATAGAAACGAATGAAGTTTGGTAATATGAGTAATAGAATTAGAAACGAATATTTTTGACGTGATGTGGACAAGGCCTTTGTATAAAACAAAAATGCAAACGGCATCGCCAAATAAAATTGTTCTTCCATGGAGAGGGACCAACCATGAACCATGATCCGCTTTGGAAAATAATTTGAAATGTAAGCAAAATCTGTCCACCAATAGGATAACTTTACTTTTAAATCAGCGAGACCTCCCGCAAATTCTCCTGTTACTCCGTGTGCTTCCGTTTTTTTTAAGATACCTGCCATAATCAAAATCGTGATCGAAAGAATCACATAAAAAGCAGGAAAGATTCTAAGAGATCGTTTGATTACAAAATTTTTCCAACTAACAAAAAAACTAGCTCGTTCCAATTCTCTAGAAAAAGACGTTGATACTAAAAAAGCACTGATCACGAAAAAAAGACTCATCAGAAATTCAACATTCTGAGCATTCGGCAGATAATCGCTGTAATGCTTTGGAAAAGCATCAATCGAAAATGCAAAACAATGGAATAATATTACGAAGTAACAACTTAAAGCCCGAATGCCGTATAATTCATTAATTTCTTTTTTGTTTTTCTTAAATATTTCTAGAAAATATTCTTTCATAATCTCACTGTTTTGGAAATACTGTTTTTGAGATTCTATATAAAGCAATCTATTTTTACTTGATTCAAAGGATTAAGAATCTGGATCAGAAAGGAAAGGCTAAATCTAAATGGTGATCATGCGAAAACTTTCAACTTATCAATCTTGGATCAAATGGATCTTTTTTTTAAGTTTCGTTTTTTTATCCATTCAGTATACATCTCCACAATATTCCTACTTTCAAGATAGCCACGATAAACTAATTCAAACCTATTCCATTTGGAAAAATCATTTCCTATCCGACGCTCTGTATTATCCCGCGAAAGTTTTTGATTCAAATTATGAATACATCCACCTCACCAAAAACTTATTTCTAAAAATTGACGAAAGACTCGTGAGTGCGTTTCCGATTCAGTTTGCCTATTTGATGGCACCTTTTTTATTCGTCTTTCCGCTTTCTAGTTTGGTTTATACATCTCTTTTATTCTTAATATTATCTTTTTTCCTATTAAGAAGGTATTACCAGTTTTCATTTTTGTTATTGTGGATTAGTTTCTTCGGTACTTTCCTTTGGCCACTTAGTTGGGAATATTCCGAACTACCTGCAATATTTGCTTTTTCAGTATTTTGCCTTTTACCAATTCTAAAACGAAAAAAAGAAACTATCTTCCAATTGTTAGGTGGAATTGGACTCTCTTGGATCGTGATGGTTCGCCTAGATACCCTTCCATTCTTTCTCCTATTTTTTTTGAGTTACTTTTATTTCATTTGGAAAGATAAAAACCGAAATGGATTCTTTAAGGAAATTTTATCCTTAAAAATTCTCATATTTTCCGGCATCATCGGGATCTTATTTCAATTTTTAATTAATACTATTCTTGTTCACCATTTTCTTGGATCGAGATACTTGGCAAACATGAATGGATTTTCGGTGGAAATGTCCACTAGACTTCAATGGTTTCAAAGCCTACTCTTTTATGGTGAGAAAAAAATTGGATTCTTTGTATATTTACCAATCACTGTATTTCTTCTAATTTTTTATGGGATCAAATTTAACAAAATCAATAGAACAAAAAAATCTTTGTTTCTATCAATGACTATGACAATATTTCTAATTCCATTCCTTGCCCCAAACGACGGATTTAACAATTGGGGACCGCGTTATTTCACAGTATTATTGATACCGTATCTACTCTTATTAAAACCAATTTTGTCGATCGTTTTCAAAAAAAGAAAATGGATATATTCAATTTTCTTCTCTCTCTTATTCCTATATTCGGGTACGTTAGGATTGATCGGTGCAAAAATTCAAAAATCGAAAACAAATTTAATCAAAAAATTCCAATCCGTCACAAATACGATCAAACCAGATATTATCGTATTCACCGACTATCTAAATTTATATTCAATGGGAAGCGATTACATCAAACTTATGGCAATTGTTTCCTACACAACAGAATCCAATACAAAGCTCATCCATAGTATTAGTGAAATGATGCCAAATAAAAAAATAGCCTTCGTTGACTGGCACCCTTCTATTTTAACTCAAGAAATCAGAAGAACAATGAATGCAGAAAAATTAAAAGGTGGATTTCCCATTTCAGATTGGAACTCTGATCTGCTAGAAAACACACTTAAAAATTTTACCTTCGATTACCAGAGAATCGACATTCAAACTTACCGTATTTGGTTGGGAACTATTGCTGAGAAGGAATCGAAGTGAATCACATGAATAGAAAAGATTTCAATTTATTGTTTATCTTCTTTGTATCAATTTTATGTCTACAATTGTTTCTTTCGGCTAAAAACAGTTTTATATCCGATTCATTGGCAAAAGCCTTTCAAATTGAATCTGCAAAAACACTCAAGTCAGACATTATTTATCCAGCAAACTTGTTAGATGCTGAAAAAAATCATCATCCAGTATTATTTATAATCAAAAATAAAGAAGAATTAAAATCGGTATTTTCCCAAACATTTGCATCGATTTATGCGTTTATTTTTTATTTTATACCCGTTCAATTAATGTTATTTTTTAATGGTTTCTTTCTTTTGCTAAGTGCGTATACTCTAAATCGATATGCAAATATTTCTATAAAAGTAAGTCTCCTTCTTTTTGTTTGCTCCATTGTTCTCACTCAGGTAATTGATTTATCCGAGGTTCCCTTTACTCTGTTCTATGTTAGTTTTTGTTATGCTATATGGACAAAATCAATACAACAAAAGAATGAATTTCTCACTGCAATCACGCTCTTATTATTTGTTTTAGGAAGTTTTCTACGTTTAGAAATTCTTCTGTTATCAAGTTTAGTATTTTTAAATTCCATGATTCAAACTTCATTAGACAAAAGTTTCAAAAATGGATTCCTTTATCTAATCTCCTACACTCTTGCAATTTCTATATTCCTTATTTGGAATTATCATGAATTTGGCCACCCTTTTGGTATCCGATATTTATTCAACTATAGCACTGGAAGTAACTTAACTCTGATATCAAGAGTTTCCAATTTGTTTCATATCCTATTTTCAGGTAACCCTACCTTAGGTTTTAAATTTGGATTCTTTTTATTTTCTCCTTATTTTATCTATCTTTGTATAAAATATTGGAAACAGATGTACCCCAAAAAAGAGAATTATATTATATCATTTCATTTTATTGTTTTTTTAATTTATCCCATACTAGTTGGTCTTTCCGCTCCGAATGACGGTATCACCATTACTGGAAGATATGCCCTTTTTACAATTATCCCTGGTATTTTCATTCTCAATCATTTTTGGGATAAAATCAAATCAGACAAATTTTTTCTTACTCTTTTGTTATTTTCATTTTTCCTTAATATCTTTGTTTTAAAAATTTCAAAAGAAAGTTTCAAAATGATTAAAAAAACGAACAAAATTTATGAGTCTTTCAAAGCCGACTTATGGATTTTTTATGATCAGAATATTAGTGGTACAGCAGGAGTGCATTTACTCACGCAAAAAAGTTTATCATTTCAAGAATTCTCAGATATTGAAAAAAGAAAACAATTACTTGAGGTATTGAAAAAAAATCAAATCAAGTCCGTTTATACCTTTGATTTTTCAAAAACAGTTCCAAATTCCTTTATGAATTTAAAAAGAGAGATTGAATTATCTAACGTGGATTTTGTTAAATTTTGGGAGTTGGAAGGATATACATGTCATTCTTACCAAGAAGTTGCCTTTATTGGCTACCGGCAGTGCTCACTTAAAGAATAAGATGGTTTTTGAAATATACAGATAATATCAATTTTAGCCAACGCTTATCAAGATGGAATCACTCACTGTAGGTTGTAGGTTTTCATTATTTGAGTGACCAATTTTTCACTTGGTGAACGAAGTTTCCATAATACCAGAAAATATTCTTTAATTGTCTCATCAAGAATCATATCCGATAATGTTCGCCACTCTTCATTAGAAATAGTTTTTTTCAAAATAGATATAAATCGATAAACGTTTCTAGCTACAGGAAGGCAATATTTCTTATCCTCATTACATAATATAAATTAAGTTTTTAATTGTTGATAAGATAAATCTTTTACAAATTGATCATAGATTTTCCTATCTAATGTATTTGCATTCTGTTCCATACTACGATTTAAATAAATACCAGAGTGGATCTTACCACCATCGGGACATCTCGCAATTGGAATCTCTTCCGAATTCTCATATACCAAACGATAATCCTTTAATAACATGCGATCATTCATCAGATCTGAATAAACACAGTTCCAAGGGAAATGAATTTCCAAAATCTCGGGCTTTTGCAAAGAGATGTAACTCTTAATTAATTTCGAATCATTTTTATTTCTGGCTAAAAATTGATTCCCTAGATATCCTAAGTCCAACACATTTAATTTCTTTTCAAAGCTCATCACATCTAAGTCAGCAATCGCAACTAAAGGTAATTGAATTTCAGTTTGTTTCGAAATGGACAAAATCGTTTCTTTTCTATCTTCAAATATTTTCGCACTACAACAAAGATCGTACGATTTCAATTTGTAGTTTTTGTATGATATAAAACATGTTAGAAGAAAAACCAAAATAAAAATAAATTTCTTTTGTTTAAATATTGAACCTATACTTGCAATAAATAACACACTCGAGATAGCTAACATCCAAGTCATAGGCCTTGCTGGATCGAGTCTGAAATTACCAATGAGAAATGGATGAAAAATTCCTGGTAACAGGAAAGCGAAAGATAAATAGAAAAAATTCAATTCCCGATTACTTCTTCTGAAAAACAAAAACAGTCCCAAATTTATTGGAATAAGTAACAATAAATTTTGTTTAAATCCTATTTTGAATATTTCCCAATTTTTGATTAAACTGGGATTAAAAGTGAATAGATGATTTAGATTTTCCAATAGAGATAAATCTTGTGCTGTAGATGTATTAGGAAATATTTTCCCAAAATATAGAGATCGTATTACAAAAAATATTACCCAAAGGATAATAGCCATAAGAACGGGGTA
The DNA here is from genome assembly GCF_000017685.1 of Leptospira biflexa serovar Patoc strain 'Patoc 1 (Paris)'. Taxonomy (NCBI): domain Bacteria; kingdom Pseudomonadati; phylum Spirochaetota; class Leptospiria; order Leptospirales; family Leptospiraceae; genus Leptospira; species Leptospira biflexa. The sequence continues at coordinate 2,070,116 of NC_010602.1, forward strand.
TATCTTTCGCACTGAGCTTCTTTGTCGATACAGGATGACAAAGAAAATAATAAATACAAATGAAAGATGATAGACACTTTCGATTCTTACTATGCTCGCAAAGAATAAAAGAATTGAATTTTTTGCAAGAGACAACTCTTTACCTTCAACTAAGCCGAATAAGATCAGTAGACAAAGGAGATAAAAGAAATGAAGCCAAGGGTTCTCCATTCCAGAAGAATGCCATGTTAAAAAAGTATAGGAAATAGAAAGCAAAACGGAACATAAAAAAACTAAAAATAGAACGAATGAATCTGATTCAGAAAGTATAGTTTTGAATATATAGTAAATGACGAAACCGAATAGAAAAGTTGTAAACCACCATTGAATGATAAAAAAATCAGAATAATGCATTGGAATGGTTTGATATACCAATGCAAACAACAGAAACTCAAACGGAGAAGAAAAACCCTCTTCGATCTCGCCACTTGGATTCACACCAATGAATCCAAAATCGATCCAATTTTTTTGCATGACTAAGCGTAATGATTCCATCATCTCGATTCAAATAAAAACTCTCAGGATAAAAACTGAGTCCTATTTTAAATACAATGATTGTAATAAAACCTGATATGGTGGGAAATAAAAATTTCTTAAACCATACTGCAGAATTTATTCTTTTGAAAAGACTCATATTTTATTTATTTAACTTTCTTATCTGATGAAAATTTATGATGTTAACGCTTCTGTTTCTGTTGTGATTTTACAAATTCTACAACATACAAAGGCCGACCTTTGGATTCCTCGAAAATTCTAGCTACGTACTCGCCTAGAATCCCTATGGAAATTAAAATTGAACCGCCGATGAGGCAGATAAGTGTCACAATTGTGGCCCAACCTGGATTGTAAACAATTGGCATATGAAGTATAAAATGTTGAAAAGCACGGTAGAGAGCATACATACCGACCGCAAAGCCAATGAAGGCCACAAAAATACCCAGACCTAAACTAAACCTCAAGGGAAGTGGTGAAAACGATACAGCAGCATTCATAGCCAACTTTAACATTTTTTGAAGCGGATATTTTGTTTCTCCAGCTACACGAGGATCACGCTTATAATAAACTGGAATTTGTGGAAATCCAATCCAAGCGTTCATTCCCCGTAGAAATCGATGATTTTCTCTTAGGCCATTCAAAGCATCCAAACATCTCCTCGAAATCAATCGGAAGTCTCCTGAATCTAATGGTAAATCCTTATGAACCAAAACCTTCATGAGTCGATAAAAAATCCATGCTGTTATTTTCTTAAACCAAGACTCACCAGAGCGAGTTAGTCTTTGTCCATAAACCACATCATATCCATCTTGGAAACGGTTTAACATTTCGAGAATTACTTCTGGTGGATCCTGTAAATCAGCATCCATGATCACAACGGCATCCCCTTTTGCATAATCCATACCCGCCGTCACTGCGATTTGATGACCAAAATTCCGAGAAAGACTCACAATTTTCACCCTGGAATCTTTATTTGCCCAATCAACCAATTCAAAAATCGTATGGTCGCTACTGCCATCATTGACTAAGATTAGTTCCACTTTTGAAGGTAACTTAGGTAAGAATGAATCTAATCGTTCTCTCAAAATGGGAAGAACCGATTCCTCATTATAACAAGGAATAATAATCGAAAGTAGTTTCGGGAAATTGCGTTTTTCTAAATAATATTTCATTTTCTTTCTTAATCTACTTGAGTAACCTTATTTATAACTTATACTTTAATATTTAAATCCATTTCATAGGTATGCTTCGCTAATTAAAGAATTCATATTTAATATTTGATAAATTCTTCGATGCTAAAACCATACAAAGCAGTCTCTTTTTGCTTTTTCCACAGATCGGAGTTCTCAAAACTTTTTCCGTTTCCGCCCATAAATCTTTTTACTACACAAGTCTCTTTCTGTTGCAAATCAACATTATTTCCGAGTATAGTCGGTGTTAACCGCTGATTGCCTTGCCAATTCAAGTAGAGCGAGATATATTCAGGTGTTGCATCGGAAAAGACAACCGGACCGGCACAATGCTCAATGAGATAAGAAGTTGTACCTCGCCAGTCCTCTTTGAATTGAATGTAGAAATTCTTCTTAAAATCGATAAAGGAAAGACTTAAAAATAGAATTAATCCCAAAAGAATTTTTTTATTCTGAATTTGATTTCTTAAATTTTCACTGGCAAATAAATACACCAATGGTAATGTTACAATCCAATTTCTGTTAGTTGCAATTGGTTTAATATAAGAAAATAAAGTTGTAGAAACTACAATCAAAATGGCTACAAATAGTGACAATTCACCAAATGTTAAATAAAATTTTTGTTTATGATTTCTTTTGGTTTGAATCGATCCAACCAGCGAATAGATGAAAAAGAGCACAGGCAAAAGTGCTGTCAGGAAAAAATATTTTTTTGAAGTATATAAGAACAGAGATCCATATGTTAATAATAATACGATCCCAGGAGGATCGATCCAAGAAGCTGTTTGTATCCTAGAAGTAATGAATAACTGAAACAAAAATGGCAAATAAAAGCAAAAAGATATAAACCCAAGAAAAAATATTACCTTGGAAATTGGATCTTTATGATAGAAATAATAAACAAAACAAACAAAATACAAACTTCCAATGAATATAAATCCGAATAAATGAACATAAGAAATCGTTACGGAAAGGACACTTAATATGCACAAATGCATAATCTTCTTTGGTTCCGAAATCAATTTCTCAAAAAATATCAAAATCAATGAAGATAAACATAAAAGTAGGCTATATGATCGAACTTCTTGGGCATAATATATTGCGCCTGGTGACAAAGAGAACAAACAAAGAAACAAAAATCGTTTCTTTGAATCCCAAGCGCGAGTGAAAATACCTATCAGTATTAAGTTGAATATGGATATGATTGCAGGAAATAATTTAATTGTAATCTCACTCATTCCTGGGATGAGTCGAATCCAAAGTCGAAGTAAAATTTGAAATAAAGGAGGATGAGGATCATCTGCCAAATAAACCCAAAATTCAGACCAATTCTGAATCGAAGATGCATATACAGAATATAATTCATCTGTCCATAAACTTTGTCGATCAATAGAAAAGAGTCGTAAAAAAATGCCAATTGAAATCAATAAGTAGGTTAAAATTTCTATCTTCCAATTTTTTATGCGTTCCCTCTCGATTTTCACCTTTTCTTCTCCAAAAGAAAACCTTGGAAATGTGCAATTTTATGCTCAGAAGTTACCTGATATTCGTTAGGTTTTAATTGGAAATTGATATCAAACTTTTCCTTCCAAATTTTGCTTGGGAATTCATCATTCACCAATCGATTGCCTTCCCATTGTAAAAAAAGAACACTGATTTTTTTGTCTTTCAGAATCTCTTCTAATTTTAGCCAATCTCCATTTGAATAAACAGCAACTTGTGGATATGTAATGTAAGTATCACCCATTAGATAAGATAAAGACAAACCTCTATGAACAATTAAATCTGGTTTAACTTTTTGAATTTCAGATACCATTTCATGATACAACTTAGAAGAAGATGACCACTGTTTTGTGGCTCTTGTATCAGATTTGTAAGAAAAATAGAGAAAAGGTAAAATGACAAAAAATGATACAAGTTTTGGAGAATGTTTCAACAGAGTGAGAACTGTAGCGATTAAGATTAAATAAACTCCACTTTCATAATATCGCATACCAAAAATATCAACACCTGCTCGGTACGGGGAAAGAATCGGAAGTAAAATGATAAAAAATAGTCCTGCGATGAAAAATGGAAAGAGCTCTTCTGATTTCTTTTTCCAAATGAGAGCCAAAGGTGAAAGAAAAAGGATCGGATAACCTTTAAAAATTCCAATCTTAAATTCATTTCCCCACAAATCAGCAATCCATTCTACAAGATAATTCCTTTTCATATCATCAGATCCGATGTCATTGAAGGTATTCAACCCGCGCATTCCCAAAACGTGACCATAAATCGAATGATTCCAATAGAAAAAGAGAACTTGCAGTAAAATTGCCAAACAAATATACGGTATCAATTGTTTTAGTAATTCTAACTTATGATTGGATAAAAGATACGAAGCACTCAAAAAAAACAAAAGAGTAATCGTCGATTCAGGACGTAATTGAAAATTAAGAACAACACAGAGTGCCAATAATAATCCAAAAAAAGCATTCGCTTTGGTTTGAAATTTCAAATAGGAATAAACGGAAACTAATAGGAAAAAATTTGTAAGCGTTAGTTCCGAATAGTCCAAAGCAGATAAAAAAATTGGAGAGAAACATTGTATTAGAATTGATGCAATTAAAATAATGGACGAACGGTTTTCAAATTCCTGAATGATCTTATCTAAAATTAAAAAATTTAGAAAAAAGAAAAATATTGGAATGTAGGTGAGACTCAGATTTGAAAACAAAAAACCAAAGATCTTTTGAATCCAAACAAATAAAACAGGATATTGGAATACACATTTCCCATTTTCTAAAAAAAATGCCCACGGGTATCCTATAGGAATCATTTCCAAAGGAAAACCTAATTTTTTTGCAGGGAAATAACAACTTTCCGGGCTGTTTCCTTCGATTACACCAATGACTTGGTAGTATTTTATTTGTGGATCACTCGAAATAAAAACAGAAGCATCATTCCACTTCAATCGAAAGAAAACCGGAACTAAAATGATTAGAAAATAAATGAAATAACGATAATAAAATTTCACATTTAATCTCTTTTGATAATATGAGCAGTAAGAGCCTGTAAACTGAAAATCAACAATGTAAGGCTTATATTGGAAGCTACAATAAATTCACGTTCAAAATTAATAAAAACAAACCCCGATTTATACCACTGAAAAATTAACCAAACAAGCGTTAACCCAATGATTGCAAATCCAGTGATCAATACAAAAAAAAGTCGATCCTCTTCCATTGCTAGAATATTTTGGTATAGCTTACTTACCCTTGGTTGTTTAGTTGCAATCAGGAGTCCAGTTCCCCAAAGACTTAAACCTAATATGGTCAAAAAAGAAAATAAGATCATTGAATGAATTCCGTACAAATTGAATCCAGCGATGGATATCACACCCTGAGCGAAAAAACCGATCAATAATTGGAGCCAAAAAAACGCAAAAAAAACAAAACCAACCCTTTCAAATAAATGCGGTCCATAAAATAAAATACGGAGTAAATGTCTCATTCCATCTCTCCATGTTTTCAAATGAGGGATTCTTCCTTCTTTATCAGGAGAAAGAGAAACGGGAACATGCGCCATTTTTGCATCATGAATTAATGCTTTGATTAACAATTCTGATGCAAATTCCATACCTTTACTTTTGATTTCCCAAGAAAGATATTTTTCTTTCTTAAAACATCGAAATCCAGAATTACTATCACGAATTTTAGTTTTTTTCGCATAAAGTAAATTGATGATCCAATTGATCACTGGCGTTCCCAAATAACGATGTAAAAAAGGCATTGCTCCATTATAAATGGTGCCATCCAAACGAGACCCAATCACCATATCATAATCACCAGATACAAGTTTGTTGATCAACAATGGAGCTTCCAAAAAATCATAAGTGTCATCCGCATCTGCAAAAACTACGATTTCACCTTTTGCATTACGAATTCCAGAATCCAATGCGGCACCATATCCCCTGTCTTTTGCAGGAACAACCCTTGCTCCAAATTGCTTAGCGATACTTACAGATTTATCGGTACTTCCATTATCAGAAACGAGGATTTCAATCTCGTAGACCTTTGAATTCTCTTTTTTAACTTGCACCAATTTCTTTAAAACGTAAGGTAACGTTAGTTCTTCATTAAGACAAGGAATGACAATCGTTACAGTAGTTTTTTTCATAATTCGCCTCGTTTATATATAGCAAAAGGATCATACATATCCAAAAAAAATTCGAAATAAGGTTTTAATTCCGGGAAATATCGATTCCCAGTTTGGAACTGATTTAATTTTGAATAACAAATAGCTGGATAAGACTGCAGATCAAAACAATATCTTAATAGTTTTAACTTTGATTCAAAGTTTTGTTCAATTGCATAATGATAAAAAAACAGTTTATTACCAAAAAAGATATTTTCGGCAAATGACATCGGAGTGTTCACCTGTGTTTGATTTAATTCTTCTTTTTTGGAAATATAATATTCGAAATTATTCGGTGTGACCAATTTTGCGTATTTCAAAGTATAATGATCAATGTAAGCAAATCGAACCGAAACAATTGTTAAGAAAATCAAAACAAAACCAATAATCATTTTAGGGAGTAAATTATAATTATTGCTTCTGAATATTTCTTGATTCTTTTCCGGAACTTTATATAAAACGAGAAGACTAATTAGTAAAAATAAATTGGATATCTCGAGACTGTTAAAATCATAAAATTCATGAATCAACCAAACAAAAAAAATTAGAGTGAGCATTAAATTATTTTTTAATGCCTTTTTAAGGCTCGTTCCTTTTCTCAGAAAACTAAAACAAAGAATCGATAAAAAAGTAATACTCCCCACAATCCCAAATGATCCGAAAAATTGAATATATAAGTTGTGTGCCAATGGAAAACTTGCAAAATTATATATGTAATCTTTAATATAGTATAAAGAGCCCGAATCAAAACCAGATGTTATCACAAAAGGGATTTTGTTTTCTGGATACATTCCAAAACCGAAAAGGGGGTTTGACTGAATCGTAGCTAAAATATAATATTTCCAAATCGAGAATCGAACAGAAGTGGAACCAAGGCTTAGTATCGATTTTTCTGAATAAAATAAAAAATACGCACCGATTCCCAAAACCAGAAAGACTATCAAATAGGAAACTAGCCGTTTATTTTTAGGCTTTTGGATTAAAAAAATCACCAAAAGTAAAAATAAGAGAAAAGATCCAATTGAATTTCGAGATACCGTAATTCCGAACCAGATTAAAGAAGCTAATAAAACGAGAACGTAAAATCCTCGCTCCAATCGACTCTGATTCGTTTCAAACCAGAGCATCATTGAAATCATGATCATTAAAAGTGAATTAGAAGCAAGTAAACTTACAGGAATTAAATAAATTTCCTCATGATATGAAGTAACTTGGAAATTCGGATCTTTAAAAATCCCAAAATAGATAGAAAGAGAATTTAGTAGAAAAAATAGGAGTATTGCTTTCAAAAGATAAATCACTTGCGATCTATCCCATTTTTTAATGACACAATAAAATAAAAATGCCTCTAAAAGTAATACAGCTCTTTGTAAAGCAAAGTCATCCCACCAATCTCTTACTATGATCGCAAAAATTACGAGAATCGATAAAAGAAAAATTGTTTTTGAATTCTTTAGATCCAAATTTTTTGGATCTCTCATCGTTAAAAAAAGTGCAATAGCGATCGGAATCGAGGGATATGCCATAAAATCCACAAAGGAAATGACAGGCACAACAGCCAAAAAGGGTGCAAGAATCAAAAAAGTTTCTGTTGATACGAAATGAAAAGAAAAAAGTAAAAACAGAATCCAGGTCAGCGCAATTATTTTGATTCCAAGTTTTTGAGGAAAAAGTTGGATGGGATCATACTCTGCGATCTTAAGAAAAACAAAACTAAGTAATAAAACAGTGAGGAATAAGGTCCAAAATGGAAAGGGATTCTCTTTGAATGATTTCCATCGAATTGCCGTGTATAAAATAAATGAAAAAATGCTAATTCCAAGGATATCAATCCGGAAATTTTTTTGATTCGTATAAGATTGGAATAAAAAAGAAATTCCAAACAATAGAAACGCATCAATTAAAAAAGGGAAAAACCTTTTCATTGGTTTATAACCAATTGGCTGTCTTCGGAATGTACTTTTCTGGAAGAGTTTTTTTGAAAAAATCTCTCTTATTTGCAAAGATGTTGAAATGGATAATATGCCGAATTGCTGCAATCCCATCCTTCCAAGTTATTTTTTTTCCTTCTAAATAATTTCTCGGATAGTAAGAAATAGGAAATTCTTGTACACGAATCTTGAGCCTTGCCACTTTAGCTGTGATTTCAGGTTCGAATCCAAATCGTTTCGATTCTAAAATTATATTTTTAAGAATATCGGCACGGAAAACTTTATAACATGTTTCCATATCTGTTAAGTATAGACCACTTAAAAAATTAGATAGTATGGTTAGAATCCGATTGATTAGATAATGAAAGGTTCGATGCACTTGTCTTCCATCTTTCTTAAATCGGGACCCGAATACTACATCCGCTTTTTCCTTCGCAATGGGTTCAATGAGCACTGGAATTTCTTCCATGTCATATTCGAAATCAGCATCCTGAATGATGAGAATGTCACCGGTGGCCTCGTCAATCCCACGGTGCAGGGCAGCGCCCTTACCTTGGTTCTTTTCCTGTGCCAGGATTTTGAATTCAGATCGAAATTTGAAATTCTGAAGGATTATAAGAGATTGGTCTCTCGAAGCATCATCGATAAAAACCAGTTCTTTGGAGGTGGGTAATGTTAGAGAATCAATCTTTTGAAGAAACTCCTCCAAATGAGCTGATTCGTTGTAAACAGGAATGATGAGAGAGGTTTTGACTGTTTTTTTTGAACTACCGAGATTCCGTCTGGCGACCATAACTAATATCTAAGAATACTAGATTGGAAAGGAAGTCAAGCGCCAATTCGTTCAGAATCGTGAGTCCACATTACGATTTGATACGATATTTGCGAAGTCCTAATAGTCCGTGGATGATCGTAAGTAACAATGCGTAAAAAATATTAAGGTTCTCACGATTTCGCAACATTTTGAAATGTGCAATCATCACTTTTTTCTTGTTAGATGTTGCGGCACCCCTTCTCACTCTATATCGAGCAAGAATTTCAGAATTGGCAAAGGCGACTCGACCATCGCGTAATATATCCAACCAAAGTGCATAGTCATCTCGCAGGCTTTTGAGAGACGGATCAAAGTATTTTTTTCCCACTGTGGGAATATGGTAAATTGCTGTCAGCAAACCAACCCGATTATAATGTAATAAATTTCTATATGAAAATGACTTTTGTTCAACTAAAAATGGTTCGCAGAACTCAAATCCATTTTCGTCAATAATTCGATAGGATGAGAAAGAGAAAGAAGATTTGTTCTCCTCCATAAATGGGATCATTTTATCTAAAAAATTAGATTCCCATAAATCATCTGCATCCAAAAAAGCAATGTATTCGCCACTTGCAAGTTCAATCCCTTGATTCCGTGTATCTGCAGAGCCAGAATTTTTTTCTTTGGGAATCACACGGATTCTTTTGTCTTTCTTTGCAATGTTTTTTGCCACATCTAAAGTATGATCCTTAGAACAGTCATCAATGATCAATAGTTCCCAATCTTTGTACGACTGGCTTAATAACGAATTTACAGATTCTTCCAAATAAGAGGCTGCATTGTACGCAGGCATGATGACTGACACTTTAGGCATGATGAATGATTCCTAATCCAGATTTGAATCAGTCGACAAAAAGAAAAGTCTGATTTAAGACTGACCCTCTTTTGCTAAAAATTTTTCGGCTGAATCGAGAGCTTCTTCGATAATATGATGCATGTCTAAATAACGATAAGTTGCAAGTCGTCCAAGGAAAGTGACATTGGTCAATTTTTGAACTTCTGACTCATATTGTTTCAATATTTCCATATCTTCTTCCAAACGTTTTGGATAGTAAGGAATATCTTCTGCATCCGTTTCCTTACTATACTCCTCAAAGTAAATTGTTGCTTTATGATCTTCCCAAGGGGTAAAATGTTTATGCTCGTGCACTCTTGTATAGGGAACTTCTTCCTCCGCATAATTGATGACAGCGTTTCCTTGGAAATCTCCATCTGCTCTGTACTCTTTGAAATATACAGTCCGATAACCTAACCGTCCGAAACGAAATGAAAAGTAGGCGTCAATCGGTCCTGTATAAAAAATGTGATGATACTCGGAATTTTTATCTTTTTCTCCCGAAAAGTGATTCCCTAATTTTACCTGTACATTCGCGTGCTCTAACATCTTTTGGATGATTGCAGTGTAACCTTCTTTCGGAATTCCCTGGAATACATCATTATAATAATTGTCGTCATAATTAAATCGAACAGGCAAACGTTTCAATATGGAAGCGGGCAAATTCCGAGGTTCAGTCCCCCACTGTTTCTTCGTATATCCATAAAAGAAGGCTTTGTATAACTTTTCTCCTACAAACTTTTTTGCTTGTTCTTCGAATGTTTTGGGATCAGTAATGGATACATCACCTTGAGATTCGATCCACTTTTTAGCTTCTGCAGGTCCGAATGATTTTCCATAAAATTGATTGATTGTATGTAAGTTAATCGGCAAGGAATATACTTCGCCTTTATAAATCGATTTGACGCGATTCACAAATGGTCGAAATGAACCAAATGAGTTTACGTAGTTCCAAACTTTTTCATTGCTTGTATGAAATATATGCGGTCCGTACTTATGTACCATCACATTCGTTACCGAATCACGTTCAGTAAAACAATTACCACCAATGTGATTTCTTTCATCCACAACTTCGATTTGATATTTTCCTGTTTTTGCGAGTGTATTTGCTACGACAGCACCAGAAAAACCTGCTCCGACTATTAATACTTTTTTCATAAAACCCGTTTTGGTAATAAACTTAGAATCAAAAACACAATCCTTTTGAACATTTTGATTCCAATCGATTTATAATAATAAAATATCTTCATCAGACCAGAGGTAGATTCATAACTTACTTTTTTTCCTAAAAAAAGTATTATCATCTTCCATTGAGAATCTGAAAGTTTCATAGAAATTAATTTTTCTAAAAACGTTTCTCTTGGTAATTTCCCTTCATGGAAAACTAATCTAGCTTCACGTGCAAATTCCAAATCAGAATGTAGAAAATGAGCCATGATGGACTCTAATTCAGAGACTCCTTTTCCAACATTTTTAGTAGACAAGCCACCTAAGGAGTAATGCACAATTGAATCTTGGATTTTTTTCCCAATGTAACCTTTCTGAATCACGCGAAACATAAAATCTACATCAGCAGAATATCTATAATCCGTGTTAAATCCTTTTAACTTGGTATAAATTTCTTTTTTACACAAATACGCTTGGTGATTGGAAGGATTCCCAATCAAAAAATCAAAATCTGTAAGGGTTTTTGGTTTCCAACGCTTCAATCCAAAAAACATTTTGGCCTCGCCACATACATAATCTACTTTTGAATCCAATGTGGATAAAACTAATTTTTCAAGTGCAAGTGGGTGTAAAAAATAATCATCGGCATTTAAAAACAAAATCCATTTTCCATTGGCTAACGGCAAAGCTCGATTCATGGCATCGTATACGCCCGTATCCTTTCCTGAAAAGAACCGAATTTGATCTCCGAAAGTTTTAATTTTATCGACTGTGTGGTCAGAACTCAAACCATCCCATACCAATACTTCAAAGTTAACATTTTTTTGGATTAAGGCGGAACGGATCGTTCGAACAATTGTGTCTTCAGCATTGCGAACAACTGTTATGATGGATACTAAAGGTTTCTTATTTTGCATTTGATTGTGTTAAGGATTCATACAACTGTATATGTTCATCGGCACATTGATCCCAGGAAAAATGCTTCACTCGATTGAACCCATTTTCGATCAGTTTCTCTTTAACTTGATTTTCACTCAATATTTCTATAATTTTGTTTTTTAAATCCATTGGATCCTTTGGATCAAAATAAATAGCAGCTTCACAAGCCACCTCTCGAAAGACATCAATGTGACTACATAGAACAGGGCAACCTACAGACATAGACTCAAGTAAAGGAATTCCAAATCCTTCATAAAGCGAAGGGTAAATAAAAATGGAAGCATTTCGATAGTAAGAAGCTAGTTGGGAATCGGAAAGAATCGGTTTCCAGTGAACATAACTAGAAAGACCAAGTCGATCAATCAATTTCCGTTCCCAATATGAAAAGTTTCCTCCACCCACACATAACAAATTTACCTGTCTAGGATTCTCTTCTTGCAACAAAGAAAATGCATTGAGTAATACTGAGAAATTTTTGTAATCGGATCGATTGCCAACAAACAATAAATAATCTTTGAATGGCAAATTAGATTCTACAACCTTTTCCGTAGATAAATCACCGGCTAAATAGATAACCGATACTTTATTCATTGAAATTGATGGATACAAACGCAAAAGGTCTGCCTTTGTAGTATTAGAAATACAGATGATATGATCCGCAAGCTCACACAAAGATTTTCTGTTCTTTAATATAAAATTCGACCTTCCATAATATTCAGGAAACAATTCATGGACACAGTCATACACTGTCAGAACCATTTTTGTTTTGCTATTTCTTACGGAATCTTCAAAATAAAATTGAAAATACGTTGGATGGAATACTGTAAATTCGTTACTTAAGAGCTCATGACAAACTCTTTCATTCAATTGATCAATTTGTTTACGTAAACTGAATTTATAAATGCCTCGCTCTCGTTTTAATAGAAATTCAGGCATAGGATATCCAAAAAAAGTATATAATTTTTGGATGACTAGAAAAACGCTATAGAGGGTGAAGAAACCAGGAAGATTGATTTGTCTATCTGTCGAATGATCGATTAAAATCCCTTTTGAATATTCTTCAATTCCTACAGATGTTTGCAATTCTATATTTTTTTCCTTTAATCGACGAACTACTTCGATAAAAATTTTGGAAATACCACCGAATTTGTTTTGAAAAAAAATTTGATGGTCAATGATTATTTTCATACAATCTCTGATACACTTGTTTCGTTAGCGAAGCAGTTTTTTCCCAAGTAAATTCCCCTACTCGCTCTAACGAACGATGTGCCATCTCTTCTCTTAGTGCTTTATTTTCTATATAGTTTTCCATTCCGCGAGAAATTTCTGTTATATCATGAGGACTGGCATACATACCTGTGTCCCCCACTACCTCCGGTAAGGAGGAAGTGTTGGAAACTAAAACTGGCACGCCGCATTGCATCGCTTCAAGTGGTGGCAAACCAAAACCTTCGTAAAATGACATATATACAAAAAATTGGGAGCCGGTATAAATAGAGGCTAATAATTCATCCGATACAAATCCTACAAAAACGATTCGACTCTGCTCTTCTTTTGAAAGGTCTCCCAGTAAATTTTCTTTTTCCGGTCCCCAACCTTTTCCACCAATTAATACCAATTTTAAATCTGGATTCTTTGGTAAACACTTCATTGCAAAAAAAGCCTGGATCGTATTCTTTAAATTTTTTCGAGGTTCCAAAGTGGCAACGCTTAGTATGTATCGTCCTCGTTTTAATCCAAACTTTGTTAATACATCGATTATCTTTTGGTCAAATGTCTCCTTAAAAAAGATTTTCGACGCTGCCAGTGGGGTGACAAAAATTTGATTTTCTTTTATCGAATCCGAACATAACAGAATGTCTTTTTTACTATATTCTGAAATTGTAATCACAGAATCAGTTTTTTTTAAATCGCGAATGAGTTTCCAAACAACTTCATCTTGATTGCCTTGAAAGTATTCTGGATACTGAAGGGAAATCACATCGTAAATTGAAATGATCTTTCTGATGTTTGATTTTAATATATAACTTGGTATCGGCAAAAACGTACTATGAAAGATACATTCTATAGATAACAAATTGGTAGGAATCGGGCGAAGATACTCATTCAATCCCAATAGAAAAAGCAATGGATCTACTAATAAACAAAATATCGATTTAAGCCATTTCGATAGAAGCGGAAAATTTCTCCAATCCAGTCGATTTAAGAACCATTGGTAGTATTTAAATAAAAAATCCTTTCTGGGAGAAGGATCTTTGGGGAATAACAATTTACGTTCCTCAAGGTGGATACCATGATTCTTTAAATATTCTCGCACATCACAAATATTACCATGTATTGAACTTAAGTGAAGTTCCACAGATGGATCTTTCAATAACTGAAACAAAACATTCTCAATCACACGGAAGATACCTGTTTTTGCTTTATTACTTTTTATAGACCAAGCAAGGACAGAGATATCATAAATAATTTTCAAGTTGTTTGAACTCTTTTTCAGAACTTTGGTTGTCTGCTTGTGACTTCAGATATGAGAAATCGGCTAATTCGTGTATCAAATAAGCTTTCTTAGTGTGTTCATTATAACAAATAGCACGATTGATTTGATGACCTGTCAGTTCAAATATCTGAACCAACACTTCACCATAAGGAAGATGCGCTATTTTTTTTATGTATTCTTTGTTTTCCATAGCTTTATTATAAAAAATATTTTAGATAATAATAATAGAACCTAACGACAAGTTTCAACAGAAAAGAATGTTTCATTTTTGGAAACCGGTCCTTCATTAAATATTGAGAATAGTGAAACAACCAATGATCGGATGTTTTTCCTACCACACTCTTCTGCATTTGAACAATTTCACGATGTACATTTAAATTTTGACTGGTTTTTGTATTTTCATGGATTCGAGTGCATGCAAGAACCTCTGGCAAAAATATAAATGAATTTGTTTGCGATATTCTTAACCAATATTCGTAGTCCATACAATAACCAAGTGATTCATTGAGATAACCAACTTTATTAAGAACTTCTGATTTTAAAAAGACAGTTGGTTGGCAGATGATACAATAATCGATCAAACGTTCATTAGAAAACGATTCAACAGGATAAAACTCAAGGAATCGATCTTCCTTATCGATATGCAAACCTACTCCATACAAAGCTAAACTGTCATTTTCTATTAGAGCAGTGAATGCTTTGTTTATGGCTGACGGTAAATAGATATCATCCGAATTCAACCATGCGATGATGGAACCATTCGCTAACTTCCAACCTTTATTGATTGCATGAGTTTGCCCATTGTCTTTTTCCGAAAACCAACGATAACTAATCCCAAGGCAATTCGTCAAAAACGCAGTATCTCCAGTCAGCTTTCGAAATATCAGATCTTGGTAGATTCCTCTTTTCTCGGCATTTTGAAGTAGATCAGCATAATACCTAATTCGAGCTACCGAATCGTCTTTTGATCCACCATCCATCACGATCAAATCCAAATAGAATGAACCTTCCTGAGAAAGAATGGAACTTATGGTTCGATCAATAAACTCACCTTGGTTGTAAGATGGTGTGACAATGGATACAATTTGGTTTTTACTGATTTGGCTCATTGGTTGTTATTCAAATGGAAAAAATTGAGGTTTATTCCAATCCCAAATTCTTTCGGGGAATTCGTTTACATCTCCACCTCTGATGTTCCAAAGTTGGGTTCTTTTAGAAAATAAAGCAGATATGTGAATTGACATAGATATTGTTGCTAATATTAAAAAAGTAAGAGTAAACAAATGATTTTTTCGAAATTTCTTCCAAACTAAAGACAAAATCAAAACAAAAAAGGGAATGATATCAGTAAAAAACCTTGGCCCAACGGAATGACCGCCCCACCAATGTGGAAACATAGATATCGCAAGTGAATGTAGAATAATTATAGATACACAGAGGAGAGCAATGAGCTTATATCGGATCGAAATAAAAAATGTAAGAAAAATAATGAGTAAAACAGGTGACCATATAAAAATACCCCTATTCGGACTGAAAAGGTTTCCTAATAAAGCGATTCGAAACACATCCCAATCAAAACTCAACCGATTCGATTGATAATAAGGATGAAAAATTTCTCCGAAAGTGAAATAATTGATAAGAAAAAAAATGCAAAATGAAATTAAAAATGAACTTAAATAGTTTAATCTTTGAACTGGATAAAGATAGAATACAAAAAATGAAATGGAAACCAACGGTATAATATTCGTTGGTCTAACTACATAAGCAAAGACTAATATCACCCCAAGGAAAGTGATACTAACTTTGGTTTGCTTTTTCGATACCAACAATAACAATGCTAGTGAAAGTAACAAAACACTACCAGAATGTTGCCAGAGTGCCCGGCTTCCAGAAGACAACAATGGTGTACCGAGTCCAATCACAAATACCAAGATCGCTGCCATTCGATTCGATAGAAAATGAGTAGATAATTTATACAAAATAGAAAGCGAAAAAAGAATTAATATAGAAGCACATAACTTTTCTAAATGAGCATGATACTTAAAAAAAAGTGCTTCTTTAAAAAATAGATTTAAAACTGAAACAATTGGTGTGATCAATATGCTTATTCCATATGGAAAATAATTAAAATAGTGATTCTCCATGCGAATTGCTGCATAAGATTCCTCAAGTCCATAATTCCTATATTCATCTAAATCAAAATTCCCTTCATTCAATAAGCTTAAACTTGTAGGAATCACCCAATAGGAGTCCAAAGTTACCATTGGACGAGCAACAAAATAGATAACTGACATCAAAACGAATAAAAGAATAAAATAGGAATGTCGAAAAATATTTCTAAGCATTGATGAAGGAAGTAGGTTCGTATAGTAATGTTTATTAAGATTTAAGTTTTTCACTGATGCGAATTCTCGACTTCGAAATATGGTACTTCACTGAGTAAAGGTTGGTTTCGAAAATAACGAATTAACTCTTCTGTTGCCTGAGTTTCCATTTCCAATCGACAATCAAAAGAACAGGATCCCATATGTTGTGTGAGAACTACATTTTCAAGCTCAGTCAGCTTACCTTTGTATGGTTCTTTTTCGTAAACATCAATAGCCATACCTGCAAGATGTCCTTTTTTTAAATACTGATAAACGTCCTCTTCATTTACAATCCCTCCTCTTGCGAAATTGAATAAGTATGCAGCTTGGTTCATCTTTTTCAATTCCGGATTGCTAATTAAATTTCTTGTTTGCGGTGTTAAAGGTACATGGAGACTAACAAGATCAGAACTTTTAAGCAATTTTTGAAAGGAAACTTGTTCGATATCTAAGGCAAGTTTTCTTAACTCAGAGATCTCACTAGTCTTATCAACGATATCATGTATAAAAATCTTTCTGGGTTTAAAACTACTTAATATTCGTACAATTTTTTGACCCACTCTCCCAAATCCAACAATGCCTATTGTCGAGGATTGAATACTCAAACCGACAGGCCGGGACCAACCTTCCCTTCGCAATTCTCGATCAGCATATACCACTTGCCTAGGTAAGGTAACCATCATTCCAACGACTAATTCTGCGACAGCAAGTGTCACAGCATCAGGTGTATAGGATACGCGAATTCCTTTCCCTTTGCACATTTTTAAAGGCACCGAATCCAATCCAATTCCGACACGAGAAATCATTTTTAAATTTCTCGATTCATTTACGAGTAAATCTAAATTTTCAGTACCTGCAATGATTCCATCAGAATCTTTTGCAAATTCTAATATTTCCTCTGCAGTTAGCTTTCTACCAAGTGGATTGATTGTAAAACGAATCCCGCTTTTCCTTAAAAGATCAATAGGTCGCGGATCGTATTTTCCAAAGGGATAGGTAGAGATAAAAATATTCACGATTCTATTCCATCATTATTCTTAAACAATTTTTCGGCTCATCATAAAATCGAAAATACTCTATTATCAAAATTTCCAATATGTCTTTCCAGTGTGATAAAGAGAACAATATCTGGCTTTGAATTTAAAATATTCACCAAAGGATCCATATTCTCATTTTGAACAAAATTAAAGGCATCAACTTTTGTGAACCTTTGGTTGAAAAAAGTGTGCATAGGATAAAAATACGAGTCATGTATGACAACTATATGTAAATCAGCTACTTTTCCTTTTTCATTTTTTTTTGAAATATATAGAAATTCATCGTCCTTCAAGTAATCACCAAGAGAAAGAAAATCACCCAGGTCTTTCCCTTTCGATTGGACCTGCACGAGATCAAAATCTGATTCACGCAATTCACTAAGATTCGGAAAATCTTGCTTGATTATTGAAATAACCTTTTTAGAAGCAATGAAGGCACCATTACTATTCCAATGGGTATCCGTTTTATAATAAACATTTCTTAATGGTTTCGTTAAAAACAATTCTTCATGAAAAAAAATTGTAGGATTTTTTGATTTCCGATATTCTTCATGTATTTTGAAATATTTATCACGTTTGATGGTTGAGAAATCATCAGGCTTTAAATATTCAGGGTAAATATTGAATTTCTCTGGAACCACTGCCGAATAGAATTTGATTCCTTTATGCGTACAAAACTGTCGTAACTTTTCTACACCAATTTTGTGTATTTCAAATTCCTTTTTCTTAAACGAATAATCTCTGCCGTTTGGAGATTGACCCCAAAATATGTATAACCAATCCTCTAAACCACGAACCACCCTTCGTTTTGGACTTGAATCCAGAAGAAACCATACGAAGTAATTGTATTTTTGGATAATCCAATTTCTGGCGGGAAATCTTTTCTCAAAATAAGATTCAATCAAAATAAAACGATTATCAAAATCAGCTTTTACAATTTCATCAATCGTTACTTCATTTGCTTTTTCCGTCGATTGAATGTCTCCAACAATCCCTAATCCCAGATTAATCACAGGAAAGAAGAGCATAAAAAATACAAAATTTAAAAAGATTCTCTTCATTAAAACCTGAAATAGATAAAAGGATTATAATTATTTGCTAACAAACAAATAATCGTTACGATAAAAACAACAACTACAAACATATTCTTTAAAATTGGGATCTCGTTCAATCGACTGTAGAAATTCCAACTTCGGGAAAAAAAGATAGCGATTACTATACACAAAACCCATCTTAAATCAAAGCTTGAAATAATTTGATTCTGCTGTAAGCCGTTCTTGCCAAACATCACCTCAAAAAAATCGAAAGCATCTGTTGTAGTTTCAATTCTAAAGAACACCCATCCTACATTAACTAATCCAAACGTTATGAGTAGCTTCAAAAAAGTTGGAATCAAGTTGAATGCATTACTAAACCGTGTTCTTTCCAAAATGAGAAAAAAACCATGAAAGAGTCCCCAAATTAAAAAATTCCAGCTCGCACCATGCCAGAAACCACAAAAAATAAACACAACCAATAGATTAAAAGATTGTTTATATTGTGATACCCGATTACCGCCTAGCGGAATATATAAATAATCTCGAAACCAAGTAGAGAGGGGGATATATGCCATCGACGCCAAAAATCCTGAAAACTTAACGCGCTATAGGGATGATTGAAATTCTTAGGGAACCTAATCCCAAAGATTAGACCAAGTCCAATCGCCATATCTGAATAACCAGAAAAATCAAAATAGATTTGAAAGCTATAAGAGAAAATGGCTAACCATGCAACTCCAGACCCAAACTCATAAGTGGGTGAATTTAAAACTTCGTCTGCATACAAACCTAAGGTATTCGCTATGACTACCTTCTTCGCGAGTCCCCAAATAAATGTAGTTATACCTTCGATTTTATCATCTAAACTTGAATTAAGTTTATTTAAAGAATGAAAAACCTCAGTATAGCGAACTATCGGCCCTGCAATCAATTGCGGAAAAAATGAAATATAAAAAGAAAATCTTAAGAAACTACGATCGGCAAAAATATCCTTACGGTAGACGTCAACTAAGTATGATATTCCTTGAAAGGTAAAAAAAGATATTCCTAGAGGCAAATGAACTTCCTTAACTTCCAAATTCAATTCGATAAAGGAATTAAGAGATGATAGCAAGAAGTATGAGTATTTAAAATATATGATTAATGAAAGATTGGCTAATATTCCTAATATTAAATAACCTCGACTTCTCTTAGAAACTTCGATCAATTGGGCAAAAAAATAATTAATAAGAATTGAAAAGAAAATGACAACAATATAAACTCGCTCCCCCCAATAATAAAATATAATGCTAGCAAAAAGTAAGGTTAATAACTTATAACGATTCGAAACAACACTGTAAAATAAATATACCAAAGGAAAGAATAAAAACAGAAATAAGGGTGAACTGAATATCATAAGGGACTTAAAGCAACCTGAATTCCTGTATTATATACTCTCAATTGTCTTAGATTGATTAAGGATTCCAATGTTGCTTAGGACTTGAAAGCAAATAAGATGGGTCTACATTAAAATAGTTAATAGCTATCATTAAAATTCGAATCAGAAATCCATCCACATATCTTGAATTAAATCGAATCAAGATCCTTCCTAATTTCCCATTTCCATATCGAATGCATTCATGATACATTGCTCGCATCAATTTCAAAGATATTCTCTTTTGTTTGGATTTCATGAGCGATAAAATTTCGATATACGTTCTCAACCTCCAAGAAGATGTCTTACTTAAAGAATGAATCCTATAATCAGATAGAATATAGTTATCTAAATACTTAAATTCAAATCCTAATGAAAATAATTTTACCCAAAGAAATAGATCCATAATAGACGAATATTGCAAATCCAAAAAAAGGTCTTCTTTGGATTTAGAGCATATCAACGCGGAAGGCTGAGCAATACCGAAATTTTCAAAAATTGAATTTGATGTTACATGTGATGTTGCGTATTCTTTTAAATCAATCCCAGCCTCATTAATATACATTGATTTTCCATAAACTACTGATTTTTCTCTAGAATTCGATAACAATGTTGCTAAAACGTCTTTCGTTCGGAATCTATCATCACTACAAAGCCAATTAAAGTATCGACTTTCATCTAACATTAGTTTAATACCTTTATTGATCGCATCAGTTTGACCAAAATCATTTTCCGATTTCCAAGTAAAAGATACACCTTGGTTTCCCCCAACTGAGTGAAATGTTTTGCCGGAAATTTGAACCACAGAAGGGTATTCCTTTATTTTTTTTTCAAAATTTCCAAGAATTTCTATCGTGTTATCAGTGGAAAGACCATCTATAACTATAAAATCAATAAAAAACGAACCTTCTTGTTCTATTACAGAATTTAGTGTTTCGGAAATAAAAGCACCTTGGTTGAAGGATGGAGTGACAATTGTTATGATAGGTATGTTATTTGGATTCAAAAGAAGATGCCAATAATTGATTATAGATTTTCAGATGTTTTTCACCAGTTTTTTCCCAAGAAAATTGTTTCGATCGCTCTTTTCCTCTAGCAATCATTTTTAGTCGCAACGATTCAGAATTAAATAATCGATCGACAGAATCTCTAATCGATTCAGGATACCATGGATCAAAAGTTACAGCTGCGTCACCAACTACCTCGGGAAATGAACTAGTATTACTACATGCGACTGGACAACCGAGTGACATAGATTCTAAGAGCGGAATTCCAAATCCTTCATACATAGAAGGAAATACAAATACCAAAGCATTTTGGTAAAGTTGTTTTATTTCCGAATCAGATTGAAAAGGAATCTGAAGTGATTTTCCCAAGACATTGGCTTTTTTAAGAGTTTCTTTTTCTTCATGAGTAAATTTACCACCTCCAGCAAAAATTAGATTTACCTTATATTTTTGTATAATGGGAGAAACTCCGTGCACAAAGTTATTGAAATTTTTATAGCCACCCCTTTCTCCAACAAATAGAATATAATTTTTCCAAATCAGATTAGATTCTAAATCAAAAGCCAAATGCAAATTAGAGGCCAAATGAATGACTTCGATTTTATCATTTGGAATACCATAAAACTCCATTAAATCATTTTTGGTTGATTTCGAAATTGCAATGATTCTATCCGCCGCATAACAAAGCGATTTTCGGTTTCGTAAAGCTATATCATCCAGCTTATAATAACCGGGAAAACGTTCGTGAATCAAATCAAAAATTGTGATGACAAATTTATTTGGACCTTTCGAAATTTGATCTAAATAGTAATTATCAAAATACGTTGGATGAAAAACTTTAAATTTTTGATCCAACAATTTCTTAGTAATCAGTTTCTGATTTCTTCTATTTAAAAACCTGATAACCAACTTATTTTGGAGTTTTTTGAATGACTTATATAATGAATAAAGAAATGTCTTTCCTGAAAAACTTTTGCCCGAAAGCCAAGTTTCAATTTCAGGAACTTCCAAAGCATACTTTATTTTAAAAATTGGCTTATAGAAATCCTTTCCAATTAAATTCACATTTTCGGAGGATACAAGTGGTAATTCAAACTCGCTATCATGTTTGCTGAGATAATCCATTACTTCGACAAACAAACGAGAAATTCCACCGTATTTTTGATTTAAAAAAGTTTGAAAATCAAATAGAATCATAAAAACCTACAATCCAAATCTCTTTAGAATTCGCTTTGAAAAACTTAACTTCGAAATTTCGATAGCTGATTCGATCTGACTTATCAGTCTCCAACGGCCATTAAATTTTATATCAATCATTGTCTTCATACTTATAGGCAATTTAAGAAATCCATTGGCAGAATAAAAAGAAAAAGAACTTCCTTTTCTTTTCTGCCAATTTCCTTTTGCAAATTTATTTATATATTTTTCATCTAAATTGCATTCAACTTTTTCATCTTTTAAACTCAAACCAATGATTGAAACAGATTGAAGAACAAATTCTATAGAGCTTCCCCTGGAAGGAACGATGGTAATGCCGGAAATATTTTCACCGTCTTTGCTATATTCATTTAACGAAACTAAAAAAGAAAAATCTTGGAATTCAGCAGAGCAGGGAAAATTAAACTTATGCATTGTCTGCAAACTTTCGTTTCCATTCTTTGTAATATATATATATGTTTCGGAAAGGGAGCCAGATTTAATTGCTTTATAGTTATTTAAAGAGTTAGCAAGATCATTGAGAATTAGACTAACAGTTTCCGATTGAATATGTCTAGATTGAAGTTGGTGAAAATTTTTATTTAGAAATTCAGAATATTTGTTATATATAGATGAATAAATATCTTCATGGATAGAGTAATAATTTGAAAAAAATCTAAGCCTATTCTCAACAATTTTTACGTCATGAAAATGGTAAAATATAACTGAAAATTGTTTATTTGATCTTTTTTCTTTCAAAATGATTTCATGGTTATCTGAAACAAATTCATATTGCTGAACATTCCAAGGAGCAACTCCACCACCAAGGTGTTCTAATACGTGGACTCGATTGAATTCGGTAACCCAATGGTCTAAGTATTTCTGGTCCCCAAACTTTCCATCTTCGAAACGAGAATAACACCATTCAAGACAACGATCCGCCCACCAATGTAATATACGCATCCCATCGACGTCATTTCGAAATAAAACGAACTGAACACAATAAATTCCTGCAGTTTCAGATTGATCATATTCAGGAGAGTAACGATGTTCAGTGATGAGGACAGAAGAATTCTTAGCCTCATCCAATAAAACTTGAGGATTAGAGAAGAAAAATAAATCTGCATCGACATATGTGCAATGCTCTAACTGAAACCGATCAATACAAAAACGAATGATCCAAGGAGTGCATGTCCAGCAGTATTCCCCTTTTGTTCTTTCCTTTTTAACGCGAAGTAATTCGGGAGATTCAAATTCTCCCAAAGAAACCAATTGCACAAAATCTAAATTCAATTTTTCAAGAGATTTATAACATTCATTATCAAATGGAAACACAAAAACCTTTGCCGTAGGATCTTTATCAGCCAAGGATCGGAGCATCGAAACTGCACGAAGCAAGTAGTTCGTATCAAATAATGTACAATAATAATTAATGGACATTAATTAATTTTGCCACCTATTTAAAAGTTCAACAACTCGTTCGATTTCGGATTTTGAATGAATAAAAGAAATTGGCAAACTAAGTTCCGTTTCATGAATTTCTTCTGCAATTGGATAAGAACCAACCACCCTACCCCAATCTCCAGTTTTATAATCGTTTAAAGCTCTCTGTTTATGAGGTGGCACTGGATAGTGAATTTCTGTTTTGATTCCGTTATCCAATAGATAACTTCTTAACTTTTCTCGATGAAAAGATCTGATTGGATAAATATGATGGACTTGATAGATTTTATGATCATCAGGTAGCGGTTTGATAAACATGCTTGACAATCCAGTTTCGTAAATTTGGAAGAGTTCTTTTTTATGCTGATTGATTTTGGAAAGATGTTTTAATTTAACCGAAAGAATTGCTGCTTGAATTTCATCTAGTCTTGAATTCATTCCGACAAATTCATTATAGTATTTTACCGAAGAACCATAGTTTCGAAGTTTTCGTATTTTATCAGCGATATTCGGATCATCTGTTACAACAGCACCTGCATCTCCTAATGCACCTAAGTTTTTTGTGGGATAAAAACTAAAAGCATTTACATGACCAAATGTACCAACATTCTTTTGGTTATATTTGGCCCCATGTGCTTGCGCACAATCCTCAATTAATACTAAATTATTTACATTACAAATTTCTACAATCGGCTCCATGTCACAGGGCCTACCATAAAGATGTACCACCAACACGGCACAAGTATTCTTAGTTATCTTTTCTTTTATTTTTACAGGATCAATATTATAAGTATCCATCGAAGGTTCCACTAAAACTGGCTTAAGTCCGTTTTGAATGATAGATAAAACAGTCGCAATATAAGTATTAGAGGGAACTATTACCTCCATACCCTCTGAGAAATTATAATATTTAAGACTTAACGTCAAAGCATCTAGTCCAGAGGCAACGCCAATACAATATTTGTTACCATTAAATGCTGCAAATTCGGCTTCAAATTTTTCCAATTCCTGACCTAATATGAACCATCCACTCTTTGCTACTCGGATGATTGCCTCATTGATTTCATCTTGAAACGGCGCATTTAGCAGTTTTAAATTTTCATATTCAATCATTTCTTTTTTCGGCAATGTATTTCAAAAATTCATCGTAATGACGGAGATAATCATCTTCATCAAAATAGTCAGAAGCATATACCAACATAATGCAACCAGGGGAAATCGATTCCATGGAATGCCATAATTCTTTTCCTAGTATTACACCAAGATTACTTTCATTCATTAAAATTTTTTGCGTTTTCTCTCCATCGTTTAGATGTAAAACAAAGTTACCACTTAAACAAAAAATAACTTGGACTGTTTCTTTATGTGCGTGATTTCCTCTAGTGACATCAGAAGCATTTTTTTGAATGATATAGTATGTTCTTTTGATCTCGAAAGGAATGTCTCGATTAGATTCGGCAACAGTTAGACTCCCCTCTCTTTGATCCATAAACTGTTTCAAACGAACATAACCGGAATTTTTTACAATGAGTTCATCCATAACAAAATTTATTTTTTCTTCACCAAAAGAATATTGTCTAAGTAAAATCCGTTGTTAGATGGAAGCAGTTTAGACAAAAAAATTGTGATTAGCTGAATCGGAGCAAACACCAAAGGCAAACTTAATCTATAGATTGAGCGCTTCCTGGAAAAATAATAGTATAAATAAGTACAAAACATTTGCCCAAGAGTTAAAATAAAGTTTCCCGTTTTATGTTGTTCTAAAATTTGAAAACCATTTCGCTCCAATAATGCCTTAACTCCAAACGACGAATATCTTGCAAAATCATATGGAACTTCATGTTCATCCCAAACGAAAGGAACAGTAACAATGCCAATTCCTCCTTTTTTAAGGACTCTGTTGATTTCAAGAATGAAATCATCTGGATTAAAAACGTGTTCCAGAACTTCTGTTGCTAAAAAGTAATCAAAGGTATTGGCTTTAAATGGAAAATTCTTTCCATCATAGAAGACATCGGCAACCGGATTTGAAGAATTAATTCCATACGCATAATCCATTCCTACATATTCAGAATCTTTAAAGAAATTCTTATATGGCTTTGTGCCACATCCGATATCAAGTAACTTCCCTTTTTTTATATGAACACTTAATTTCTGGATGTTCAAAAAAAGGAATCTTCTCGTAATAAAGAAAGGATTTAGGAAGATATATTTAAAATTCGGTAAAAAGTCTCTATTCATATTTTTCTCTTAAATATCAATGCCCGATAGATAATTTCAGCGTCGACCAAAGAATAGTGGTCATTTGATTCAAAGGATTCCACCAATTCATATTTATCTGATAAATAATCCAAAAAAGTTTTATAATTAAAAAACCAAGCAGGATACTTTGCAATGTAAATTTCTGGAGGGACAGTCTCAATCGTAATGCGATCAGGTAGATCTTTTATAAAAAAAGGAGTTCGATCAACAATGATTGTTTCAAAATTAAAACTTTTGATTAACGCTAATACTTCATAAGGATTTTTGATATATGGCAAAACGCTCGACAAAATTACTGTTTTTGGCTGCCGATTCTTTACTGCCTCACCTATCGTATGAAAAAAGCGGAGTTCTTTATTTTCGAACTCTAACTTCCCAATGGAGACCATCTTCTCTTGTTCAACGATACTCCATTCTACTAAAGGTAATTTAGATAAAAACTTCCGATTCTGAAAATAACTACTACCAAGTGATCCGCCGAAATCTAAAACCTTTAGCTTCCCTCCATTCAAGGCTGATGCAAATAATAATCCTAATAAAAGTGGCTGCGAATATTCTATGT
Organism: Leptospira biflexa serovar Patoc strain 'Patoc 1 (Paris)'; assembly: GCF_000017685.1. Classification (NCBI taxonomy): domain Bacteria; kingdom Pseudomonadati; phylum Spirochaetota; class Leptospiria; order Leptospirales; family Leptospiraceae; genus Leptospira; species Leptospira biflexa. The sequence continues at coordinate 2,096,524 of NC_010602.1, forward strand.
TATCAAAAATAACCGAATCACGTTCATAAATGGCTTTTCCATCTCGAACTAATTGTAAAGAAACCTTTACTTTATTGATGATTATATCCGAATCGTAACCTGAACAAATTGTCGATGCTTCGTCCCAAGTCGCATAATTACCAGTAAAAGTAATTTCTACCTTTCTCTCTTCATTCCTAAGAAATCCAAAAAGTCTTTTTAGAATTCTCTTCGCGAATCCAAGTAAACGTGCAGCAATTCTAGAAAAACGAGAATCCAAAGTTGGATTTTGCTGTTTAGAAATGGATCGAAAATAATTAACCATCCGATTTCTTGCTTCAAAATTCTCCTCGATAACCTTTGGGAAATCATGATTACTTTTTAACGAAAATTCTTTGCTCAAATAATCATTATCATCGCAGTGGGTACCAGAATTATCTAAACCAATATTTAATATTAAACTTTCTTTTGGATATAAAGTAAGTTTATTTTTTAAAAAAACCGAAGCATGCCAGCGGATTGCCCAACTATTATTTCGACCTAAAATTTGATCAGTCAGCATTTGGAAAAAAGGATACGTATTATCGTAATCAAAACGTGCTACTAAATCTTCGCTAATTAATTGATCTCGCAATTTTTTACCATCCGGTTCAAAATACTGCCAAGCCCTTCGCCAAGTAGCCCATCCCCAACAATCAGCCCCTCTTATAAAGTAAGTATCATCTAACCCAATTGTATTCATTGGGTAACTGTATCCATGGATACTGGCGACCTTTTCTTCCACTTTATACTTTTCTAAACCAGAATTCATAAACCGCAAAAAATACGGACTTACGAGAATATCGTCTTCTAAAACAATGACAGATCCAGTTTGTCCAATTACCTCAGAGACGCCACTTATGATTGATTTAGCAAGGCCATAATTTTCTATTCTTTCAACAATTCGAACTGATTTAAAACCTTTAATCTCTTTTAAATAGGATCTAACTTCATTAACTTTCATTAAATGAGTTTCTGCTTTTGCAAAATCAGAATATATAATTAAATCCGATTCAGAAGCTTCTTCATTCGCGATCAAAGAATCAATCACACGTTTCGTATGATCAGGCCTATTATATACAAATATTATGATAGGAGCGTATTTCATTGGTTAGGATTTTGGCAAAATGAATTATGCATGCTTTTTTAAGTAGAGAAGTTTTTATCTAAGTAAAAACAAGTGCGGGGAGTTTTACAATAAAATGAATATCCGATTTCATTTAATAAAAGATGGATTGGATTTTTAGCAATTGTCTCAAGCTCGAAATTTAAAATTTCTATTAAAATTACTTTCGGTCTAAACTTCTTCCAATCGCCCGATTTCAAAACCGAAATTTCATTCCATTCCACATCAATATTCATAAAATCGATCTCTTTATCCAAAGAGAACTCCTGCAACACACTTGCAAGTGGTCTTACCTTAACCTTTACGCTATCTTTTGACTTATAATTCGTGGTTTCTTCTAAGAACTTAACTCTTTCGGTATCGAAGGTATTCAAAGCAGCTTCTTCAAATCGATAATAAATTAATTCAGATTCTTCTAAACTTATCCCGATATTTAAATTTTTATCCCGCTTTCTGTGAATTTCGAACCTTTTAAATCCATCTGGAGACGGCTCAATATTAATACCAGTCCAACCCAATCCATAAAAATAATTCGTATTAGAAAACCGATACGGGTCATAAGCTCCAATGTCCACAAAATAACCATTTCTTTTATCTCCAAAAAAATCACGGAGAACCATATCCTCTCCTTCTTGGGAATAAGAACGAAAGTAGTTTTCACTTTGAAGTTTATTTACTATTCTTTTAATTAAAAACAAATTAACACCTTTAGCAGAATAAATTAGTTATTTTTCTATCTTCAATTCAAATGGGAGACTCACTAAACCCATATTGTGATGTGGATCCAGTTCGGAAGAAGTGATACTAAGCGCTGGTAAATTTATGTTATTATCAATGACGTCATACCATTTCCTTAGATCCTTATCTCCAATTGCAATGTACATTAAATATTGTCCAACACGAAGAGAATTTTTAGGAATCTTTAAGGAAAAATGGAATGGCTCCCCAACCTTTGGAGAATGTTCTGTCATACATGTTTTATAATTTGTAATCACACTCATTGCCAGAGGTTCGATTAATGCAAAATAAAATGATAGTCCATCACAATGTTCCCGAATATTTAAAGTAAAATCTAAATAAACATCAACTTTTGAATCAAAGCTCCAAGAATGTTGGTTTCCCGTTCGAGGACTCACACTCGTAAACAAAGCATTTCCATTGCTATTCGTGCGACCCAATCGATCATTAATTGCTAAATTTTCTAAATTTGCTTCTTGAAAGAGACCAGTGTATTTTTGAATGCAAACATCAATATCACTATTTTCTTCGACCATTCCATGTTTTAGCAAAATGCCTCGTTTACAAATTGCTTGAAGTGCTTGCATATTGTGACTAACAAAAAGAACTGTTCTTCCTTCGCTGGAAACATTTTGGATTTTACCTAAACATTTCTTTTGAAACTCGGCATCACCGACAGCCAACACTTCATCAACAATCAAAATCTCCGGCTCCAAATGTGCTGCAACAGCAAATCCCAAACGAACCATCATTCCAGAAGAATATCTTTTTACAGGAGTATCTATGTATTTTTCAACTCCGCTAAAGTTTATGATTTCATCAAATTTACTTTTAATCTCTGCCGAGGTCATTCCAAGTATAGCCCCATTCAGAAACACATTCTCGCGACCTGTAAGGTCAGGATGAAATCCAGTTCCAACTTCTAACAATGCAGCAACACGACCTTTAATTTTAACACTACCCTGTGTAGGCGAAGTGACCTGGGATAATATTTTCAAAAGAGTCGATTTTCCAGCACCATTCTTACCGATAATGCCAACAACATCTCCACGTTTTACATCAAAACTAACATTTTTTAACGACCATACGTATTCGCTATCACTAGCAACACTTCGGTCATTAAATTGCCCTACTTGCAAATAAGGATCTTCTTTCCCGCGGAGAAGTTTCCACCATCGGTTTAAATCATGAGCCAAAGAACCTGTGCTTATTTGACCCAATCTGTATTGTTTGGAGATATTATCTATTCGTAAAACTACATCACTCATGAATTTTGTTTCCTAAAACTCAACACTGACTCTAAACAGTATCGATAAATGATCTCTCAACTCGATTGAAAATGATTATTGAAAGAAAAACTAAAACGACGGTAAATCCCAAACTGATTCCGAGATAGACCCAATCAAAAACACCAACTCCGAGAAGGATAAAACGAAAAGCCTCGATCAAACTTGTAACTGGATTTAATAATAAAATTAATTTCATCTTCGGAAAATTATTAGTTACGATCGAAAGAGGAAAAACGATCGGTGAACAATACATCAAGAGTTGTACGCCAAAATTAACCAAAAATTTCAAATCCCGATACTTTGTTGTTAAGGATGAAATAATAATACCAAATCCTAAACCAATAATACCCATCAAAAAAATCAAAAAAGGGATTAAAAGATAGTAAAAACTTATCTTTATCTCTGTCCCTAAAAAGCTATAAAACAACATCACCCCTAATAACAAAACGAACTGCAGAAAAAATTTAACCAAATTTGAAATAGCAATTGATATTGGAACGATTAAGCGAGGAAAATAAACTTTTCCAAATATTGCAGCATTGACCACAAAAGTATCAGAAGTTTTCACTAAAGTATCAGCAAAGTAATTCCAAATTGTAATTCCACTTAAATAAAATAGAAAATTTGGAATACCATCAGTAGCAATTCCTGCTACCACGCCAAATATTACTGCAAAAGTTAAAGAGGTTAAAACTGGTTGAATAAAGAACCATATGGGGCCAAGGATTGTTTGTTTATATACAGAAACTATATCTCTTCTCACGAATAGAAAAAGTAAATCTCTATATCGAATGATTTCACCTAAACGCAAAGAATACCACTTTCTACGTGGTTCTAAAATCAAGTCCCAATCTTCGACAAGCTCAGGAGTATTAATGCTATTCATTTTTATTTGCAACCTTATTCGAACAAATTCGCTGTTAGAGAGTAATGATGAAAAATCAAAATATGATCTTTAAAGGATCATTGTTTTTTGATGGAACATGATCCAACTACAATCATAGACAAAGATTGATCCAGATTCTGATTTGGATCAATCGCAAGAGAAAAATGAATGATAGACTCTTCACTATCCAATCGAAAACTTAGATCCGTAAATTCATCAGATAACTCTTGTTTCGAATCATTATATCTTAACCAAACTTTTCCAGATACAATTTTCTTACAACGAACTACAACTACGTCCCCAGAATCGTGTTTTAATGCAATTGAGAATTGTTTTTTTGTGCCAAGACCATTCAATTCGTGATAACGTTCTCTTTCTGCATCAGAAACTAAAAAACCAGAGTAAAAATAAGGTAAATCAATACTTCGGTTACAGTCTAGTGATGTAGGTGGAATAAAATTTATTCTATTTCTAATTTTTTTTCCAGGAACGCCTGCAACAACAGAATAAGGTAAAACATCCTTTGTTATCACTGCGTTGGCTCCGATAACGCTCCCCTTACCAATTTTCAAGCCATTCATCACAAACACGTTTGCACCTAACCAACAATCATCTTCAATTACCACTGGTTTACTAAGTTGGTTTCTTAACACAGGATCCTTCAAAACTCTACGATCCTGATCTTTAATATTCAACTCAGGGAATTTATCAAAATAATGATTCCCTGAACTAATACTGATGTTTGCTGCAAATGTACAATAACGACCAATGGATACATCTCCAAGTATGGTAGTTCGATCTTGGATAGATGTATAATCGCCTATTTCAATTCGATTACCAGGTCCAATTTCCACGTTACGACCAATATAGACACCTTCACCTAGTAATAACTCGGTGCCATTTGGTATAATTAAATTCGATCCGACACCAATCGAACAACCATTTGAAGAGTAAAAAGTTCCTTCACAAACCAAATGATAACGATTCGATATCTGTTCGAATCTATCGTTCAAAAGCCGATTAAGAATCTTTATAATACGGTGAATAAAGTAACTTCTAATCTTACGAATCATTGATTAACGGAAGTTTCTAAATATTTTCTAAATATTTTCGGGTTTTTAGAAATAAATTCTTTTACTTTCGAATCAGCAAATTTCGTAAACTTCCTCTCAGGATAATTTCCTCCAAATAAATGATCACTAAAAGTTAATTGAAACAGTAATCTAGAGCCATCCACAACATGTTTGCCTTTGTGTAAACCAATTGTATCTTCAATTATTAAAGTACCTCGTTTACCAATAAATTCCCTTACCATATTCTCGGGATATGCTTCCGCAATTTCCTCATCGGTAATACGAGCATATCCTCTCTTTAATAGTTTTTTCGGAATTTTTCCAGGTTTATGGGTTCCCTCAACAAAACAATGTGGTCCGCTGTTTGTATTCACATCCGTAATATAGAAGAAATATTTAATCCATCGAACGTGGTCCATATCAAAATGCCACATTGTCGCAGCCTCATCATTTGGTGTTTTTTCAAAATCTGTTTGCCACCACATTCCTGTAACATTAGATATTGGAGTACAATTCAAATATTCCTGTGCAATTGCAATCAAAGACTTATCAGCCATCAAAGACTGGATTACCGGATCATTAATTAATGTTTCCTCGTTAAAATCATAGTGAATTGCAATTAAATTATTAAAATCGATAACGGTGTTCTTTGCTACCTGTCCCCTACCAGAATACAGAGGACGCGCACTACTCTCGGTAGTCGTTCCGAATTTATATAAATAATCACACACCTCTTCTGTTAGAACGTTCTCAAACACTACATATCCATTTTCGTCCAACTGTTTGACAACTTTCTTCAAATCAAATTTGGACTTAATCGGTACGATCCCGTCAATACTGTCTAACTTAACCTTAGAACTAATCAAACTAACAATTTTGTGGATTATTTGATTAGAACGACCTCTTGTTCGACAAAACAGGTTGATCATACTATGAAATGATTCCAGAGGAGTCCTCATCTCACGATTAACAACACGAAATCCTCTTATCACATTTAAAATGTCCTTAATAAAGAACCAGTCGATTCCGATCAAACGAAACGATTTTACGATTATTAATTTTATCAATTTCATGTCTTCATCCTCATTACTTAATATACCCAAAAATATTATTTCTTAACTTACTAGATAAATTTTCTTTCCAATTTTCACCGAACTGAACTTCACAAATTGAATTCAAAATTTCCTTCACTTCATCTAATTCTTTCTCTGGTGACAACCGCATCCTATCCACTTCCAATATTTCTTCAGTAGGTCTACCGCTAACTACTCGCTCGAACATCAGTTTTCCTTGCTTCGCAACCCTTACTTGTGGCTTTAGAAAATGATCCAATTTTAGTCGCCTCAAAACACGTCTCAAATTTCTCCAAAAAAAACTTTCAAGTAATACCAGCCTATCATCAATGATATCACTCATATCAAATACAGTATCATACATTTCAAAACCTAACCATCGAAAGGTTTTGATAATACGATCAAAGGACCAACCGTCATCTGAGATCAATTTGTCAATTTGTACAAAATATTCAGCTTTACTTTTAGCAACACTGCCAAGATCACTTCTTGGATAAAAAGAATAATCATCAAGATACGATATAAACGGTATTCCCCATACAGCCATATCTCTTCCAGCTGATGACCAGGAAATTAAACCGAAATCAATATGCTCTAATAAATCATAAAAAGAAAGATGATCGCTTGGAAGATTCACTTTAACATTTTTGGGCAAGTTATCAAATATTCTTTTTAGTTCGATATAATGTTTTGATAACACTTGATCTCTTTGATTTGGGAGTTCGCGCGGATGAATTCGTATTATCAAAAAACTTTCTGTCTTTTGTTTATAGAACTCAACAGTTTCCTTGATCCACTCTATTTGATTGGCAAATATTGCTGATTTTTCTAACGGTAATTCGTCAACCAATTGAGCAGATTTTAATTCATCATAGCTACTTGTTGCAAGTAAGGTTATTTTTGCGGTTTCTGGAATTTGAAATAAATCCCTGATTTCTTTAGCAGACTTCCTTGAAGGTTTCCCACCATACAAAAAAGAACTCTGACCTTTTAATATGAAATGCAGAAAATTTTTCACATTAGTTAGAGATTCTTTAGTAGCAGGTAGAAATCTAAATTTCTTTTTCCAAAGGTCATCTCTTTCATAAAAGTGATTAAACGAATTCTTTTTTGCGATATGAATCGTTTTAAGCCTGTTCGACCAATTGGAACCAGCAAAAACAGAAAAACAAGGTATCTGCTGCGCCTCTGCGTGCAAACGTACAACTAAATTTACGGAATAACCTGAACTATAAAAGAAAACAACATCAGGTTTATAACTCTCGATGAGTCGTTTGCCAGCAAAATAAGACCGAAGGCAAGTAATCAAATGTAACCGAACCGCATCCCATGAATCCTCATCGATAACAAATTCAATTTTTTTATGCTGAAGAAAATGATTATATAATGAATACCTTCCAAAACTCAGCCCATCCAACCGAAAATCCATTACGTTTTTAGCAGACAACGAATTCATAATTTCTTCAATCGATTCAAAATCTTCAGTTTGAAGTGTTTCTGCTATTGTTGTGTGGGAAAAATGGAAAAGGTTATCTATTTTTTTATAATTTTCCAAGCATTGAAAGCAGATTTCTTTCTTTTTTGCCTCTTCCAGTGATTCGTCAGCACCGGTCGATTCCATTGGAATACACCAGGAATTCAGTGCCTCTCCACACCCAACATACAATATTTCGGCACCCTGCGCTCGTAATGAATGCAAAACTTGAGCTTCAGGAAATGCATGTGGCCACAAATATGAATGCGGAGCAAAGGCGAGTATTTTCATAGCTTAAATTTTTAAACTACTCCAATCAATGTGATAAAACTTTGATTTAAAACGAATCTGTAATCTCAAAGAAACTCATCCCGCAAAACGCCAAACTCAATCATATCTAGGTATATGCCATTTTTATAAATAGCTTTTCTACGAACTCCCTCTTGGGTCATTTTCAATGCTTTCGCTAATTTTATCATTCCCTGATTGTTAGAAAAAGTACCACAATAAATACGATTTAAATTCATATCACTAAAACCATGATTGACGATTAAGTTTCCTGCTTGAACTGCCAACCCCTTGCCCCAATAAGATTTTTCACCGAGAAATATAGCAAATTCTGCCGTTCGGTTAATCCAATTGATACCTTGCAGAGAAATATTACCAATGTGAGTGTGGTTTTTATTCTCGATCATTGCAAAAACCAATTGTTGGTTTGATTTATAAGAATTATCGATATATTCTACCAAAGATTTTTGATTAACCGGAAAAACACCATGCGAATTTCCAAAACAAACTTCAGGATCATTAAACCATTTTAAATAGTTTCCAGCAGCATCTTCAGGTTGTAATCCTCTCAAATATAGTCCATCAGCTGATAAGAATTCATTTGGTAAAATCATTTTGAATCATCCTGGTCATTGAGGTAATTGAGAATAAGATCTTTCATTTGATTTAAATCATAGGCTGGTTCACCAACATTTTTGCCTTCGAAGGGATCATCACACTTAAGGTCGATCAAACACCGAATTACCTTCGCTCCCAATATATTACCTTCTATCAATATATTTGAAAACATACCAACAATAATGTTTGAATAGTATAATAAAGTTAAAGTATGGAACTGATCACCTATGATGACATTCGCTCCGGACTCTTTAATGAATGATAAAAAAGTTTCTTTATCCTGGTTCGGATGCATCTTAATCACAACTACATATTCTGATTGAGATTCTTTTGGTAACGCTCTTAAAAGATTTTGAAAAACACTGTATTCATCAAATCCGTATTCAGATTTTCCATAATGGTCTAAATGATTCGCACGGCTAATTGGATCTGGAGCAAAAAGTATGATTTTTTTGGTATTGGCTATTCCAAGATTTTGTAGAAATGTTTCCCTACTTACTCTAGGAATCCAATTTCGAATGTATTCTTGAAAATAATTTCCAGAAACGATAACATCTGCGTTAGGTATCTCTAACCGAACCATTTTCTCTGCAACTTCATCCAACACACAAATTACATCGGAAAAATAGTAATCCCCTTCCCACTCATATCTAGGCAAAATTCGAGTATAATGATCGATAAAAGAATAGGTTTTTATTTTCCTTTCCTTAAATGCCTTTATAAACTTAACTTCGATTGATGAATTAACTGATGTACCGGTGAATAAAAAATCTGCATCAAATGTATCACCAGTTTTTAACTCATCACCTTCCGTATAAATTGTGACCGGAACATCAAAGTCGGAGAAAAAATCATAACTTCTATCACAAAAAACTTTGTAGTTTTGAAGTTTCTGATTTAACTTCAAAAATGCTAAAACTGGCTTAGCTCCACCTGGATCACTAAATACGAACACCCCTTTGCCACTGAGATTTGGTAACAAAGAAAATTTTTTCATTTAATTAAATTTAATTGATTCCAAACTTTACGAAAGGCTGCAATTAATAAGTTTATTTCTTCATCGTCCAGAGCAAAACCGCCAAAATAAAAACCAATGTAACTCTTATCTTGGAGGTTCTCGGCAATAGGGCAGATTCCTTTTTCATAAGTAACTTTACTTGTCTCACCAGGAGAAATCCATGGAAAACCCGATTTACCATAAGCAATTCTTTTTTGGTACATGGGAAGTAGATGAATATTTAAATAACTCGGCCTTAAACTAGGGATTCCCTCTGCAGTTAAAACCTCAATTAACTTCTCTCGAGTAACACCTAACGAATCAAAATCAACAATCAAACCATACATATAATAAACGTGCGTACATCCTTCTAATGGCACTGGAAGTTTTAATCCTTTTAAATCTTTCAAACCCTCGTTTAAAAGTGCACCAGCACGAATCCGCTGTTCAGCAATTGAAGGTAGTTTTTTTAGTTGTTCAATTCCAATTGCTGACTCAATTTCTCCCAATCTAAAATTAAAACCAATCATATTCGAGATATCAATTTCACCTTTGGGACCGACTACTGCCTCCGCATGATTTCGTATCAATTGCAGTCTTTCTGCAATTTTTGCATCTGCAGTAACACAAACTCCGCCTTCTCCAGTATGGATATGTTTATGGTAATTCAAACTAAACACACCAATATCTGCGTTTGTACCTACTTTTTTTCCCTTATACATTGCTCCCGGAGCTTGTGAGGCATCTTCAATTACTTTTAAACCGAATTCTTTCGCTATTTTCAAAATTTCAGTAAGCTGAGCCGATTGACCAAAAATATCAGGTACAACAATTGCTTTCGTTTTTTTTGTGATCAATGACCTAATTTTTGTTGGATCAATATTAAAATTATCAGGATTGATATCAACAAACACTGGTATTGCATTCCAAACTAAAATAGCAGTGGCAGAAGCACACATAGTCCAAGGACTTACTAAAACCTCGTCAAAAGGTTCTACACCAACGGCTCCTAAGGCGGCTATTAAACCGGATGTTGCTGAATTTACACTTACTGAATACTCTATTCCAAATTCTTTGGACCAGTTGGATTCAAATTCCTTTACTTTCTTACCACCGAAAAAGTCTTCATGCCAAGAACCATAGAATCGAGACAATTCACCAGATTGCAAAACAGATTGAACCGAATCAATTTCCTCTTTTCCAAAGGAAATATATGGTTTTAATTCTTTATTAATAGTTTTTTTGCCACCTAAGTAAGCTAACTTTTCCATTTAATTCATTCCTTCCATATTCGAACATTGAGAGAAAATTTGATCTACTACTAACTGAGTATTTAACGCAGAACTACCGTCTGATTCACAATCAATTTCATTTTCCAAATAATTATACAGTGCATCCATTGTATACCACTGGTATCGATTGAAATCGGTAGTTACAAGCTGACTATTGAATGATTTGATTTTATAATCTTTAAATACAGAACTTGTTTCAACGGGAAAATATTCTATCTTTACTCCACCTTGTTGGTAATTGATGATTCCCTTCTCAGTTAAAAACACAATTTCCTTAACTGAAAAATCATCTTCATTCCCTGCCATAAAGTACGCATCCAATCCGTTTTCAAAATGGAGAAGAAAATCCGGTTCGAGATCTGAATTTCCCAAAACATTTCCAACTTTAAGCACCTTACAATAAGTAGGTTCTCCAAAGAAAAATGATAACAGATTTATGAAATGGGATCCGTTATTCAAAACACCTTTAGAATAAAATACTGAGACTTTTCGAATTCTCCCAAATTCATTTCTATCAAATTTTTTCTTTAATTCTACATGTCCTTTTTCAAAACGACGTATAAAGTTTACAATTAGTAGACATTGTTTTGACTGGGCTTTTTTCACCATTTCATCGGCATCGTATATACTATCAGAAATTGGTTTTTCACAAACAATGGCTTTCGGCCCGAGGTCTATTAATTCATCAAAAATAGATTTGTGCAATTGACTTGGAACACAGATAGATATGACATCTGGATTATATTTTTTTAATTCGGAAACAGTTTCAAAAGCAGGTGATTTGTATTTGGCACTGAATTTCTCCCGAAGACTGCCCAAGGTATCAACACCAGCAACCAAGCGAAATCCATTGTGTTGGAAATAAGCGGATGTATGTGTTAAACAAATATCATTTCGATCAATATCCTGATCGTAATCGAGACCCTGACCGATACTACCAAGCCCTACTACTGCAGCTGAGTATTGTTTCAATTGAGACCTTTTCTCTTTACATCCCGGTTTATATCAAGCCAAGACTCCTTCTCCTTGATTAGCGCAACGATGTCTGCACAAGAAAAATATGGATTTTTTTCATAAAAATATTCTATGATTTTTTTGATTAACTCATAATCAGAAACCTCATCCAAAGTTACCGCAAGTTCTGGCCAATAATCCAAATAAGATGACACTAAATGAACTTGTTTGAACAAATCGGGATTTTGTCTGATATGTCTTGTGACATGTTCCCTATCTAACTTGTCTTCAGTCATACTGAAAGATTTTTTAAGAGTATCTAACGAAAAAACTTGTGTATCCATTCCAATGGGATAGGAACGTACGATTACATTACTTGCATAATCACATGGATTATGTAAATATAATTGTATTGTTTGATCGACCACAGCTGGATCAATAATAGGACAGTCTGCTGTTATTTCGACAATGACATCAGCCTTAGCAGATTCTCCTGCACCTACAACTCTGGACATAACATCATCTTCACTTCCCCGAAAATAAGAAATTCCCTCAATTTTGGCAAAATCGATTAAAACATCATCCGTTTTGTTTATTGTCGTGGCTAAAACAATTTCATCAATTGAAGGAACCATTCTCAACCGTTGCACTAAATAATACAACATTGGCTTATTGAATACTTCCTTTAATACTTTCCCTGGTAATCGAGAGGAAGTCATCCTTGCTTCGATCGTAGCAACTATTTTAGTTTTAGCCTTTTCCATAAATTAATCCAATAACTCCCATTTTACGGCGGTTCCAACGGTAACATCGTGTTTCAGTTTTTTGCCAATCAATTCTTCTGCATACTTCGGAGCCAAGCCATATCCTGGACGTATTCGACGAATATCTCCCTTTTTAACCGTATCCCCGGCTTTCAAATCTTTGATAAAATATAGGGATCTTCTAAATACTAAATTTGCTTCTTCTGCAGGTTTTCGATCATAACCTGCTACACCTAACGCAAGCCATGCGTCCTTTGTTTCGCGGCATAGGGCATATAGTTCTTCAGGGGTGATAGAAAATTCAGAGTCCGGCCCCTTCTCAGATCGATCGATAATGAAGTGTTTTTCGATAACAGTCGCACCTAAAGCAACTGACGTAATGGAAGCCGTATTTGTTAGGGTATGATCAGAAAGGCCAATTTGAACCCCAAATTTCTCTCGCATATCAGGGATCGTTAGCAAATTTGATTGATCTATCGGAGCAGGATAACTGCTGATACAATGTAGCAAAATCAAATCCTTACACCCTCCACTCCTTGCTGCGTCCACCATCTCTAGTATCTCTTGATAATTGGCCATTCCAGTCGACATGATCATAGGCTTTTTTGTAGATGCTATATAACGAATCAGAGGCAAATCAGTTGCTTCAAAAGAAGCAACTTTATAAGCGGGGGCATTCAAATCTTCGAGGAGGTCAACAGCTGTCTCATCAAACGGAGTAGAAAATATTGTGATTCCAATTTTTTTTGCATAATCAAAAATCTCTTTATGCCATTCAAAAGGAGTTTCTGCCCATTTATATAGATCGTATAGTTTATATCCATCCCAAAGACCACCGTGAATCTGGAAGTCTTCTTTATCACAATCAATTGTCATTGTATCAGCAGTATATGTTTGAATTTTGATTGCATCTGCACCAGATTCTTTGGCGAATTTAATAGTTTCCAATGCACGTTCAATCTTACCATTATGATTAGCCGAAAGCTCAGCGATGATATAAGGAGGAAATTCTTTCCCAATTTTTCGTTGATTAATTGTAATTGTATTCATAATTCTTCTTTCAAAATAAAATCTACGTTAGCTGATAGTTTTCCATCAAAGTATTTTGCTTGGTTAAATTTCAGTTGGTACTTTCCAAAATTAATATGCGCATTGGGGTAACCATCAGCATCTAACATCCTTATAAAATCATAAATTTTTTCTAATTCCAATGTTTCAGGCAATTCGCTCTCTTCTGGTTTCCTGCGCTTAAAAATGACTGGCTCTCCTTCTTGTGGAGTCTCCTTCGGTTCATTCGTTACAAATTCAGAAATCATCTTCCAAGTCAAAGCAGAAGTTCGGGTATAAATTTCTTCTGCGGAACCTTTCAAATCTAACGGAAGTTTCATATACACAGGACCTGTATCCAATCCCTTCTCCATCCGAAGTGCTGTTAGGACTGTTTCCTTGTGGCCTCGAATGATTAAATTTTGCAACGGAGATCCACCTCTTCCATACGGTACATCTGTCATATGAAAACAGATACACTCATACTGGTTAAGAATCCGCGGAGGAACTATCCAGCGCCAATGTGGGAAAAAAATGTATCTTGGATTCGAGTCTGCAAGTACAAGATCTAAACTCTCCGGACTATCTACAAATTTCCATTTACCAGGGATTAACTTGGATTCATGTTCGAATAGCTCGCGATTCCACTTTCCCACCGCTGCAACAATATATTCCATCATTTGAATTATCGAATCAACCTACCGACAACAAAGGCTTCTGCAAAGGAATAACCAATATTAGCCCCTCTCCATTTTCCTAAGGCTTCAATTGCTTCAATCGAGCGTGCATGTGGGAAAGGTCTCATTTCTGATTCATAAATGGAAAGGGCATTTTTTTTCTTTTCCATCTGCTGCAAACTAAGTTTATAATAAACATTTGGTTGGAAACTGCCAAAGTTAGGCGAAATTTGCCATTCCGTGCTAGAAGCAACTTCAAAGAAAAAAAGTTCCTCAACTACTTGATTCGGATAAACTCTGCAAGCAGTAACAACTGCATCGTTTGTAATACGGTGGTCGACATTTAAATCATTTCCAAAATGAGTAAAAATTACTGAAGGCCCAATAACATCAATTTTTCGTTCAACTACCTTAATCACATCTAAACGATCAATTGAATCCATTCTGTTGTCTGGGAAATCATAAAGTTCAACAGTTTTAACACCGAGTGAAAGATTTGCCTTGTTTGCATCATTCGATAACGAATTTAATTCCGATAGTTTAGATTCCCTATCACGTTTAATTTCTCTACTAGTAAGGCCTTCAGCAAGAATCAAAACATGTACGTCATGTCCTTCTTCGGCTAAACGAGCCATTGTTCCACCACAACCTAAAACTTCGTCATCGGGGTGAGCTGCGACCACTAAAACCTTCTTTTTATTCATATACGAATTGTAAGTCTCCGTTGCCTAGTTTGGTTTCTTTAAATCCTATATTTTGAAAAACTTTTGCTGATATTAAATTTCCCTCTTTTACTCTAGCGACAACTCTAATTGATTCTTTAAATTGTGATTTAAGATTTGTAATACCTAACCTTACAATGGCATTACCAAAACCATTTCCTCGGTATTTTTTATCAATAGAGTAGTCGATTTCGAAAAATTCTCCATTTTTATCAAACCGAATTTGACCAGCTGCCTCACCATCAACTTCAAATATATAAATTATTGAATCAGGGTTTTGTAACTTTTCAGAAAACCAATTTTTATGCTCCGACCATTCGATTTTTTTGGAATGGAAAGATGCATTTCTTACTTCAGGTTCATTGGCCCATTCGAATATAAGTTTGCAGTCATCTTCGATAGCTGGCCTAACAATTAGATTCAGAAAAATCTCCAATTCGATCTAACTTGCATATATCGGCTATTAACGCAAAAGATAGTAATAAACAAAAAAGAATTTTCCAAGAAGAAAGTTTAATTCAAAGTCATTCAATTCGCTTAGTTTGAAAACAAAACTTTCCATCCCATCATCCATACTAGATTCGCAGATTGCATTGGCTGGCATCACTGCTTGATCGCCCTTCAAAAGAATTCCCTTAAGAAAGAGAGTATCAGGTATTACAATTTTACACTGTTCATAAAAATTAATTCCCGTAAATTGAAGTTCAGCATTATTTTGGTTACTGAAAACGATCGCAGATCTAACACCATCATTCAAACCTTCCTTAAGCCTCCTATCCCCATCTGTTAATCTTTGTCCCTTCTTCCAGAATAGGGTTAATCTATTTACTTCATCAGAATTGAATTCAAATATTTCTGAAAACTTTATACCGAGAAATCCCTCGCCTAGAGTTTGAATTTTTTGTTTTAAAATTTCACGATTCATTTTATTTTCTTAATTCTTTTTATTAATTTTTGCTTTCTGTTTTCGAGCTTTATTACAAATAAAGCATTAGATATTCTTTATAGTTCTTTTTAATTAAATGATACCATTCCGATTTTTATCGGAATTTTTAACGATTACATTTTTTAAATATTTCAATCAACATATTTTCATCGATTTTGAGTAGTTAATAAGTTATGAATTATACCTATAATTTCGACTGGCTGGGTAATTTCTGGGATACCTTGACACTCAAAAAATCCCCGAATATTTCCTAACTGATTTTCAAATGTTTTAATCATCACCATAGGAACACCGCATCGGTCTAATTCATAAGTCGTTTGTCCACCTGCTGTAATTGCAAAATCCATGGTTAACATCAAATCACGCATTTCCAAAGCAGATAAGTTCTTATAGAAAAAAGTTTTTGAATCCGATAAAGAAGCTAAGTTTTTTTCGTTTGAAAATCCCGGCCCGATGATCAAGTGTTTCTCTAATTCGGGAAATTCTTTACAAAGAATATTCAAAAATGCTTCTGAATATAGATTTGGATCCGCTCCCCCTAAAGTAATCAATACCTTAAGAAGAGGAATGTTTCTTTTGGGAATTACAAACTCATCGCGGAATGGTTTCCTTAAAAGAACTTCCTTTTTTCCAGTGAGAACCTTATATTTTGATTTATCGTATTCAATAAATAAACCAGGATAACCAGGATTTAAAATGGTACTCCCAATTGGATAGGGAATCCGATTGTTATCATCAATACAAATCAACTCATCAGATTGTTTCTTTAATTCTTCATAGATAGAAAAAGGAGCTAAGTAAGAATCGATATAAATGACTAAACCTTTACTAGCTTCTTTTATCAAAAAAGAATCCAGTAAACTTCGAAGATTATTTAAATCCTTCCAGTTCTCTTTGTAGATGAGACATGGGTAGAACCAATCAGGAAATGATTCATCTGTATGGAGAACAATCCGAACATCGACATTTCCTTTTTCCAAAAGTATTTCAGCTAGCGCAGTGCATCTTCCTAAATGACCAAGGCCCGTTGTCAAAAGTGCTTCAGAAAAAATTAGAATCAATTGAGCCGTTTAAATCCTGTATGACAAACCGGACCATCAAGTAGGGAAATAACATCACGCCCATTTTCACATTCCCCTATCAGCTTAAATATTGGATCAATGGTTTCAAAATAACCATCAACAACTGTTTGTTTGTGTTCCATACAAACGTAAACGGAATTTGCTGCTAAATATCCTTTTTTCAACATCTCTTGAGTAATCAATGTTTTGTATTCTAAAGTATTTTTGCTATTGATCGTAAATCCAGAAAGGGCTGGCATTCCCCATACTGAAAGATTAACATTATACTTTTTTGCCAAAGCCAACCATCGGTCTCTGATATGGATACCCATATTCGTTATATACTCCCAAGATTTTTCCTTTTCCATAACTTCTAAAGTTTTTAACGCTGCCGTTGGTCCAATACGTTCCGTCCAAAAAGTACTGCTGATAAATGTTGATTGAGCTGACTCCATTACTTCACGCCTCCCAATCACTGCTGTAATCGCATATCCATTTCCTATGGCTTTTCCAAACATTGCAATATCAGGTTCAACTCCGTATATTTTATGAAGTCCACCGAAGTTTTGGCGAAATCCAGATGTACACTCGTCAAATACCAAAACAATGTTTCTGATAGTGGCTAATTTCCTAACTTTTTCAAGAAACTGATCCTCTGGACCATGATTTCTAGATACTTCCATCACGATCACACCGATATCTTGGTTATTTACAAGAGTCTCTAATTCTTGAAATTGGTTGTAATTGAAAGGAAAAACTGTACCTGTTAGGTTCTTAGGAACTCCTTTCGGATCAAGACCTGGCAGTAGGTGGCCAGACAATCCGTCATCCTCCGATAAATTTGCAGAAAGATACCAATCATGCCATCCATGATACCCACAAATAGCTATTTTATCTTTCCCTGATGCCGCGCGAGCAATTCTAATAGCGATTGCATTTGCTTCACCACCAGTTCTTGCAAGCCGAACCATATCTGCCCATGGATGGATCTCAATTAACTTCTCAGCAAGATAAACTTCTTCAGGACAATTGAAGGTGGCCATGTTACCATTCTCAATATTCTTTTTAACAGCCTCATCTACCTCTGGGTGTCCATATCCTAATGTATTAGTTCCAATCCCCATAATAGACATGTCGATGTATTCTTTTCCATCCAAATCCCAAACGGAGCAGCCCTTCGCCTTACTAAAGTAAGAGGGCCATTGGTCAGGTAAAAACATCTCTGATCGTTTCGAAAGTAACATGTTTCCACCAGGAATAATATGTTTTGCCCTTTTCCAAAGCTTTTGTCCCGTCCCCAAATTTTGCCCCTCATTGCGAATGATTTTGTTATTCATTAAAAATAAATCAGGATATTTTGTTTTAAGCTTTAAAACATCTAACCAACTAAAATCTAATTTAGGATGAAAATGGTTAAATATCTTTGAGATCAATTGAAAGTCAGCAGGCTCGTCTACAGTCCAACGTTCTGTTGAATGATCCTCAGAAAAAACTAGATTTGATTTTTTAAACGAATCTGATTCACGAATATAAGGTGTTACGTGTTCGCGTTCTCTATCCAAAGTGGCTTCCCTGTATGCTCTTTCCAAAGCTGCAAAAGAAAAAACTTCTGTATCTAGTCCATCTGGATAAGTAGGAGGATTAATGTTTGAACAATAATCAATGCCACCTTTCAAAAATTCGGAAATTACTTCATCGACAACGTTGGGATCGATGAGTGGACAATCACCAGTGACACGAATCACTACCTCTGCCCCAGCTTCCTTTGCGGCGAAGTAATATCGTTCTAACACATTCTGTTCACTTCCACGATAGACAGTATACCCGAGTTTCTCTACAAGATTCTGAAGAGGGTCATTTTCTTCTTTAGTTGATGTAGCAAGTATTATCTGATTGATTTTTTTGGATTTTGACAATCGAGACAATAAAATCTCAATTAATGGTTTTCCATTTACTTCCTTCATTACCTTTTTCGGTAACCTTGTGGATCCCAATCTTGCCTGGATAATAGCAATTACTTTCATAAATTTCCTGAATCGTATTTAATATAAGTGCACAATCTATTTATTGAAGATTATAAACGTTTGAGTTTATAATCTTCACGGGTAAGCCCAAGAAGCACTCCATCAACATAACTTCCATTTGAATAAAAATGATTTTTTAATAATCCTTCTTGACTAAATCCATTTTTTTCAAACGACCGAATTGAACCGAGATTAGGAGAATAAGCTCCAGCTTTCACCTTGTGCAAATTTAATGTATTAAAGGCAAAATCAACGACTAAAGAAATTGATTCAGAACTATATCCTTTAAACCAGCAATCCTTTTCACCAATAAACAAACTAATATCCGCAAATCGGTGATACCAATTTATTGGTCCAAGTTTAATATTTCCAATATGGCGATTGTTTTCCTTCTCACATATTGCCCAAAGAATCTCATTTGTGCTGCCCTGTTTTGATTTTACAAAATCTGCAATTACATCCTTAGATTGTAGAAGAAATCTTGTTTCTATATATTGATTAATTTCTGGATCGCTTAACCAGGAATAGTAGCGATCTCCAACATCTTGTACCTGAAGATCCCTGAGATAAATTTTATTTCCTGTTGGGTATTTTACACTCATTTGAGTTTCCATTTGGAAGGATTGGTAATACTCTCGTCAAAAATTGCAAATTTAGAATAATCGATTCCTTCGAAATTTTTTCCGGAATGATAGGAATCGATTATTTCTAATAGTTGTGAAATATTGTTAATACCCAATATTGCAAAATCTACTTGCTTAATGGATTTGATAAAATTCAAAGAAGCTTCGAGCATTGTAACGCCCCTACTTCTCAACATTTCCTGACATTCTTGGATATGATTTTTTACTGATTTAAAATAAGCAGGCAATTCAGTGGATGACATTAATGCCAACCCCTGTAAAAATACAGATCGAACATGTATTTCAATATCGATTTCTTTCAACTTTGACAAAAATCCATTTTGCAGAAAGGAATGATCATAAATATTTAATGGAAACTGGATGATTTCAATCGGATATTTTTTTAAAATTTCTTCCGTTTGATTGAGTGAGTAAACAGAAACTCCAACTTTAGTGACTTTGTCTTCTGATTTAAGTGATACTAATTCATCCCATAAATAACCAGAATTTTCTTTTAATAGATCGGAAGAATCATGAAACATCAAACCGTATACTTTATTTAATTTCAAACGACTCAGCGATTCTAAAAAACTTTCACGAATTAATTTTGCGTCATCTTTAGTAAATGCAGTATTCCCAAACTTTCGAGTTTTTGTAATTACATCAAAGCCATTCAGTTCTTTTTGATTTTGACCAAGAACAGATTCGCTATCTCCATATAAATAAGCAGTGTCTAACTTTCGAATTCCTAACTCAAGTGCCTTATTTAAGATTAAATTCACTTCGGCTTGATTTGTTTTTCCCGTTTGGTTCGATACCCCATAATCCATACCGAATTGGACAGTACCTAATCCAATTTTCATGAACCAAGGCATACCTTTAAAGTTTCAACAACTTTATCTTGTTCTGAATCCTTTAAATCAAAATAAACCGGCAAACTAATAGCTGCCGCATAATACTTCTCTGACGCAGGGAATGAACCTATTTTAAAACCTAATGATTGATAATATGGTTGGGTATGTACTGGAATATAGTGAAGTTGGACTCCTATTCCATTTTTTCTTAAATCTGAAAAAACTTCTTTATGGCTTTTTTTACATTTTGACTCATCAATTTGAATCACAAATAGGTGGTAAGAAGAATAGTTTTTAGTTAATACAGTTGGCAACTTTATTGAAAAATCTTTTAGAAGAATATTGTATCTTTCCGCAATCTGATTTCTTCTTAAAACAAATTCATCGAGTCTTTTTAACTGTGACAATCCAAGGGCTGCCTGTAATTCTGTTAACCTGTAATTATAACCTAATTCCAATTGCTGATAATACCATTCGCCATCAGACTCTTTTGTCATTAGATCGGGATTTCTAGTTATCCCATGTGACCTAAGCCGAATCAAAAGATCATATAAATCTTTCCGATTCGTTGTAATGACTCCACCTTCACCCGTTGTAATAATTTTTACAGGGTGAAAACTAAAAACACACAAATCAGAATATTCACAACTACCAACAGGCTTATCATTATACTTTGCTCCTACCGCATGTGAAGCATCCTCGATTATATGAAACCCATATTCTTTTGATAATTGATAGATTTCTTCCATCTCACAGGATTGACCACTAAAATGTACAGGAAGCAAAACATCAGGAACTTTTCGTTTTGCTTTTGCCTCGACTAACTTTTTCCTCAATTCATCGAAAGAGATATTATAGGAATTGGGATCAATATCAACAAAATCAACCTCTGCACCTGTATACAGAACAGAATTGGGGGTTGCAACAAACGTATTCGGAGATGTCCAAGCTAATTTACCCTTACTAAGACCTAAAGCCAAACATGACAAATGAAGAGCAGCAGTTGCATTAGAAACACTAACCGCATATTTTGCATTACAATAACCAGCGATAGCTTTTTCAAAATCTTCGACAACTGGACCTTGCGTTAAAAAATCAGATTTTAAAACTTCAATTACCGAATTTATATCTGCTTCATTTATATTCTGTTTGCCATAAGGAATCATAGTCAAACCAATCCAGCACTTACTTTCGAGGTGATCAGATTACGGATTTCTTCCACACTTAACCATTCGTGATTTTCTCCACTATTATAACGAAAGTTTTCCTTACAAAAATCCCCGTTAAACTTCTTCTTAAAATCTTTGACATCCCATGAAGTTTTAAACGAAGGCAGAATGACAAAATATTTGTCGAACTCTAGCGTACTCAATGCATCCGTTTCCGTAATCATCTCCTCATGTAATTTTTCTCCCGGACGAATTCCAACTATCCTTGTTTCTAATCCAGGAGCCACTGCTTCTGCTACATCTAAGATTCGATAGCTTGGAATTTTAGGTACAAAGATCTCTCCTCCCCACATATTTTGTAGAGCATAGAATACCAAATCCACACCTTCATCTAACGTAATGTTAAAACGAGTCATCTCAGGATGAGTAATTGGCAAGAATCCTTTTTCTTTATGCTTTTGAAAAAAAGGAATCACTGAACCACGTGAACCCATAACATTTCCATAGCGAACCACAGAAAATTTAATATCATGATTTCCCTTATAAAGATTTGCAGCAATAAAGAGTTTATCACTACAAAGCTTAGTGGCACCGTACAAGTTGATAGGAGCTGCTGCTTTATCTGTGGAAAGTGCGACAACATTCTTCACACCTTTTTCAATGCACGATTCAATTAAATTCTGAGCACCCAATACATTTGTTTTGATTGCTTCAAATGGATTATACTCAGCAGCAGGAACTTGTTTTAACGCTGCTGCATGGATTACGGTATCAATCCCTTCCAAAGCATAAAGGAGTCGTGATTTATCTCTGACATCGCCAATAAAAAACCGAATTTGTGGGTATTCATCACTAGGGAACTCCATAGACATCTCATACTGTTTTAACTCATCGCGAGAAAAAACAACTACACGTTTTACATCTGGATATGCTTTGATCAATCTTGTTATAAACCTTTTTCCAAAAGATCCCGTTCCACCAGTTACTAATATCGATTTTACACTCATCTCTTATTCCCTTACCTTTCAATTCCACCATTTTGCAGGAAATCATCATATGCCAATCGAATTCCTTCTCTCAACTCCACTTCGTGTTTCCAACCCATTCTATGTAATTTAGAAACATCCAATAACTTTCTAGGCGTTCCGTCTGGTTTTGTTAAATCAAACGTAAGTTTACCATGATAACCCACTACATCTTTGAGAGTTTCGGCAAGTTCCCGAATGCTCACTTCAATCCCAGATCCAACATTTACATGTTCTCCACCACGAGATTCTTGAAACTCACTGTAGTTTTGCATCAAAAAAACACATGCCCTTGCCATATCATCCGAGTACAAAAACTCGCGAAGTGGATTGCCCGTACCCCAAATGACTACTTCAGGAAGGCCATTCACCTTTGCCTCATGAAACCTACGAAGTAATGCAGGTAAGACGTGCGAATTTTGCGGATGATAATTATCACCGGGTCCATAAAGGTTTGTTGGCATCACTGAAAAAAACTCGGTGCCGTATTGTCTATTGTAACTTTGGCACATCACAATTCCCGCAATTTTTGCCACGGCATATGGCTCATTTGTCGGTTCAAGTTTTCCATCTAACAGTTGACCTTCGTCCATAGGTTGCTTTGCAAATTTAGGGTAAATGCAAGAGGAACCTAAAAAACATAGCTTTTTGCCCTGATATCGATAGGTTGCATCAATAATATTATTTTGGATTTGTAAGTTTGAGAATATAAACTCAGCGGGGTAGGAATTATTTGCATGGATTCCACCGACTTTGGCTGCGGCAAGGAAAACATATTCAGGGCGTTCTTTTTCAAAGAATTGATTCACTTCTAATTGGTTCGTTAAATCAAGTTCACTTCTGGTTCTACCAATCACATTGGTAAATCCTTGTTGTTTTAAGACTCGGACCAATGCGGAGCCTACGAGTCCATTGTGCCCTGCGACATAGATTTTTGAGTTTTTTTTCATACTGAAAACTACTTCATTCCATTCTTCTTTTCAGAGAGTATTAATTCTTATATTTTTTCAAATACCAATCGATGGTTTTGACAATTCCAGTTTCAAATGTTTCTTCCGGAATCCAATTCAGATCTTTTTTCATTTTAGTTGCATCAATCGCATAACGTTTATCATGCCCAGGCCTATCGGACACATACATAATGAGTTCCGAATATGATTTTCCGTTTCCTCTTGGGATTACTTTATCTAAATGATTACAAATGACATTCACAACTTGGTTGTTTGTAAGTTCATTGTTTCCACCGATATTGTATGTCTCACCAAGTTTACCATATAAAATCACCTTTTCTATTCCTTTGACATGATCCATGACAAAAAGCCAGTCTCGTATATTCATTCCCGTTCCATAAATCGGAATGTTCTTGTCCTCTAGTGCGTTTCTAATAATGGTAGGGATCAATTTTTCATTATGTTGTTTTGGTCCATAATTATTGGAACAATTAGTAATGATCATCGGCAAACCATAGGTATGATAATAACTTCTTACAATATGATCTGATGAAGCCTTACTTGCGCTATATGGTGAATTTGGTTGATAAGGTGAGTCTTCTGTGAAAAACCCAGATTCACCTAAAGAACCAAAAACTTCATCTGTCGATATATGAATGAATTTAGCCGCCTCAAATCCTGGTTTTCGTTGGAACGGAGCCGAGAACCAAGTTGAATAGGCCGTCTGCAAAAGCTGAAACGTTCCAATCACATTAGTTTCTAAAAAGATCTTTGGATTTATTATGGAATTATCGACATGACTTTCCGCAGCAAAATGAACAACCAAATCAAACTTGTATGTTTCAAACAATGAGCCGACGAGTTCTGCATCACATATATCACCATTTACAAATGTATGTCGTTTTTCGGAAATAATAGAACTTAAGTTATCCAGATTCCCTGCATACGTAATTTTATCCAAACTGACAACATGAACATGGGGATGTGTTTCCAAAAAGTAAGGAACAAAATTGGATCCAATGAATCCGGCACTCCCTGTCACCAAAACATTCTTGAATTCCATTTATCTCATCACCGAATTCACAATTTCTTGCAGATAGACACCGTACTGATTTTTTTGATTCAGTGTCGCATGTTTTTTTAAAGTTTCCAAACCGATAAAACCTTTACGAAATGCGATTTCTTCTAAACAGGCAATTTTCAAACCTTGTCTTTTTTCAATCACCTCAATGAAATTAGATGCTTCCAACAAACTATCGTAAGTTCCTGTGTCGAGCCAAGCGTACCCCCGCCCCAAAAGTTTACATTTAAGTCGCGATTGTTCTAAATACAATTGGTTGAGAGATGTGATCTCTAGCTCCCCTCTTGGCGATGGAACTACATGTTTTGCCAGTTTGATTACATCCTGCGGATAAAAATACAAACCAACTACAGCGACATTACTTTTAGGCTTCAGAGGTTTTTCTTCTATTGACAAAACATTCATTTCAGAATCCAATTCTGCAACCCCATATCGTTCTGGATCCTTTACCGTATATCCGTATACGACTGCTTTTTGGGACTCTTTTACTTCCAAAATAGTATCAGATAACATCTGAATCAAACCGTCTCCGTAAAAGATATTATCACCTAATACGAGGCATGCGTCATCATTGCCTATAAAATCTTCTCCTAATAAAAAAGCTTGCGCTAGACCATCTGGAGAAGGTTGTATTATGTATTGAATTTTTAAGCCTAAATCGCTTCCATCCCCAAAAAGATCCTCGAATCGTTTCGTATCATTCGGAGTGGATATAATCAATATTTCCCTGATCCCTGCAAGCATGAGGACAGACAATGGATAATAGATCATCGGTTTGTCATACACGGGGAGTAGTTGTTTAACGACTCCCCTGGTGAGTGGATACAATCTTGTTCCAGACCCGCCTGCCAAAATAATCCCTTTCAACCCAAACCCTCCACACTTTCCCCTAACTTTTCCACTTCCGCACGAAGTTCCTCATATTCCCTTTTTTTGATTTCATAAAAATGAAGGGTCATTCTAGCCTTTTCTTCGATGCCTTGTGGTGTGAGTAAATAGGTATACGCGAGTTTATTTTTATTGTTACGAAAGTTATTCATCTTGATAAGGCCTTTGTCTAAAAAGGCTTTCAAAATATAATTCACCTTACCGAGACTTAGTCCGAGAACATCGGATGCATCCCTTTGTGATAAATGGGGATTCTCTTCTAAAAGCTGGAGAAGCTTCAGGTGATGGTCGTTGTATTGGAAATTTTCTTTCATCAGTGATGAGAAACCGAATTTAGGAACCTTAGTTGGCGCCTAGCGTGGCAGTGAAGATCCCCAGGCATAGCTTCGCCCCCTGAGTCCCATTCTTTGTCAAAATGTGTTCATCTTATGAACAAGGTCAAGTAAAATTGTTCAGCTCTTGAACACAAAGAAGTGGATTTCCGCTAAAATCAAGTGGACGATGGATCGATTGCGTCCAGCATCTCCATTACAGATGTATAGGAAGGAAATAGACGGTCTTCGGGCCATCGCAATCATCGCAGTCATTCTCAATCATATCAAACATGAAATGAGTCCGAACGGTTATTTGGGTGTCGATTTATTCTTTGTCATTTCAGGTTATGTCATCACCAAATCACTTTTAGAAAAGGAAACCACCTCTT
This sequence comes from Leptospira biflexa serovar Patoc strain 'Patoc 1 (Paris)', assembly GCF_000017685.1. Lineage (NCBI taxonomy): Bacteria > Pseudomonadati > Spirochaetota > Leptospiria > Leptospirales > Leptospiraceae > Leptospira > Leptospira biflexa. The sequence goes on from NC_010602.1 coordinate 2,122,884, forward strand.
TCGTTTCCTTTCTCAAACAATTTTGGACAAGAAGAGTCAAACGACTGTTACCTGCTCTCCTCTTCACAGTGGTGGTTTCCGTCACGATCACCTTTCTTTTCTCTTCGCACGAATCCCACCATACAACCATGAGCATCGAAACAGGATTATTTTCCCTTATTGGAATGGGTAACTTATTCCTCGCAAACATGGCGACCGATTATTTTAGTACAACAGCAGAGCTCAATGCATTCACACACACATGGTCACTTGGAGTGGAGGAACAATTTTATCTCTTTTTTCCTATTTTGTTTTGGCTTTTTTTTCACCAAAAAAAACGAGTGATCCCTTTTTTCATCATACTCTCAGCACTCACGTTACTATCGATCTTTGTTTATCGCAATAACTTTGATAAACAACCAATCAAAGCATTTTACTTTGTGCACAATCGTTTTTGGGAATTGAGTTTAGGATCTCTTGTCTTTTTGATTTGTGATGCATTGCAAAACAATTCAAATCAAATTCGAAAACTCTATCAACTGACGGCAAACGTTGTTTTACCTGTCTGCCTTGTCAGTCTTTTATACTTTTTATTGAATCCAAATGCAAAAACTCATCCATCAATCAATGATACACTTCTTGTTTCCCTTTTAACATCTGCCATTTTGTTATTCTCACATGAAACAAATAAGGTCATTGGATTTTTACAATGGAAACCTCTTCAATGGATTGGACTATTATCTTATTCTTTGTATCTTTGGCACTGGCCTGTCATCACCTTCTTTCGATGGACCTATGGTATCACCACAACATTGATTCCACTGATTCTTTTCTTATGTTTTGCTTTCGCGATGATTTCCTATTATTGGATAGAAACTCCAGCTAGAAAAAAGGAATGGAAATGGAAACATTGGAATGCAAACGGAAGATTTTCTCCCGTTTCTATAGGAATCTCAAGCTCAATCATACTCATTCTTTTAATTCGATTAGGGTTGTATCCATTTTATTTAAATGGTAAATTCTTTCTTGGTGAAACAGCCAATTTAGAATCGAAAGGAGTCCATAACCTTCTCCAGCCCGTTTCCTTTGGCGAAGAAATTTGGGATCCCAATCAATGCGTACTCGTAAACAATAAAGATCTGTCGAAACAAATATCGATGAAAACATGCACTTTGGGGAAAAAGTTCAATCACAAACGAAATTCTTTGGTCATTGGAAATTCTTATAGCGTTGCCATGGCACCAATGTTCCAATCGTTGATCGAATCAAACTCTTCTGTAACGATTACCTCGTCCTTAGGAAGCGCACCTACACCGAACCTATCCTTTACAAGCAAATGGGAAAACACGAGCCATTACTATTGGGATCAATTGATTCCAGAACTGATCAAAGAATTAAAGCCAAATGACCATGTGATTATGGTTTTTGATATCAATGGCCTCACGGATGAAGTTGAAAATATAAAATTGTTTCAGGTTGAACTCAACAATTTCATTAGTCAATTGAAAGCAAAAAAAATCAATCTCATCTTACAACATACGATTCCGTTTATGAGAGATTCAAACTGTACGCCCGACATGGCGATCAAACAATGGTGGCACTTTCACTTAGATCCTCCTTGCCACTATTTCTCCAAAGAAGAGACGATATTCAAAAGAAAACCACTCACTACGGCTCTCCAAGAACTACAAAATCGGCATTCCAATTTTTATGTTTTGGATCTATTGGATGTTTTTTGCCCAGATACAGTGTGTCGATTCCAACATCCCAATGGACAATTTTTATACCGTGATGAATTTTCTCACCCAAGTAAGGAAGCAAGTAAACTGGCAAAAGGAACCCTTTTGAAACTTGTAGAATCGATCAAAGAATGACCAGGTTCAAACCAGAATCCAATTGACCAAAACAGCTTTTTGTAAGATACCTACCTCAATGAAGCCTAAAACACATACGATCCCTTATGACTTTCTCATCAAACTTGTAAGTCTCGCGAAAGGCCTCGTATTCCATTCCATTGAAGAAAACTTTCCTGAAAATGAAGAGTTGGAAGCGCCATACCCATCCGCCCTACTATGCAATCATGTATCCGAAGCAGACGTTGTTTCCCTCTCCATGGTCTATCCAAGACTCAATCCAAAAATCAAAATGATCATTCCTGCAAGAGAAGACATTTTAAAACGTGGATTTTTACAGAAAGAATTTCGTGCCAAAGGATTCCTCAAGTGGATTCTAAAATTCATTGATGCAACCAATATCATTCCCATTTTACTGCGATACATTGGGGCGGTTCCCATCAAACGGCCGTTCCGTGACAATGCTAGAGAACTCATTAAAAAAGGAGAACTCCGCGACAAAGTGGATAGTGAATGGACTGATCTTGTGGCCCATATTCGAAAAGGACGTAATTTGTTTATGTTTCCAGAAGGAACCTATAACCATGATGGTTTTTTAAACCAAGTCAAACGAGGTGCCTACTACATCAAATCCAAAATTGACAAACTTCACTTCAATAGTTTTACATTAACCTATGATCACTTATCATACAAAAAAACTAAACTTTATATCAAATATGGTAAACCTTTTGAAATACCAAATGATATGCCGGCTGACCAAGTGGTCAAACTGGTTGCTGAAACATTGGGGAAACATTATACAGTCACTCTTGGAAATTTAACATCCTTCGTATTATTAAAATTGGGAACGGAAACAAAAATTAAAAAACAACAATTGGTTCAATTATTATCCCAGTTCAAACTCCATTTGGAAAAACAATTTCCTGAAATCACGATTGCCTCCGAATTACGCAAAGAAAACTTCCAATCACAATTGGAATTGATTTTTTCAAAATTAAAAAAGGTAAATTTTATCGATTGGGAAGATGAAGTGATCAAAACTAAAGAAATTTTGTATCATATCCCAAAATCGCTCCACAATTTAAAAAAATCAAATATCGTCTTGTACCATAAAAACCAACTCACAGCGCACTTAACAAAATTAGAACAAATTTGGAACCAACTGGCAATGGAAACAGGAGTCAAAACATGAAACACTTCACACCAATTCGGATCCTACTTTTTTCCACCTTATTTTTATTAGGTTGTGGTACCATATCGAGAGGTTGTGCCAAGTACTTTGGTTACGATGAAGTTTGTGTGGACGGGGTCAAATACATCCAATTCACATCGGGAGCGAGTGTGAAATACAACCCTGATGGCAGTATTGCCACTTGCCGTTAGTTCCAATGCAAATGTGTACGACAATCGTCATTTTTATGAATTAATTTCTGTTCCTCGTTACTTCCCATAGTAAAATCGAACCTGCGCAAGAGACGTTCAGGGAGTTGACAACTCCCAACATAGGGATTTTGACGATACGGTCACAGATAGATTGTAGTTGTACGCTCATTCCTTTTTTTTCATTACCAAGAATGAGTAAAATTGGTGTTTGGATGGATACTTCTCTTAGATTTGAATCACCACTTGAATCGCTACCGACTACAACAAGCCCATTCCGTTTTTTCTCCATTTGGACAAATCTTACGAGTGATTCAAATTCATTCACAAACACAAGTTTGGTGTGAAATAGTGTTCCTAAACTGGAACGGATGACCTTCGGATCATACACATCAATTGAATGTCCAATGACAAAAACACAATCCACTTGGAATGCATCAGCAGAACGTAATAAAGATCCGAAATTCCCTAAATCACTGGGCCTATCAAAAAGTAGGTAGAATGGTTTGTTTTGGTTTGATTGCTGTTCCGTTTTTTTGGATTGAATCGTTAACTCTGATTCCTTAATTTTTGCCGTAATGAGTAATTCGGATGGTGTTTCCTTTTCCGAAAGTTCCAAATACAATTCTTCTTTCACTTCAAACTGTTTTGCTTCTTTGTGGAGGGATAAAACTTCTTTTGCCCAACTAGATAAGGGAACATTCTCGCGGTAAAGGATCCGCGTGACCTTCCACCGAGCGGCGAGTAATTGCTTGATGGGCTCTGTTCCTTCTACAAAAACTTCCTTCTCTTGGCTTCGTTTGGTGCGATTCGTCCGGAGGGCCGAAATGATTTGGAATTCAGCATTCCGGACAGAAACTTTCAGTGCTTTCATGGGAACCGAATCAGATTTGTTTCCCATGAAACTGGGTGAGTTTCGAAGTGCAAATTAGCCAATCGAAACAGCAAGCCTTGTCCCTTGGTCAATAGCTCGTTTGGCATCTAGTTCGGAAGCAAGGTCGGCACCACCAATTAAGTGCACAGGGATTTTGGCTTTCTGTAAAGGTTCCAAAAGTGCCCGGTTCGGGTCTTGGCCTGCGCAGACAACCACTGTATCACAAGGGATTTTTTTTGTTTCCCCTTTCACCTCGATGACAACTCCATCTGACTCAATTGCTTTATACGTCACACCGGAGATTTGGTTCACCTTACGGTCTTCCAAAGAGGTTTTATGGATCCAACCTGTGGTTTTACCAAGTGTGGCTCCAAATTTACTATTCGAACGTTTTAACATGGTAACATCTCTTACACCCGTTGGCGTTTCTTTGGAACCAAGGCCACCGTTCTTTTCGATGGAGGTTTGGATCCCCCATTCCTTTAAGTAATTTTCTGTGGTAAATGCATGGCCTGGATCTGTAAGCAAAATACTCACATCAAATCCGATTCCACCTGCTCCCATGACGACTGCCCTTTTTCCAACTGGTTTGCCTTTTAATACAACGTCCACATAACTCAGAACATTCGGTCCATTGATCCCTGGAATTTCAGGAATCCTGGGAATGACTCCTGTTGCAAGTACGACTTCTTCAAAACCTTCTGCGATCAAATCTTCACTCGATACATAAGTATTCAGTTTCACATTCACTTTGAATTTTTTTAACATCGTATCAAAATAGCGAATGGTTTCTTTAAACTCTTCTTTACCAGGAATTCGTCTGGCAATGTTCAATTGACCACCTAATTCGGATTGCGCATCAAACAATGTGACGGAATGCCCACGTTCCGCAAGAGTTTTGGCACAAGACATCCCACCAGGCCCAGCTCCCACTACGGCAACTTTTTTTACATTTTTTGTTTGGGTGATGACAAGTTCCGTTTCATGGCAAGCTCTAGGGTTCACCAAACAACTTGCGGTTTTTCCTTGGAAAATATGATCAAGGCATGCTTGGTTACAAGCGATACAAGTGTTGATCTCTTCTGGTTTACCAGCTTTCGCTTTTTCCACAAAAAAGGAATCCGCAAGGAAAGGACGTGCCATAGAAACCAAATCGGCATCACCACGTGAAAGAACCTCTTCCGCAACTTCAGGAGTATTGATCCGGTTAGAAGTAACTAAGGGAATGTTGACATGTCCCTTCACTTTTGCTGTGACCCAAGTAAAAGCAGCTCTTGGTACCATCATGGCGATGGTTGGAATCCTTGCTTCATGCCAACCAATCCCTGTGTTGATGATGGTTGCTCCCGCTTTTTCAATTTCTTTTGCCAAGTGAAGGACTTCGTCTATATTTCCACCTTCCTCCACTAAGTCTAACATTGACAGACGGTAGATGATGATAAAGTCTGTACCTAATTTTTTTCGAACAGCCTTGATGATTTCAATTGGGAACTTAATTCGATTTTCAAAACTCCCTCCCCAATCATCGATTCGGTTGTTTGTCCTTTTGGCAATGAATTGGTTGATGAGGTAACCTTCGCTCCCCATAATTTCAACCCCATCATATCCAGCTAACTTTGCTAATTCGGAGCAGCGTACAAAATCTTCAATGGTTTTCCAAATTTCCTCTTCTGTGAGAGGGTGTGGTTTGAACATATTGATAGGTGCTCGGACATTGGATGCCCCAACAATTTTATCATGATACCCATACCTTCCTGTATGTAGGATTTGCATGGCAATTTTTCCACCTTCTTTATGGACAGCTTCCGTGACCACTCGGTGGTGGAGAGCCTCCTCTTCCGTGTCCATCACACTACCACCCTTTGCCACACGCCCTGCTTCATTCGGAGCAATGCCTCCTGTGACAATGAGTGCGACACCACCCTTCGCTCTTTCCCCGTAAAATGCGGCCATCCGATCGTAACCATTCGGAGCTTCCTCTAAACCAGTGTGCATGGAACCCATGATGGTTCGGTTTTTGAGTGTGGTGAATCCAAGAGATAAGGGAGAAAGTAATGTGGGATATGCTGTCATAAAGACCCAAGTGTAGAAATTCAGGGAATTTGGCAAGATTTACTTGCAATCTAATAAAGAACGGATATAACTTTGTCCTGTGGAAATTCTCACGGAGAAAAAAAATGGAAAGAAGGGAATCCTCTTTGTAGATGATGAATCCATCATTTTACTCAGTATGAAATCCCAAGTAAAACACCATTTTGGAGAAAAATTTAAGTATCTAACTGCCGAAAATGCAAAAGAAGCATGGGATCTGATTTTAGAATTTGAAGAAGAAGGAAATTCAGTTGCTGTCATCATTTCTGATTGGGCCATGCCTGGAATGAATGGGGATGAATTTTTACGCAAAGTTCACAAAAGGTTTCCTTCGATTGAAAAAGTCATCATCACTGGATTTGCAGATGAAATATTACTGGAAGCCTTAGAAAAAGAAATTGGGCTCATCACTTGTTTGAAAAAACCTTGGGACGAAAAGGAACTGATCACCGCCATCTCACAGGCCATCGAAGTTTAATTCCCTTTTGGCAAGTAAATCAAAAAAATAGTTTCACCAGGTTTGGAAGTAAGTTCAATCCTTCCCGCATGCCGTTTCACAATTTTATTCACAATATCCAGACCAAGCCCACTTCCTTCTCCCGGAGGTTTTGTTGTGAAAAAAGGTTCAAAGATTTTGGAACGAATGTCTGGGTTTATACCTGGACCTGAGTCTTGTAAGGAAACAAGGACTTCTTCCCCACAATCTTTGATCGTGATCACAAGTTTTCCTGTGAAGGACATCGCTTGTAAAGAATTATAAATCAAATTGGTCCAAACATGTAATAGATCATCCGGATAACAATCAATTGGTGGCACTTCATCATAATTTTTGATGAGAGTGATTCCTCTTTTTAATTGATTTTGATAAATGGTTAAAACGGTTTCAATTGTTTCCTGAAGGGATGCTTTGATCTTTTTCCCTGTGGAATCAAAATGGGAAAAGTTTTTTAAAGCATACATGATTTTTGATACACGATCCACAGCAAGTTGGATCGACCGAGTGTTTCGTCTAAATTGGATTTCCAATTCTAAATAATCTAAAAATACTCGAAGATAATGAGACCGAAAGAGAGGTAAATATCTGTCTTCCAATTCTCCAATTCCTAATTCCACCCAAGCTTCTGCAAACTCATCTGCATCCTGAAGGCTACATCCATATTGGATGAGGATCTCTTTGTTTTTCTTTTTCCGAAATCGTTCTTCCTTGCCAGTATAAAACTCAATCGGTTGGTCTAAATTGGATAAAATTGTTTTTAAAATGACTTGTTCTTCCCGAGGAACATTCAATATCGCTTCACGAAACAACTGTGAGGCGATTCCGTATCGTTTTTGCCAATCCATCATATTTTGATTGGAAGCTTTGACAGCTCCAATAGGATTATTGATTTCATGCGCAATCCCCGCAATCAGTTGCCCCAGGGCAGCCAATTTCTCTGATTGGACCAATTGTTCTTGCGTACGTTTTAAATTTTCAAACGCCATCTCCAGCTCAATTTTTTGTTTTTCAATGAGTTTGTTTTTTTCTCTGATTTCAGAATTGATTTGGCGGAGTTCTTCTACTTCTTTTAAGGGACTCAAATCAAAAATACTGTATGCAATGGAATTGGATTGTTTGTATTTAAATCGTTTGATGGAAATAAGTGCAGGGAATACTTCCCCATTTTTTCGTTTGCATAGTATTTCAATGGAATCACTCGAATGATCGGCAATTTTTTCACGAATTTTTTGGAGTGAATCTGGTGTGAGCAGTGAACGAATCTTTAAATTCTTTGTATCCTCAGGTGCATAACCGAATAAGTTTTGAAACGCAAAATTGGAATCCTTTGCTCGTAGAGAATTTTCATCGAAAATCAAAAATGCTTCAGTGGAAAATTGATAAAAAGCACGAAACCTTTCATCGGAAGTGCGTAAGGCCTCTTCTGCAATTTTGGCATCGGTGACATCTAAGATCGTTCCCATCAATCGAAACGGGTTGCCATCTTTGTCTCTTAGTAAATTCCCTCTAGATTCAACCCAGCGTGTACTTCCATCCTTATGAAAAATTCTATGTTGGATGATGTAACCTGATCTTGTTGGATCCTCTTTTAAACGTTGCACTTCCTCTGAAACTTTTTTTAAGTCATCTTCATTGTTCAACTTTAAATACGATTCAATGGTGATCTCTTCCAAATTAGGATCCAATCCATAAATCTCATAGGTTTGAGGTGACCAGTAAATGATCCTTCGTTCAATGTCCCAACTCCATATCCCCATTTTAACTGCATCAAGAGACATGAGAAGTCTTGATTCCGATTCTTTGAGTGCTAAATTGGCTTCAATCTGGTCTGTTCGATTGATCATAGCACCAAACATTCGATAGGCGACTCCATCTTGATCATATAAAAAAATACCGTTGTCTTCGATATAAACATAGTTTCCGTCTTTTCTTCGGTATCGATATTCACAGGAAAACTTTGTTTTATTGGCCATCGACTCATCAAATTGTTGGATGGTTTTTTCTTTGTCTTCGGGGTGGATGAGAACCATCCAAGCTTCATAACCAATGGCATTGTATTCTTCGGGTGTATATCCAGTGATTTCGTAGATCGCTCCTGCCCAATGGTTCACTCCTGTTGCGATCTCTAAATCATAAACCATACTCAAAGAAAGTTCAGTGATGGTGCGGTACTTTGCCTCGCTATCTTCTAATGCCTTTTGTTTTAAAACATTTTCCGTGATATCGGTGATGAGAAACACAAGGGAACGGATTTCACCTGCTTCATTGAAAACGGGTGAACCATTGATAGATAAATACTTTTTAGTGCCTTTCGAATCCTCTATGGCATGCCGAATGTCTGTGACAGGTTGTTTGGTTTTCAGTATGACATTAAACGGTTGGTCTTCTTCTCGCCAAGGCCCACCATCGAGAGAGGTATTTTTCCATTGGGGCGCATCATACGTCCTCGAAAGGATGTCATTCAATTTGATCCCAAGGACCAATTCGGAGGCAGGATTGGCGTAGAGGATTTGTCCTTGTGGGTTGAGTAAGACGATGGCAGTGGAACTGACATCCATGATCGTTTTCAAAAGATCTGCTTCGACATTCAAATGATCGTCTGTCGAAGCTGTTATTTGAGGCAATGATCCTTCCTGAGAAGACTGCATAGTATCCACTATGCAGTATACTTAAGATTTATGCGAATTCAATTTTACTGCTTCCATTTTTTGGTAAATTTTCAAAGGGAAAAATAAAAATCGGTCCAAGATTTGGATGAAACGAAATAAAAAGGAAGGGAAAACCTCTTTTTTGTCGCTTAAGATTCCTTTCACAATTTGTTTTGCTACTGTTTCGGCCGTTTGGCTTGGAAACGGAATAGGGACTTTTTTCCCTGCAGAGTCAAAAAATTGTGTCCTAGTCGCAATCGGGTACACGATCATCGTTCGATTTCCAGGTCTCAATTCACATTGGTAGGCATCAAGAAAGGACCGAACGGCTGCTTTCGTTGCCGAATACATGGCATATCCTGGCAGTGGCAAGTGACTCATGGCAGAGGCAGTCACGACAAAAAGACAAGGAGTGGTCCTTTGCCTGTTCAAAGTCACAAGGGTATATAATGGAGAAAATACATTGGTTCGAAAGATACGATCGATTCGATCCCAATTGGCATCAGGAATGATTTCGTAATAAGCAAATCCTGCGTTGGCAAAAAAGATATCAATGCCACCCAATTTTTTATCTGCATCCTTTATCAGTTTATCTAAGGATTCTGGTTTCGATACATCACATTTATACGGAATTACATTGGGATGAGAAACCACATTTTTTTCGTTTAAGTCACAAGCTAAAATTTTTACATTCCCATGTTTTAACATCTGTAAGACGGTTTCTTTTCCAATACCAGAACCTGCTCCAGTGACTACGATACGTTTATTTTTTAATTCCATTGTTGAAACCTAACGAACTGGACTTCTGTTGAAAGTTTTTTTTAATAAGATATCTAACTTTTTTCCTAATTCAGGAAAAATCTCTTTACGAAGCTAGTATCTTCTCCTATCTATTGTCTTCCTTGGGGATCACAATGAGTCGATTCTTTGATCAATTATTCAAATTTTTACACCGGTTCATTTCTTACAGTTTTGCGATCGTCTTCTTTTCATTACAAGGTGCCTTCTTTGGTGCTTTTTATGCTTACTTTTTTGGATCGGCACTCATTCCTGATTTTTCCATCGAGAACCACCCAGAGGTTGTGTACGTTTTTGTTTTTGCGACTCTCCTTGCAGCGATAGGGCATAGCATCGAATTTGGAATCCTGACCCCACTCGGTTACGGAGGGTTTCGAAATGACTTAAGAAAACTCAATTCATTTCTGAAACCAAATGAAACCATACGCCATAAAGACATCCTTGAATTAGAAAATAATCTAAACACACTCATCCACCTTCCCAAGGAAAATATGTATGCTGCCATTCGTTATGCGGTCATGGTATTTTTTTCCGTTTCGATTACACATCTCATTTGTAGACATCCTCTTTATGAACTTCTTTTGGTTTCAGTTGGATGGCTTTCTGCGGTTTTTGTCTACGGAGGATTTTCCTACATCATTTCTGATTATTTTACAGGAAACAAACGTGTTGAGATCAAAAAAATATTGGCATACCGAGATGTTTCTGTTCACAAGAACTATGGAATCTTAAGCCTAAAAGGAAAGTTTATCTTTTTACTTATCTTAATTCTTTTATCACTTACTGTTTTATCTGTATTTATTTCGTTTGGGAATGCAAGCCTTCTCAAAATCTCAGCCTTCATCGGGATGACATTTGTGGAAGCTGTGATCCTCATTTATATGTTTTTTCAATCCATAAATTTAACCTTAGAACAAATCAATGAATCCGCCAATAGCTTAGCCACAGGAGGTCGAGGTGCCCTCCCCATTCTATCCATTGATAAAGAATTCATTTTGTTTGCTGAAAACTATGAAAAGGCCACAAGAGAAGTAGGAAGGATCAGAGAAAACCTACAAGAATTAGTGGAAGCAAAAACCTCCGAACTTCGAAACAGTTTGGAGACAGTGGAAACTTTAAAAAAACAACAAGATGGTGATTATTTTTTAACGTCACTTCTCATCAAACCACTCAGTTTGAACAAAACTATTGGATCCCACGTCAAAACTGATTTTTTAATCAAACAGAAAAAAACTTTTTTATTCCATGGAAGAGAAAATGAAATTGGTGGTGATATTTGTATCGCTCGAACCATCACACTTCGAGGGAAAGATTATACTTTTTTTCTAAATGCCGATGCTATGGGTAAATCCTTACAAGGAGCCGGAGGAGTCCTTGTGCTAGGGGCTGCCGTTCAGTCCATCTTGGAAAGATCCACTGCAGTTGAATCTGTAAAATTATTGTATGCAGAACGTTGGATCAAAAACGCATACCAAGAACTCCATCATATTTTTGAAAGTTTCGACTGTTCCATGTTAGTTTCAATGGTCATGGGACTCATTGATGATGAAACGGGACTCATGTATTATTTGAATGCCGAACACCCCTGGTCTGTTTTGTATCGAAAAGGAACTGCTGAATTCATTAAAAATAATTCTGAACTTAGAAAATTGGGAACTCCATTTTCGGAAAAATCTTTGGAGATATCCACCTTACAACTCATCCCCGGGGATGTTTTGGTTCTTGGCTCCGATGGTCGGGATGATATTGAATTTGTGACTGAAACCACAGCAAGAAAGATCAATCACGATGAGGAACTTTTCCTTCGCCATGTCGAACGAGGCAATGGTGACCTAAAAGAAATTTACCAATCCATTTTACTGATGGGTGAATTGACCGATGATTTGAGTCTTATGCGAATCGCCTTCAAAGAAAATATACACCAACCGCCGAGAGCGATTCGAAAAGAATCGTATGAATTGATGCGAAAGGCAAAATCACAAATCAAATCAGAAGAATTAGAGGGTGCCAAAAATAGTCTACTCGAAGCAAACCGCATCAATCCAGAAAATCGAGAAATCCAAAGAGCCCTCATCCGACTTCTCGTTCGGATGAAAGAATACCAATTCGCCGCAGAAAAATTAAATACCTACATCGAAGAATACCCTGGGGACACCGATCTGATCTATTTAGCATCGTTCACATACAAACAAACCAAAGAATATGGAAAGGCGATTGATATGGGGGAGAGGATTCGGTTGCGTAACCCGGGCCACTTATCAAATTTAATACAACTTGTACAATTGTACCTCACAATCGGCAATTTGCCCAAAGCCGAAAAAACGCTACAACTAACATTCCTTATTCCCTCCGACACCAATCGCATCGAACAACTCAAATCACAAATCGAAACTTTCCGACAGAAAATTGTTGATGAAATTCCGTCATAAGTAGTTTCATAGAAATCGACCGTTTAGCATCGATTTTATGACACATATCAAATATTGGCCGATTCCACTGATTTTATGTGTCCCTATTCTCTATTCATGCCAAAACTCTGACTTATCCAACGTCTGTGATCCCAAATCCGATTTATACATAGAGAGTTTCCTGTTACGATTTGTTAATTTTGACGAAACACCACACTGTGGTGTTGTCCTAAGAGTTGACCCACCCACTTACCTAATCTGTCCAGCACTTGACCCAAAACTGAATGGGAGTTTTTTTGTGGAATCTTTTGTAACGGATGGTAACCGTCTGAGTTTTTCTAGTAACCCACCTCTCCCTTCTGGAGTGAATTTTTCTTTTTTCGGGGCTTCTTTAGAAGGAACATATACTGGTTGGAAGGCAAATCCAACCGAGTACACCATCACAGCGAGTAATCCGAAAGGAAGTGCTAGTTGTAGCTACAAACCAGCTTGGATGGGAAAACCTCCACTCAAAACCAATATCACAACTTGTTATGACGCAGCAGGAAACCAAGATCCAACTTGCACTTCTGTTCCAGGCCAAGATGGACAGTTACAAAAAGGAACAAATACAAGTTATGTGGGCCCATCACTTGTTTCCGGAGTTGAAATCACATCGGATATAGCGACTGGACTCGTTTGGACAAGTTGCATCCGAGGTAGGACTGGCATCGGTTGCTCGACAGTGGGATCCATCACTTTTACGTATGCTGCTGCGCAGACCGAATGTACAAGCTTAAACTCTGGTTCGGGATTTGCAGACCGAACGGATTGGCGTGTTCCGGAAATTGAGGAATACATTAGCACCTTCGATCATTCAACAGAAAGCCCTTCAATCAATGCAACGTATTTTCCACAAACAGAAAGTTTCAATTATAAATCAAACACATCGAATGCGGCAAGTACGGGAGCTTTTTATCCAACCTTCATCCAATCTTCGATAGGATTTGGGAACTATACTGACGGCCACCATCTGCGATGTGTTGCCACTCCCAAACATCCATTTACCAAACGTTTGGTGGACCAATTGGACGGTACCATTTTGGATTTGGACACATCCCTTGTTTGGCAAAAATGTACAGCGGGGCAACCGAATGTTCCCACTTGTACAGGCGGAACGGATGTTCTCAGTACATGGACAACAGCAATCAATTATTGCCAAACATTGACGCTTTCTGGCAAATCTTGGCGACTACCGAATGCGAATGAATTAAAAAGTATCATCGACTACCGTACGAATTTTGGAACTCCAGGATTTAATTCTGTTTTTTTTTCGAACACGGCATCTTCCGCTTTTTGGTCGTCAAGCCCTGTCCTTGGCACCCCTTCCACCTTAGCATATGCCGTAGATTTTGGAAGCTCGGGAGGAGGACCTGCCTTAAAAACTAGCAACGCAGTCCGCACTCGCTGTGTCACAGACTATCGTTAAAACATGACCCAACCATTGTTCTCAAAGTTTTGGATACGAATTTCTCTCTTCACTTCGGTTCTCTTACCATTCTCTTGCACAACAATTGGTTTCCACCAAACAAAAGTAAGAGAGTCCTTGTCCTATGGAGAACAAGCAACTGTGAGAGTTTGTGTCATCAAAGAAGAAGGAATTGAAGACAAGGATGTCTTTACACTTTTTGAAGCTTGGAATGAAGAACTCAGTTTTTACCAATTAAAGGCAGAACCGAGTATCCTTATGACCATGGAACGTCCAGGGTTTTATGGAACGGACATTTTAGAGTATCTGATTCTATTTAAGATGCCATCACAATGTGACCGTCTCCTGTATTTAAAAGGAAGGACTTGGGGGGATATTCTGTTTGAAGTTTTGACACTGGGGATTTTTGCAGGCGTGGGTGTGAAACTCGAAGTCCAAGGTGCTGTTGAAGCCAAAACAAATACCAAAGGATACATCAAAGCAAAATATATTTCCACCATTCAGCTTTTATTTACGAGTCCAAAATCCACTCTCATCCACGAAGGTTATCACATGCTTGGCTGTGGTCATCAACTGTTCATGAAAGAATGTTACGAAAGAATCCGAGACGTAAAACTATTGTTAACTGATCCAAACAGAGATCCCAATTTTTTTCCAAATATTAATTCCTCAGGAAGGAAAATACTCAAACGACCAATTTAGAATCCGAGACCAAACAAATGTCGACTCTTCAAAACATTTTCTTCTCAATGCATTCTTTCGCAAATAGTGAATCTCTCGGAAACATCAGAGACGTTTTCTTGCAGTAAATTGAACTAAGTTCAAAACGTACGCCTTAAAGGGAATTCCCTAACCTTGGATACACGTGACTCTATTTTTTTATCCCTTGTTTCGAAAATGTTCGACATCGTTAGGTGAACCGACAATTTTTGCGTTTAACAATTCGAAAACGGGAAGTAAAATCAAAGTGAAAAGAATCATTTCGACTTTCGTCATGAGCCAACTTTTGGTCTCATGTATTGCTTTTTTAGATTTTTCTAAAGAAGCAGACAAAAAATTAGAATCACTTGGCCTCGTTGCCACGTCAGCACTCAATGTTGGCTCAGCTACAGCTGGTCCTTCTGGAAAATCCATCACCTCAGATGACGGAAAATTCCAAGTGCTCATCCCACCAGGCGCGATGGATGAAGAAAAAACCTTCTCCATCAGACGGTTTGAAATAACAAACTCTAGTTTGCCAAATGGATACATTCCCACAACCGATGCCTATGAAATCACACCATCGTATCGATTCAAAAAAGATGTTGTGATCACCATCTCACAAAATGTAGAAAAAATTGAAGCTCTCAATTTAGCCAAAAACAAAGCTCAAGGTTTTGTCAATTCTACAACTTCAGATTCCGACAATTCAGGTCGGGTGAGTGGCGGATGGGACGGAAGCCTAACGACTGCTAGTTCTGATAAAATCCAATTCCAATCACGCACCTTCTCGATCTTTGGTGGTGGAACACCTCCTCCTGGAAATGGAGCTCCGAACATTGTAGGGGCTTTCTACGATTTTAAACCAGGCTCTTCTTTTTTACCATTCCGTGTTCGTGCACAAGTGATCGAACCTGATGGGGACGTTATGTCAGTGTATCTCATCACTGGTCCCGTAGGCCAAGGAACAGTCGCCATTCGCATGGTCCCAGAACCAGGCAATTGGTATTCTGCTCTCATTCCGTATGAATCAATGGTACAGGCAGGGATTCAAATCCAAGTATTGGCTGTCGATTCCTATGGAAATAACACAACAAGACCAAGTTCTGATATGTTCTTTTACCCAGTTAGCTCTGGAAACCCAGCCTTCGTCAACAATTACGATACAGACAAAGATAACGATGGTTATTTGGATGCATGGGAAGGTGACAATGGATTCAATCCAAACAATCCATCTTCTCCAAACGCAGCTTTATTTCCAGACTCTGACGGAGATGGGATTCCCAATGTTGCTGACCACACGCCTAACGGTGAAGCCAACCCTCAAATTGATTCCATCTCTGTCATTCCTAACCAAGCAAGAATGTACTTAGATGAAAAAATCACTTTTTCCATTTTGGCATCTTACCTCGGTTCTCCTCGCTATGTGCAGTCGAATTTTGTCACAACGGGAAATGCCCTCAGTGGATCACCTGTGGGGGAATTTTCTGACTCTGTTTTCCAAGCGATTGCACCAGGGATTGCAGGAGTTCAGGTAACAGTTGGTAATTTCCAAGCAACCTCTACAGTGACAGTGGTTGATACGGTTCCTCCAAATAACATCACAACGTTAACAGCAATAGCGATGTCAGCAACACGAGTTCGACTTCGTTGGCAAGCTCCAGGGAATGATGGTCCTTTTGGTAAAGTCAGCGCTTATGAAATCCGAAGGTCAAGTAACAACATCGATACGGATGCAAAATGTTCACAGGCAAGTACCATCTTTCATACCCTAACTCCAAAAAATGCTGGTTCCGTAGAAATTTGGGATGCAAATGGTCACGCACCAAACACCACTTATTACTATTGTATCCGTGCGTATGATCATAATGGAAACCGAAATGAATGGGTATCCTCAAATGTATCGGCAACAACTTACGTTGTAGGTGATACCGTTCGTCCTTCTGATGTTACTACTCTCACGGCCAATGCTTTAACTGATGAAACGGTTCAGCTTTTTTGGACCGCTGTTGGTGATGATGGAACCGTTGGAAACGCATCCTCGTATGAAATTCGAAGGTCAGCCAGTGTGATCAACACGGATGCTGATTGTGACAATAGCCATGAAGTGACAAACTCCATTAGTGCCGTGACAGTTGGAACAAATATCAATTTTCTTGTAACTCAACTCAGTGCCAATACCCAATACTACTTTTGTGTAAGAGCTTACGACGAAGTAGGAAACAAAAGTAGATGGAATGGTACTGTTTCGGCTACTACATTGCTCGGTAACATACCGCCAATAGCGAATGCTGGTCTTGACCAAATGAATGCGATGGTTGGTACACAAGTTAACCTAAATGGCACACAGTCCTATGACCCTGACTCTGGTGTTTGTTCGGCAAATCCGGCTAGTTATGTCTATCAATGGAGTATCATTTCAAAACCACCTTCCTCCAATTTGACCAATGGACAAATTAACAGTGGAAACCAATTGAATGCCTCTTTCACTCCCGATGTACCAGGACAGTATGCCCTTGAATTGAGATTTACGGATTCAAGTTCAACTTGTTTTGGAGGACCAAGAATGGGTTCAGATATTATGCAAGTGACTGCGTATGAATCAGATCTCATTCCGCCAGCACAAGTCACTTCCTTCCTTGGAACTGGTATTTCACAAGACCAAATCCAATTGACATGGTTAAACGTGGGGGATGATGGAATGACTGGGAATATCAATCGATATGAAATTGGTATCTCCATCAATCCGATCACAAACGATACAGAATGCCAAAATGCACCTTGGAAACATTCACCTAACATTAGTAACTTTGTTCCTAATGCACAAGTCTCGGCTGTTATTGGAGGTTTATTCCAAAACACAACATACCACCTTTGTATTATAGGTTTTGATGAAGTAGCCAATCGTGGCCAAGCCAACGTAGGATTATCAGTCACTACTATCGCTGGGACAAGCGGTTGGGGTGAATGGACACAATGGAGCAATTGTTCAGCTAGATGTGGCGCAGGCACTCGAACAAGAACAAGAACGTGTTTAGATCCTATAGCAGGTTGCGGTGGCACAAATACAGAGACTACTGCATGTAATCTTCGCAATTGTTATTCGAATATCTCTGTTGCAAATAATGCAGCAAATGACACATCCCATACTTTGGTTTGCCCAACAAATTATGTAAGAGGACCTAATATGTCCGTACATGTTTATACCGGTCTTTTCAAAAAGCATGTTTCGGATTGGTTTGCTCTTGGTTGTGGATTATACCGAGGTTATACAATCGTTCCAAATGAATCGACTTATACTGTTACCGATATACAGAATGGTGTTAGAATCGATTTTGCCTTACCTCATCCACCTCCTGAAGATTACCCGTGTACTTCAAATGAACTATACACAAATCGGAATACTGCGATTTACTGCTCCGAAGTACCGTAAGTATTTTTTTCCAAGGTTCCCCTCTCGGGAACCTTGGCGAATCTTCATTCTTCTTTAGGAATCTAATCACCCCTCCCCAAATTCGCTACGAAAATTACCGTAAGTCGAACTTTGGGGATTTTTCTAAACTTAATTGCGAATGGGATGAGTTTTCTGGTAGCGTCCATATCAGAACGTTATGCTTCGTTATTTTGCAATTGCATTTTCACTGATCAGTTTTGTTCATTGTTCACAAAAAAATCTCTCTAACATCTGTGATGTGAATTCGGATTCGTTTTTTAGCTCACTCTTATTTCGGATCTCAATCAAAGATCAAAGCAATCACTGCGGATACAAAGTTATCCCGGATAAAATCCCAGCCTGTTCTTTGAGTTATGAAGAGACTCACAAACCAGAAAATTGGGCACAAGTCAAACTAGAGATGGAAACTCAATTTGAACTTGGTGTGAGTGGAACAGAAAGCCTAATCCAATATTCCCTCGACTCAGTGGCGACCGTTCTCGGAACAGGATACCCAGCCTTCCAAGGGGCACTCGGTGCTCCCAATGGAAATGTCTATTTCCTTCCCTACAATGCGCCGAACATTGTCTCAGTAAATCCAATCACAAAGTTGTATGCTCTGCATACAGCTGTTCCTGGCGGAGTCGATTTCATTGGTGGAACCTTAGGACCAAGAGGACTTATCTATCTATCGCCACACCAAAACAATAATTTTTTCCAATACAATACAGCAAACAATCAAATGACGACCATAGGAAATGTGACGATGGCAGGGGCTGCGTATAACGGAGGGGTGTATGCTCCCAATGGAAAAATTTATTTTGTGCCGAGCAATGAAACAGTCATTCGTTATTATGATACCAATACAAATACAATCGGTGCTGTGGCGACGCCAGTCACTGGAGGGATTTTTGCCAATGGAGTCTTAACACCTGAAGGGAAAATTTATTTTATCCCACATGATGCGACTAATATTCATATCTTAGATACGAATACAGAATCGGTCACTGTTCATCCTTTTTCGTTTGGTGGCGCCGCGAGTTATATTTCAGGCATTTATACTCCGAATGGGCGAATTTATATGATCCCATACAACTCATCCACTTTATACTATGTGGATACTAAAAACAATGACTCCGTTGTCAACGCTGGGACCATCCCATCCCCAACAAGTAGTATGTTCAATGGTGTCGTATTATCACCGAATGGGAATTTGTATCCAATTCCTTATAATTATAGTAATTTTATTTCGATCAATCCAACCACGAACCAAATGACTGTCCTCATGGCAAATCCAGGAGTCAGTTCGTATCGGGGTGGGGCGATAGGATTTCGAGGGGAAATTTACCTCTCTCCACATAATTCCGATCGTTTTGATCTACTGGATACAAAAGCAAACGGAAATTTTTGCGATTCCTTACGACTTTCTCCGTATTGGAACAAATTTTAAAGGAAACGATTCTAAAACCAAACGATTTCATTCGTCGAATCAATTCTGAATGTGAAACAATTCTCTTATGAATTGTTTCTGCATAGTTATGAGCCAAACGATCCTTCCATCAGAGTTCTTTTTTACTTTTGCAAACACTCTCCCCTATTCTTTATTTTTATTTGAATCAAAATCCCAAACATTTGCCAAAGACAATCCCTTACATTTTTCGAACATAAAAGCAAAATCACTCCACCATTTGCTCCAAGTTCCAAATAAGACCAATACGATAGGATCCATGTTTCCTTTTTTATTTGAATCGAATCTTCAATTACAAATTCAAAGCGACATACAGAATCAAAAACCGTTTGAATCAGTCATCGCAAAAGAAAAGTTACACTTCTATGGATTTCAAAACCATCCGTATCTTTTGAAACTTACCCAACTAGATTTCAATTTTTATACGATCACCATTGAAGAATTAACGGATGCGGTACTTGCCGAAAAAATCCTAAAACAAAAAGAATCAAAACTCGATCGTTTATTAAAAACAATGATTAATGGTGTGGTTGTAGTGAACAAGGAAGGACAAATTCTCTATGCCAATGATAGTGCTTCCGAAATTTTAGAATTAGAATTGGCGAGTATCGAAAATCGTTATTTTAGTTCCAGAGAATGGAAACAAATTTATGAAGATGGTAGCCCTTATCCCACAGATAAACTTCCGTTAGCCCAAGCTCTTGGAGATCAACTCACTGTTTATAATTGTGAACACGGAATCCTTTCAGAAGAAGGTCATGTCAAATGGCTAAATGTCAATGCAACACCACTCTTTGATGAATACGGTAATTTAGAAGGGGCAACTGCGAGTTTTTTGGACATCACTGAATTAAAAAAAAACCAAACCACCATTGAACAACAAAATAAAAAATTAAAATCTGTCCTTGAGGCAATCGAAAAATCAGCCATTGTCAGTGTCACAAATCCAGATGGGATCATCATCAGGGCAAATTCAAAATTCATCCAAATCACAGGTTTTCCTGAAAATGAAATCATAGGATCTGATCATAAAATATTCAGTTCCGATTACCACAAAAAAGAATTTTGGAAAGGATTATGGAATCAGATCAAACATGGGAAAACATGGGAGGGTATCATCAAAAACAAATCCAAAGATGGGAACTATTTCTGGCTTCAAACCTTTATCCATCCATTATTTAACTCAGAAGAAAAAATTGAAGCCTATCTTTCCATTCGGTTTGATATCACAGAAGAAATTGTGGCATTAGAAAACACAAAACGAATGTTACACTTCACTGGCATTCAAAACAATCGCCTTCAAAACTTTGCATATATCCTCTCCCACAACATCAGGCAACACTCATCAAACTTCACATCCCTCATTCAATTATTAGAAGAATCCAAATCAGAAGTAGATAAAAAAAACATCGTAGAAATGTTACATGCCTCATCAGTGAAATTGGAAGAGACCATTTCCCACTTAAACGATATCATCTCTATCAACCAAACCTTAAATCAACCAATGGAAATTTGTTCATTAAAAAATGAGGTAAACAAAACGCTCTCCATCTTAAGTGGATCCATCGAACATAGAAATATAAAAATCATTACGATCATCCCTGACGAACTCAAAGTCAAAACCATACCAAATTACTTAGAAAGTATTTTACTAAACCTATTATCCAATGCTGTGAAATATGTTCGTTTGAAGGAAGGGGCTTGGATCAAAATCCAAATCGAGGAAAACCAGGACCAAATTCAAATCAAAGTCGAAGACAACGGACTGGGTATCAATTTAGAAAAACATGGAAATAAAATATTTGGTATGTTTAAAACCTTTCATCGAAATGAAGATGCAAGAGGGATTGGACTTTTCATCACAAAGTCCCAAGTGGAAGTGCTTGGAGGTAAAATCACCCTGCAAAGCGAAGAAGGAAAAGGTTCCCTTTTTTCTGTGAGCCTCCCCAAAAATCCAGAAGAAAGCCTCCGGGTTTAGGATGTTAGATTTTTAAGCAATGTTCGTCTACCGATTCTCTTTCGTCCCTCTTTCCTTACTTCCTTTCAATCCGTCTTGACAATCTCACCCAACCCTTGAGGCTTACCCTAGTGATCCGTTGGCGAAGGCCTACGGACGTACCAATGACATAAGGAAATCCATGAAAGTCCACGAATACCAGGCCAAAGAAATCCTACGTAGACACAATGCCAACGTTCCGTTCGGAAAGGTCATCGACGCTGTCGGTGATTTCGAAAAGGCATATAACGAAGTTGTCCAAAAATCACCAGTTGTTGTGGTGAAAGCCCAAATCCACGCAGGTGGACGCGGAAAAGGTGGCGGTGTGAAAGTCGCCAAAACAAAAGACGATGCAAAAGCGGCCGCAGAAAAAATTCTCGGGATGCAACTCATCACTCCGCAAACAGGACCAGAAGGGAAAAAAGTCCTCAAAGTCTATTTAGAACAAGGACTTGAAATTGCAAAGGAATACTACCTTTCTATCCTTCTTGACCGTGCCATTCGTAAAACCATCATCATGGCTTCCACAGAAGGTGGGATGGAAATTGAAGAAGTGGCAGAAACCCACCCTGAAAAAATCATCAAAATCCAAATTGATCCAGGAATTGGTATCCAAGGATCTCAAGTGAGAGAACTTGCGTTTGCTCTCGGGATTCCAACAGAAGCACAAAAATCCTTCACGGCTCTTGTGAACTCAGTTTACAACGCCTACATCAAAGAAGATGCAGCCCTACTTGAGATCAACCCCCTCATCCTCACCAAACAAAACGAAATCATCGCAGGGGACTGCAAGATGGACTTGGATGAAAACGCACTTTACCGTCATCCAGACAACGAAGCACTTCGAGATATTACAGAAGAAGATCCATACGAAGTCAAAGCCAAAGAATACAACCTCAACTATGTTAAGTTAGATGGAAACATCGGTTGTATGGTCAACGGTGCAGGTCTTGCCATGGCAACCATGGACATCGTTAAGTTAGCTGGTGCTGAACCTGCAAACTTTTTGGATGTTGGAGGTGGAGCAAACCCAACAACCGTGGAAAATGGTTTCAGACTCATTCTTTCTGATCCAAACGTAAAAGGAATTTTTGTGAACGTATTTGGTGGAATCGTACGATGTGACCGCGTTGCGGTTGGTATCATCGAAGCGACCAAAAAAGTGAACGTATCCGTTCCAGTTGTGGTTCGTTTGAAAGGAACGAACGCAGAAGAAGGGAAAAAAATCCTGAACGAATCTGGGATGAACATTGTGGGAGTCGAAGGGCTCCGTGACGCGGCAGACAAAATTGTCTCCCTAATCAAAAAATAGGAAACAGGAAACATGGCTGTATTAGTAGATGAAAATACAAGAGTAGTTGTACAGGGGATCACTGGAAAAGAAGGTTCCTTCCACGCAACACAAATGTTGGAATATGGTACAAAAGTAGTCGCAGGTGTGACTCCAGGAAAGGGTGGCCAAACTTGGACATCGGAATTTGGAAAATCGGCACCAGTTCGTAATACCATTAAAGACGCAATGAAAGAGGACGGAGCAAACGCAGCAGTGATTTTTGTTCCCCCTCCATTCGCAGCAGATGCAATTCTCGAAGGAATCTTCGCTGAGATCCCGCTTGTGGTTTGTATCACAGAAGGAATTCCAACACATGACATGTTAAAAGTGTACAGTGTCTTACGAAATTCCAAAACAAAACTCGTGGGACCAAATTGTCCAGGCGTTATTAACCCTCGTTACAATGTAAAAATGGGGATCATGCCAGGTTTCATCCACACTCCAGGGAACATTGGAATCGTATCTCGTTCTGGAACGTTGACATACGAATCCGTTGCATCCCTAACTGCGGCAGGCCTCGGCCAGTCGACTTGTATTGGGATCGGAGGAGACCCAGTTCCAGGGATGAACCATGTGGAAGCAGTTCGCCTCCTCAATGAAGACCCAGACACTGAGGGCATTGTCATGATCGGCGAGATCGGTGGAACTTCTGAAGAAGAAGCAGCCGCCTACATCAAAGCTCACGTGAAAAAACCAGTCGTTGGTTTTATCGCAGGCCAAACCGCTCCTCCAGGGAAACGAATGGGACACGCAGGTGCCATCATTTCTGGTGGAATGGGAACTGCCACTTCCAAGATTGCAGCCATGCAAGATGCTGGTGTGAGCATTTGTGCTCATATTGGAGAAGTGGGAGAAAAAATGAAGGCAGCCTTTAAAAAATAAGGGCTTTTTTCGAAAAAAAACAACTTTGCAAGGGAAATGAGGAGTCTGAATTAAGAATATGGAACGACGTTCATGGGTTTCTAGTGGATTGATTCTCTTCATTTCCTTCGGTCTTCTCGCAGCCGAATCGGATCCAAAAGGTTTTACCTTAAGTTTGAAGGATGCGGTCCAGTATGCGATCGAAAATAACCGCGAAGTGTTACAAGCACGATTGGAATTGGCGAAAGCTGATTCCAATTTAATGAAGTACGAAGCCAAATATTCTTGGCGAGCCATTTCTCGGGCCGAAATCGACCAAAAGAAATTCCCTTTCAACCAAAACAATATCTTCACGGGAACCAAAACCCAAACCAATACCTACAGTGCAGGGATTGAGAAACTGTTTACGACAGGAACTTATTTCAAATTAGAAGCCAGATCCCAAAGATTTGACTCGAACGCATTTGAAAATCCAAACCAAACTCCGGCAGGCTTTACCGCACTCGGACTTCCTCCCCTCTACACTGACTCTTTGTCTGTGACCATCGCACAAGACCTTCTCAAAAATGCCTTTGGTGCCAACGAAAGGAATATGGAAAAAATCCTCGAAAACCAAACGGAGATCATGCGGGAACAAATGGAAGACCAAGTGGCATCCAAAGTGGTTTCCACTCTTGTGGACTATTGGAATTATTCCGTCAAAGAATCAGGATTCCAAACCTTCGAACAATTATTAAAGAATACAAAAAACGTACGGGACCTCACCATCCGAAAACAAGGTTTAGGCCTATCCGAAAGTTTTGAAGTCAACCAGTGGAATGCCCTACTCTCACAAGTCGAAGGGCAAATGGCACAAGCAACCGCAGAAAAAGAGGAAGCAAGACGAAAACTGATTCGGTCTTTGAACCTTCCTGAGGACACAGTTTTCCAAAAAACGACTCCCCTTTCGGAAGTGTTACCAGAGAAACTTGATTACCAAGCAGACATTGATTACGCATACAAACATAGAGCTGATTTCCGTGCCATCCAACGGAAAAAAGAAAATGCGGAACTCGCCATGAAAATGGCAAAAAACGAAGCCTTACCTTCGTTAAAAGCTG
This sequence comes from Leptospira biflexa serovar Patoc strain 'Patoc 1 (Paris)', assembly GCF_000017685.1. Classification (NCBI taxonomy): domain Bacteria; kingdom Pseudomonadati; phylum Spirochaetota; class Leptospiria; order Leptospirales; family Leptospiraceae; genus Leptospira; species Leptospira biflexa. The sequence goes on from NC_010602.1 coordinate 2,147,769, forward strand.
CCGGAACATATGGATACCAAGCACAAAATACGATCAGTCCTCAAAACAATTATTCTGACGGCAGACAAGGTGTGCTCTCTTACCAATACCCTGTGATGCAAGGGTCATTGGATCTCAGTTACCCCATTATGGACAAAGGGGTAAAAGTAGGAATCCGCGATGCGGAAATCCAAAGGCGACAAGTATCCCTCGAAGAAGCAGACCTTGTAAAAGCAGTTTCCGATGACGTCAAAACAAGAATTGATATTTTAAAAGCTTCTTACCGTGTGATGGAAAATGCAAAACGAACCGAAGAAGAATCTAAAAAGTATTACAACGGAGTCCTACGATCATTCCAACAAGGAAGGTTCAATGCACTTGCAGTGAAAAATGCTTTAGACACATTGGTTCAGGATCAACTTTCCCTCGTCAGAGCGAAGGTGGATTACAACATCAATTTACATAGATACTATGTGGCAAAAAATGCATTATTCGAAGAATACGGCGTGGACCGAGCCAAACTCCTTCCTGAAAATCTTTAAGAGAACACCGGGAGGTTCCTTTTGATTCGCTCCCGAGTATTTTTTGCCGTTGGGATTCTATTCTTAATCATCATCTTTTTTACCTATACCTTTGTTGATTTCCGCGAAAGAGACGACAAAGCTTACGATTTTTACCAGTCAGAATCCTATCTAAAAGTATTTAAACTTTATGGTGAATCGGAAATCCCAACGAGTGAATTGGAATTGACCATCCTTTCCCAAGCTCTTTCCCAATTGGAAAAACAATTAAACGGAAAAGACACAGGAAAAGATCTACTGAAATACTTTCAGAAACGAAAGGATACCAAACTGATCGAATGGGAAACCACGAGAGGAACCTACTACCACATCGAAGATCCGTATTTTTCTCATTTGAAAAAACATGGAACAGGTTACAAACGAGCCCTCATCACAAAAATCAATGCGATCTCCAAACCCATTCCCAAATCGGAAGTCACACATTTTTTACTGCTTTTGATTTTGGAAGACCCAAGGGGGATGGAAGAAAGTTTCAGTGAGGCTTTATCCCATTTACTCAGTTTACCCTTTGAGCCCATTGGAGAAATTGAAACTGGATTTTTATTACAAACCTTACATTTTTTATCCCAAGTTTCAGGAACGAATCTTTACCACCAAACAGCAATCATTCGAGGAAAAAACGTCAACTTAAGAAGTGGACCAGGTCGCGAAAACGCAGAAGTAGGAAAGGTTAGCGAACCGGAACCTACAATTTGTTTGGAAGAAGATGGGACAGAAGAAACCATCGCCGGAAACATTGGCCACTGGAAACGTTGTTACTTTCCCAATACCCAAAAAACAGCTTGGATCTTTTCAGGGTTTTTGAAGGAAACCCTTGCAGAAGAAAATTTAATTTCCGAATTTGAAAAACGATTCAAGGCGGTGGACAATGAGATCCGAATCGACTTTGAAGGTTGGGATGGGAAAAAAATCCCCCAAACTTTTTTTGGGAAATACATACCACGAGAATCGATCCGAGTGTATGGAGAAACCGGATTTCCCATTTATGGAAGTTCAGGAAAAGAATCCCCATCGGAAAGGATCTGCAAAAAACTCTCAGGCAATAAAAACTACTTCGAATTTTCCTTTATGCCAACGGATTCAGATACTCCGATCCCCTTTCTCGAAATCCATTTGCAATATAATAATATAGAGCACCTAGCCTATTCCATTTCCTTAGATCACGATTCCATTTGGGTCAATAAAAATCGATATGTCCTCGACGGAGCCAAAAGGAGAGAAAATCTGTCCTTACATATCGAAAATCGAATCGGCGACAAATGGAACGCAAGCCTTTGGAGAAGGAATACTGGCCTCATCCAATCCATCCGTTCCTATCCCCAATCTGAATCGATCCTCGAGGCGGGAAAGTATTCATGGGAGATTTGTCTCCCATTGGTCACAAAGCCGAACCGTGACCATGTTTTATTGTTTGAATTGAGAACAGGAATTCATTAAAGGAGAAACTATGGCTACCTACGATTACCACTGTCACACATGCGGAAAAGACTTTGAACACGTGCAGTCCATGAAGGAAGATACTTTGACCGAATGCCTTTGTGGGGAAAAGGGATCTGTGGAAAGGCGAATCTCGGCAAGTGCCGGAATCATTTTCAAAGGATCTGGTTTTTACGTAACCGATTACAAAAAAGAAAGTGCCCCCGCTACGCCTTCTAAAAGCGAACCAAGCAGCACGTAAAAAAGGAATTTTTTTGGTTTCAAAAGGTAGATTGGCAATCATCGCTGGTGACGGAGAGCTCCCTCACATTGGAATGAAGGAGGCACTTCTTGCAGGCGAGGATCCACTCTTCCTTGGCCTCATCGAATCCGATTTTTCCCCCAGAGGACAGGAGTCTCGTACCATTCCAGTCCACATCACACAAGTGGGGAAAATTTTAAAAACCATCCAAAAGGAAAAGATCTCGCGGATCCTCATGCTTGGGAAAGTGAGAAAGGACCTTCTCTTCCAAAAACTCAAATTTGACCTCAAAGCCCTCTCTATCTTAGCAAGAACCATCAACCGCAATGACTACCCCATTTTCCTTGCCATCGCCGAGGAATTTGAAGCGATGGGGGTGAAAGTGATCTCACAAAAGATCTATCTCAAATCACTACTCCTTCCAGAAGGTCGTTACACTCCTAAAAAATTCTCAACGCAAGAGTTGAAAGACATCATGTTTGGGATGGAATACGCTGAAAAAATGGCCGATTTAGACATTGGCCAAATGGTGGTCGTGAGCGACGAATCCGTGATTGCTGTGGAAGCTGTGGAAGGCACCGATGAAACCATTCGCCGTGGTGGCCTTTACACCAAAAAAAAGGGAGATGCGGTCGTCTGCAAAAGCCCCAAAACAAAACAAGACGAACGATTTGATTTACCCACAATTGGAATTCATACCTTTCAGGTGATGTTAGAAAGTGGATGTAAAACATTATGCATCCGTGAAGGAGAAACCCTTGTGGTCAATCCCAAGGAAGTGATCGAATTTGCCACAAAACACAAATTAAACTTTTGTGTCCTCGGTAAAAATGGAAATAAGGTTCTCAATGGTAGCCAAAAAAAAATCACACCGATCTAATACAAAAAAAAATATCCTAGTCATAGCAGGCGAACATTCCGGAGACCTCATCGGTGCGGATCTTTTGTTAGAACTCAAAATGATCGAACCCGAATTCCATTTTTATGGAGTTGGGGGAGAGGGAATGATCCAAAACGGCCTCGAATCTTTAGAAGAGATGGAAAATTTAAGTGTGATTGGATTTTCAGAAGCGATCAAAAAGTATAGTTTTCTTAAAAAAGTATTCCATCGTTTATTAGAGGAAACGTCACATAGGCCCACTCAACTTGCTGTATTAATTGATTATCCTGGATTTAACCTGCGTCTAGCGGAGGAACTAAAAAAAAGAGGGATCCCAACAGTATTTTATGTTTCCCCGCAGATCTGGGCTTGGAAATTCAAACGAATCTATTTTATCAAAGAACATATCGCTCTCATGCTCACACTGTTTCGATTTGAGGAAGAGATTTACCATGAATACGGTGTGAATGCAAAATTTGTGGGCCACCCCATCACAAAACGAATCCCTGAAAAGTTAAAAAAAGAACCAAACATCCCAGAAAAATTACCAGACCCTCACCACGGTTATACGGTGGGACTATTACCCGGATCGAGAAAGGGAGAGATCCATCGACTCATTGATCCCATCCTTGGGACGGCTGTATTACTCCACGAACAATGTAAGTTAGAAAAGAAAAAAATTGTATTTTTAGTACCGAACATCAATCAAAAAGAAGAAACGTTTTTATTACAAAAAATAGAAGCAATCAAACTTTCCCACCCCGACATCCAAATCCATTACCTATGGAATTCTTCGCTCCGCGTAATGGAAGCCAGTGACCTACTCCTCATTGCCTCTGGGACAGCTACATTAGAAGGATTGTATTTTGAAACACCGATGGTGATTTTATATAAAGTAAGTTTGTTTACATATTTCCTTGGATCACTCCTGATCAAGTCCAAGTTCATTGGTTTAGCCAATATTCTTTGTGGAGAGGAAGTTTGCCGAGAGATCACTCAAAATGAATGTAGGCCAGAATACATAGTGAAGGAAGCTTGGAAAATTCTTTCCAATACAAAATTACGAAACAAAATCAAAGGGATCTTAAGAGAAGCAAAAGAAAGAGAATTGGGAACAATGAACGCATCCAAAAAAGCAGCCAAAGAAATCCAAAATCTAATCAAACTACTTCCTGCGGATTAACCTGACCACTCGATTTTCCCAAGTCCCAATCCAAGATTTGGATTTGATATCGGAATATAGGAAGTATCCTTTCACAGTCTCTTCATCATAGGCTCGGATCCGAATCCCCATAGAATCTAAGTCCAACTCCAAACCTTCATTCCCATCAAATAGGATTTTTTTCCCTTCCAGGTCTAATTGGATTTGGTGGATTCCATTCTCCCATTCCAAAGTCCATTCTCCTTCTACATTTGGTAGACTGGCAATCGTGGGAGCTGTATCGGCAGGATTTGTTTTTTCCTTACACATAAAAAATACGGTCAGTAGAACAAAAATCAGGAGTCCATATTTCATTTGATGACGCATTTGTTCTCCTCTTCTGAAATGTTCAAACTCCCTCTTGTCTCTCCAATCAATCCATACAGAGTCATTTGGTAGTTTCCATTTTTATTATTCCCATACCCTTTTAAATCAATGGTTTCACTACTGACCACCACGTCCGATAGGTAGTCCAAATCCGAATATCGATTCAAAGTGAACTCCAGATTGAATGGTAGTTTTAAAGGTTTTAGATCAAAATTTCCTTTGGAAACCAAATCTCCATCTTTGAAATTGATACCAAATAATTTCAAAGAATAAGACGTCCTCGCATCTTTATGCAACATATAATAATCACTTCCGATGCTATTAAAACTAAAATCCATACTCACATTCGTAGGTTTTAGATCGATCCCACAAACTGTCATCCATGGGTCTGACCATGGGTATTCTTTCAAATTCAGGTTCAAACTGAAGTTCGGAGTTTTACTCGCAAAATAAGAGACCATCGACAATTTAGAATCCGAATTGCCTAATCCTAGGTTCAGACTAAACCTTCCCTCTTTCACACTCAGATTCCCTTTGGATTCCCCAAGGGATTTGGAACCTCTGTAAGGATAAAAATGAGTGATTTGAATGCCTAAGTCAAAATTCATCGATTCTAGGAAGTATTTATAGAGTTTGGTTTGGTAAAAGTATTCCTCAGGGATCAGTTTTTCTTGCCTTTCCCTGATTTCTTCCATTGTGTCTTTTTTCCAATCTTCATACAAGGGTTTCCAATCATTGGCGGTGAGTTCTGTGGATTGAAAGCTGAGTTTTGTTTTGGAAGCCATGGGGTAATAATAGGAACCATCTATTTTTTTCGACCGGCTCCAATCAGCAGAACCATTTCCCAAAAGGTGAGATGGTTTGCCAAAAATTTCTCCATCTAATTTCAAATCCCATTCATTGTTTGGTTTCCATTGGAAGGATAGTTTTCCGTTTTCCAATTGGAATAAAGAAGAATCCAATTTGATTCCACTGCCTGTCACTTCACCAATCAGAGAAAACCATTTGTTTTTTTCGCCTGTTTCTTTTAACTCTAATTTCCCTTGAAGCGCACCAAACAAAGGAAAACGAACTACACCAGAAATGTCTGTAACATGTTCAAAGATATCTTCTAATGCACCAATTTGAAATTCAATCTTACGTGATAGCAATGTCTCTTTTGCCATTTGCGAAAGGACTTGCGACTTGATTTGGAAATCATTTCCGAGGAACTCACGTTCTTCTAATTCTTTTGTAAAATGGAACTTCTCTCTGAATCGAAATCCTTCGAGTAAATAATCCTCAAAAAAAGGTAATAAGATAAACGAATTTTCAAACTCAACTTCTCCATCCATCACAAAACCTGAATTCAAATTCGAAACGATTTTTCCTTCTCCTGATAAAACTGCTGATTGGACATTGGCTCCGAATAGAAAATTTGTGAGAAGGATGGCTTCTTCCGAAGGATAATTTTTCCAAAAGAATTCAAATTGGTAATCTTCTAAATTGGTTTCGGAAAACTCCCCTTCACCTTTGATCCGAGTTGTGTTCGGGACCCAAAACCATCCATTATCATATTTTAAAAAGATTCGTTTGTTTTTCCGAACCAAATCAATGTCCCATCCTTCTTTCCAGTCCACAAGCGTTGCATCGGATTTTTTAACCGTAAGTTTTGCATCATGGAATCGAATGTCTTTGATCCGGCTTGTTTGCGCGTATTCGATCAAACGATTTCGCAAATTTAAGTCTTCATTCAAAACCAAATGAGGACTATAAAAATCAATCCTTTCCACCGTGGGTGAGTCTTTGAAATAACTAGAAAGTCGAAAGGTTACTTTTTTTACCTTCAACATATGGTCGTTAAACGAAAAGTCTTCTTCGTTTGACACAACCAAATCTTCTATGATTAACCCTTCCCTAAGTGAAAAATCAAAGACACCGATATCGACTGCCTTACCTAATTCCTTATTGATGGTTTGGGAAACCACTTTGCGTAGTTTGACGAGCGGGATGCGGTAATTGCGTAGGTAATACTCAAATCCATAGTAGGAAAGGACAAAGAGGAAAAAAACGAAACCAAGTGCTAAAAATGAAAATAGAACCCGTTTGTTTTCACGGATTCTATTCAGTAGCACTTCTAAGTTTTGTTTCCCTTGTAGGAAACGATGAGTCGAAAAGAAACGTTCCAAAAAATCTTAGAGTTTGCCCTCCGGCTGTAATACTTCTAAGCATTCCTTTTGGATGGACTTTAGAGTTTCGTTGTTCGGAAATTCTTCCAGTCCTAGGTTTGCGACTTGTAAGCCTTTTTGGTAAAAACCAGTGTTTTTGTATTCAAATCCCATTTTGAGATAGGTTTTTGCCGCCGTCTCATAATAGAACTCATCCTTTTTCTGGTTTCCTTTCGTGTATGTTTTCGTAAGGGTTGCCAGTGCTGGGTAGTATTCTCTTTCCGCAACGAGTGATTGGACAACGAGTTTTTTCCGTTCCATCAGATTCGTATTTTTATCGAGTTTTTCCGATTGGTTTAAAAACTGAATCGCTTTGCTGTATTCATTTTTGCCAATATAGGCCTTTCCCATTGCCAAATTCCACTCAGACAATTGGACAGGATTTGCCTTTGCTTGGTTGACTTGGTTCAGAGTCACGATCGTTTCTTCATAACGACCTAAATCCAATAATAATTTTCCCTTTTTGATGATGAGTTTATCGCGGGATTCGTCAGATAATGCAGGGGATTTGAGATCAGCATCGATAGCTTCGATTTGGGCCAAATGGGACCCTGTATTGATTTTGGAAACTCCTGTGCGGATGGTTTCCTTGTTTGATGCGCAATTTTCAAATGCCACTACCAACAATAGGAGGGTGAGTGGGAGAATCGATTTCATTAGCCTACCTTTAGTTTGTCTAATTCCTCTAAGAAATTCTTAGTTTCTGTGTCTCTATCCTTCGTTTCCATCGGGAAAAAAAGAACAGCGTCCTGAGACAGCTCGTTTAAAAACCGAGAGGGGGCACTCTCGATTTGCTCCCCAAATTTGCGTCTTGTACGAGCCGAAGTCAAGTACAATTTTCGTCTTGGGCGAGTCATACCCACGTAGAGAAGGCGTCGTTCTTCATCGACCACTTCCCCTTCTTCTTCTATAACACGTGAGTTCGGTAAAATTCCCTCTTCTAGTCCCACTAAAAATACTAAATCGTATTCGAGTCCTTTAGACTGGTGCATCGTGAGAAGTTGCACCCGACGGTCTTCCTCGTCTTCTTTGGGTTCGTCTTCCATAAGGAGAACGAGCCTTTGCAAGAAGTCAAAGATGGTGGCCTTTCCTTCTCTGCCCTCTTCCTCTTCAAAAAAGGACAACATGTTCACAAGTTCACTCAGGTTGTAGATCCGGGCTTTCACCACCTTTTCCTCGGTCTCTTCCATGGAGATTTCCCGTTCAAACCCAATTTGGGTGATCATCTCCCGAAGCACAGGGGCCAATTTCTGCGACATCGCAAACTTTTTTTTGAAGGCATCTACCATTTCGACAAATTGGTAAATTTCTTGTCTGACCTTAGCCTTTACTTCGGGCAAATAATCAGGACTCTCAATCATTTTATGAAAGATTTCATAGAGAGAGAGTTTATGCGTAAATGCCTCTTCTTGGAGTTTTTGCATGGTCCCTGGACCAATCCCACGTTTGGGATAGTTGATGATCCGAAGGAGGGAATAATCATCTTTCGGGTTTGCGACGTACCGAAGATACGAGATACAATCCCTGATTTCCTTTCGGTCAAAAAAATTATACCCACCCACTACCTTGTACGGAATGCTTCGGTTCCGAAGTTCCTCTTCAAAAGGTCGGGATTGGAAGTTCGTTCGAAATAGGATGGCAATCTCTTTCCCTTTGAATTCGTTTTTGATGAGGAGAGTTTGGATCCTTCCTGCCACAAAAATCGCTTCTTCCCTTTCATCTGCCGTTTCATAGTATTCCACGCGTTCGGCGGAAGGGATCCGGCTATAGAGAGTTTTTTCCTTTCGGCCAATGTTGTTTTGGATGAGGGAGTTGGCGGCTTGGATGATAAGGGATGTGGAACGGTAATTTTCGAGAAGCCTCACCACTTTGGCATGAGGGAATTCCCTTTCAAAATTCAAAATGAGTTGTACGTTGGAACCGCGGAAGGCATAGATACTCTGGTCGTCATCCCCCACCACACAAAGGTTATCACTATTGCCACGAAAGAGAGATAAAAATTCATACTGCAATTGGTTCGTGTCTTGGAATTCATCCACTAGGAAGTATTCATGTTTCCTTTGGTAATAGGCAGCAATCTCTGGAAATTCAGCAAGCAGACGTTTCGGAAGTAAAATCAAATCATCAAAGTCAATGGCATTTTTTTCTTTTAAGCCATCCTCATAGAGAGGGAAAATTTCTGCGGCTACAAGGTCAAACTCTCCTGTGAGACCATTATCTTTTGGATGGACTTGTGTGTTTTTGGCATAGGAGATCCGGCGTAAAATTTCCCTGGGAGGGACTTTTTTGGGATCAAGTCGTTTGGACTTTAAAAGGTCGGAAACAAAGGCTTCTTGGTCGGTTCCATTGAAGAGTAAAAAGGTTTCGTTATACCCTAGTTTTCCGATATGTTCTTTTAATATTTTTAAACCTAACGAATGAAAGGTGGAAAGTGTGATCCCTTTCAGTTTTTCCCGAGGGACCATTTTCCGAAGGCGTTCCGCCATCTCTTTGGCACTTTTATTGGTGAAGGAAAGGGCAACAATTTTACTCGCCGGGATTTTGACCCCTTCCACCATATGTGCGATGCGGTTGGTGATGACCCTCGTTTTCCCTGACCCTGCCCCAGCAAAGACAAGAAGAGGGCCTTGGATGGTAGAGACTGCTTCCATTTGTGCCGCATTCAATTTCATAAGGGGTCCAGTAAGGGACATAATCCAGTGAAATCATCTGGGGTCGAGTGAAAAAAGACTCTGGTTGTCTACTTAGGAGCGGTTTCCATCCATGATTTGTTTGGGCCATGGAAATTTAAAAAGTTCACAAAGATTTCTTCTTCAAGGATGGGTAATACCGATCGGAAACGGATCCAATCCAGTGTGGAATAAAGAGCGATTTCAGAAAGTCCGACCTTTCCATCAGAAAAGAAAAAATTCCCACTTAACTCACGTTTGATGTAATCCAAAATGGAACTGATCCGAAGAGCATTTTTAGTTAAGTAAGGTGCGGCATCGGGTTTGATTCCTTCTTTGTTTAAATAAAAGAGAAGGATGGCGTTGTCTAGGGCTTGGTCAATCGCCGTCATAAGATTTGCCTCGCGGTAAAAATGTTCACCCAGTTTCGGGCGAAAGTTCCCACTCCCGTTAGTAGCAAACAGATAATCAGTGATGGTATGGCTATCCCAAATCTTCACATCCTCGGTTTCCAAATAAGGCACTTTCCAAAGTGGATTTTTTTCCCTTAATTCCTTTTGACCATTCTCTGTCATGGTATCCACCATTTGGAAGGGAATTCCCAGTTCCAAACATAAGAAACGAATCCGTCTGACATAGGGCGAAGTGATGCTACCGTATAATTTCATAAGGAAAGGATTTCAAAGGAGGCATTCCGAAGCAAGGAGAAAGATGGTAGGATAGAAAAAAAGGGTGGCAAAGGAAAAAACATGCGATGGAATCGAAACCACATCACTTAACGGAATTCAGGACATATCCCTTTGAAAGAACGAAAAAACTGGAAAGATCATTTCCCCACTCCGATTTATACTTTGGCTTCCTTTGATATCAAACTCCCACGTTCCGAAAAGGAAAAAACCTATTATGTGTTAAAATCAAAAAATTGGGTCAATGTCGTGCCCATCACAAAATCCGGAGACATTCTACTCATCAAACAATACAGGCATGGGATTGGAGAAGAGAGTTTGGAAATCCCTGGTGGCATCGTGGATGAAGATGGCCCCGATGCAGAATTGGATTCGGTCATTCGAGAGTTACGAGAAGAAACAGGTTATGCCACGGATCTTTCAAAGATTCAATTGTTATCGAAGTTTTCAGGAAACCCGGCTATGTTTACAAACTGGTCTTATTCCTATGTAGCAAGAGACGTAGAACCCATTCATGAAGTGGAATTTGATGAAGGGGAAGACATTGAAATTGTTTTAAAATCGCCCAAAGAAGTGAAACAACTGTTACTTGACGGGACCATCCACCACCCCCATATGGCGGCAGCACTTGGGATCTATTTTTTAAATGAGGGTTAGAACCTAACTTTGATTTTGAACAAATTGGTGGAAAGTCCGAGGATCGTCGGTGCCGATCCCAAACAAATCGGCTAAGCTATATGCTTTCTTTAGATCATTCGAATGCATGGATGAAAATCTTTGTTTAGAAAAATCCCCAAGTTTTACGAAATCGCTGGAAATTTAAACTGAAGTTTGAGAGAGTCTATATATGAGAAAGTCCATCGTACACACTATCCTAGTACTTATCATAATCTTTTGCCAATTTCCACTTTTGGCGGAACCGGAAGCGGCATTGGAACCCATCACCATCACCGTCCAAAAGGGAGAAACGCTCTCTCTCATCTCCGAGCGCCATCTCTCTGATCCCAAACGTTGGCCAGAACTTCTCAAATACAATAAAATCCCAAACCCAGATTTGATCAAACCAGGCCTTTCCCTTGTCGTTCCCGTTTTCCTTCGCAAGTCCGTTGTGGGAGTCACTGAATTTGTGATGGGACAAGTGGAATGGAATGGAACCGGTGGCAGGGGCCCTTGGGTTCCTTTAAAACTCGGACAAGAACTCCACCCCAATGACCAAATCAAAACGAGTGGCAAAGGAAAAACAGACATCCACATCAACCAAGTCGGAATGGTTCGTATCCTAAACAATAGCCATTTCGAAGTGAAAGGGGAAATGAAAAAAGGAGGGCCTGTGACCGTTGCCCTTTTTAAAGGAAGTTTGGATGCAAAAGTCACAAAGAGTAACCCACCCACAACCGAACATAAATTCAATATCGTAAGCCCCTCTTCCACAGCGGGTGTTCGCGGAACCGAATTCCGTGTGGAACTCGATGAAAAATTAAGCTCCACAATTTCTTGTTTTGAAGGAGTTGTGGATGTGAATGCACAAGGGAAAACGGTAGAACTCACCCAAGGGATGGCTACCTTTGTGGAAAAAGGAAAGTCTCCCGTACAACCTTATAAAATTCCAGAAGCACCACGAATCAAAGAAGAATAGTAGGGACATGAAACAAAAGCTAACTCTCGTTACAAGTATACTCATTTTATTATTCAGTTCCCTTGAATCCAAACCAAAAAGGGAACTGAGAATTTTAATCGATGCAGACGCAGAAGCAAAATTCGAACTAGAACTTTGGCAAGAAAAACCAAACGAAAACGAAGCATCCATTGCTCCAAAACCTCCAGAAGTGATTCAATTCAAAGGCAATCGGATCACTGTGACACCCAAAGACGATTTTGAATACTTTCGTGTGCGAAGGTTAGGTGAGTACGGCGCAAAAGGATTTTGGACCCAAGTTTTCTCAACCAATGTAGATCCAGGATCTCCTTTATCGGTTCCAAGAGAGTTTGTAACAAAAAAAACTGCTGAACCCAAACCAATTCCCAAAAAAATTGTATCTGTTGTCTCTAACGATAGTTTTCTGATTGTAAAAGAAAAAGAGGAAGGCACTCGTTTTCTAACGAAAGACCATATCACAGTGGCACCCATTGATGATGCTTCGGGAGTTGCGGAAGTGCGTTACCGGATCAATGACGGACAATGGAATTCGACAAAGTCCCTAGCCTCGATCCCCTTTACGGAAGAAGGAGAGTATAAACTATTATACTTTTCTATCGATATGGCAGGAAACAAAGAACCGGTTCAAATTGTAGATTTTATCCGTGATACAAAACCTCCTGAATCTACAGTAGAATGGATTGGAACTCTCACAAAAGGAAAAGGGAATGTCAATTTTTTATCCCCTTCATCCAAAATCAGATTGGTGGCAAAAGACAATCGCAGTGGTCTCAAAGACATTTTGTATTCGACCACTTGCCAATCAGGAACTCAGTCTGAGTTTAAATCATTCACTTCTGATTTGTCCATCGTGGATTTAAAAACAGAATGTAAAGGTTCATTTCAAATCTTTTATTATGCCGTGGACCAGGTTGGAAATCAAGAACCAGTCAAAACATTAAACTTCCAAATGGGAAGTGAATCAAATTAAACTATTTTTTGATTTTGTGAATTGCCCCAATATTCTTTGAGATAACATTGGCTGAATCGAGATGAAAAAAAATCTTTCTTTGGCCATCTTCCAACATAAGGACTTTCGATTTTTTATCGTTGCTCGATTTTTTATGGTACTTGCGATCAATATCCAAGCAACCATCGTGGGTTGGCAAGTATACGAACTCACAGGCAGTGTTCTCGATTTAGGTCTTGTTGGATTATTTGAGGCCATTCCCTCTATTCTTGTCGCATTATATGCAGGCCACCTAGCTGACCTTAGAGATCGCCGTAATATCATTGTCGTCTGTCTTTTCTTTTTATTACTCTGTTCTCTCACTTTATTTGCCTTTACAGGCCCATTGTATTATTTATTAGAAACATACAAAGCCTATCCTATCTTCCTTGTGATTCTTGTTTCAGGAATTGCGCGTGGTTTTATCTCACCTGCCATTTTTAGTTTTGTCACACAACTTGTTCCAAGAGAACATTACCCGCATTCAGCTGCTTGGATGGGAACCTCATTCCAAGCAGGGGCCGTGATTGGACCTGCTCTCGGGGGAATCGTTTATGGAAGTTTGGGTATCGAATGGGCCTATGGATTGGATTCCATTTGTATTGGACTCCCCTTTCTTTTATTCTTTTGGATCCGCAAACAAAGTTTGCCTGAACGAAAGGAAAAAGAAGCTTTAAAGGATAGTTTACTCAAAGGGTTACGATTTGTTTTAAAAAATGAAATCATGTTAGGTGCGATGGCTTTAGATATGTTTGCTGTCTTATTTGGTGGTGCCGTTGCCCTTCTCCCCGTGTTTGCAAAAGACATACTATTTGTCGGATCGGAAGGGCTTGGTTACTTGCGTGCAGCCCCATCCTTTGGTGCCCTACTCATGGCCTACTACCTGACGTATAAACCTCCCTTAGAAAAATCAGGGCGAGTCCTACTTTCCTGTGTATTTGGATTTGGAATTTGTATGTTGGTATTTGGTATCTCAACATCGTTTTATTTATCACTATTTGCCTTATTTTTGTCTGGTGTATTTGATAGTGTTTCGGTGGTTGTCAGGTCCACCATTATGCAGACGATGACGCCAGAAGAGATGCGAGGAAGAGTGAGTGCCATCAATAAAGTGTTCATAGGTTCCTCCAATGAAATTGGGGCTTTTGAATCAGGAGTCTCAGCCAAGTTTTTAGGAACTGTTGGTTCTGTTGTATTTGGAGGCACAATGACAGTTCTCATTGTCATCTTTACTTACAAAATGGCACCGAAACTAAAAGAACTCGAGCTCAAAAACTGGGTTTAAAAATGCTTGGAAATTCTCATTTCCCTGACAGACTGGACAGGCCATGTCCGATCTGATCCACGATTCAAAACTACCTGAAGATAAAAAACACACCCTCATCCTTCTCATTCAAACCATGTTAAATGATGTGAACAAACAAATCACACATTTGGGTATCAATAATTATATGAAATTACAGGAAGACATCGCAAAGATCTTAGTCCCAGTGATCGAAGACAAAATGGAATGACTAGTCGTTAGAACATAACAAATTTTGGTTCTGTTTCGTATGCAATCGATTCAATAAAAACACCATCCATTTAGGAAAACTCCCTTTTTGTTTGGTGTGACAAAATGAAATGGTTCGCTCTTCCGTTTGCACCCACATCCATAGATTTTTACCAACCCGAAAATCGGATCTCGCCATAGCAAAGGAAGAACCATCTAGGATGATGGTTTCTTTTGGGTTCGTTCCATCCCAAATGGAGACCGATACCACTCGTTCACCGTTGGAAAGAGTCACTTTCGTCCCAAAAAAATAACTTTGTAAACTAAGATTCAAATCACTGACCACACTTTCTTCCCATATCGGATCAACTGAATTGGAATTCAAAATAAATCGATTCGCACCCAATGGATCCCGCCATGCAAATCTAAGGCCATCTAAGGATAAAGAAGTTTCATATTGTTTGGATAACGCGTTTGCATTGGAATCAAGGTTTCCATTCATTTGGAAAAGTAAGTTTGTTTCAAATAAAGAATTCTGAAACCTTTGAAAAGAGTAAGCGTGTAAACCGGATTGGTTGTTTGGATTTTCCACTTCGGTAAGAAGAGAAACAGGGATCGCATTGGATCGGATCCGTTCCCACTCCATTAAAAATTCATGAGTCACCAGAGGATGGTCCATTTTGACAAAATATTCTTTGTTTTTATCGCGTGCTGAAACTGAATAATTATAAGATCCGACATAAACATCTTTCTCATCGACTAACATCGTTTTGTGGTGTAACAATCCACCACGATACGATTCGTTTTTAAAAACAAAATCCACATTTCCATCTTCCCAGATCTGTGAAGGTTGGTTTAAATTGCGTCTGAGGAACTCAGCCTCAGGATTCATCGGGACATTATAGATAGCTTGGACAATGACTCCCCTTTTCCATGCTTCCCATATTTTTAAAGTGAAAACTGGATCATAATGAGAATAAATCAAATACCGAATTGAAAACTTTGCTCCATCGATTGCATCTAATAATCTGGATTGGATTTCGAGTCCCGCTTCTGGTGCAAAGAGATACTCTAAACTTCCTAATGGTATTCTACCGAGTGGATTTTTACCAGATAAGGTAAGGATTAAATTTTCGGATTCTTCCGAAGTGAGATTCTGAATCCAATACACATTATGGTCTGTTTCCAATCCATGTGTGGTGAAATTTCCAGTTCCCATAAATAGTCTGATTCGATCAAATAGGAAAATTTTAGTATGATGGATGCCTGTTCCTTCCCAACGATTCACCTGAAATCCAAGTGATTCGACTTCCTCGTAATCTTCCTCTTTGTCACCAAAGATTTGAATGTCTAACCCAGCTCTTTTTTTCGCATATAATTCGGTGATGATTTCATAATCATCTAAAGAATAAACATACAATCGAATCGATTCCTTCGATTTTCGAATTTCGGATAAAATCACTTCTTTTACCTTCCGTTTTGTTTCGAGAGGAATATCCCGACCAGGACTCGAAAAATAAATTTCGCTGATCGGTGGATTGGAGAATAAAAAGGAAGAAAGATCGTAATTGGATTTATGTGTACGGCATTGGATCAAATGGATGCCAATTATGATCCAAACCAGACGTTGGAATTGAATCTTTGTCTTAGAGTTCAAATTTGTAACCTTCCATATACATATCCAAAATTGGAGGTGAGATTGAATGTTTCTGGTAAAAATAATTGAGAGATTCCTACACCTAACTCAAGTCCCGCTTCCTCTTTCAGAGAAACTTCCATCATTCCTTCTGCTAGGAAAAACCTTTCGAATTCTCGTCGATTGACACTGATCCTTCCGTCACTCGGAACGTTTTGTTTATATGGGACAAAATAGTTTCCTATGCATTTCACTACCAATGGAGGGAATTCAAAACTGATCACAAGCTCAGTCAAATAACCAAAGGAACGTCCTTCGATGATGGCAAAGTTCTTTTCATAACCTTTTTCAGTCACTGCCGCGGAAGGAAATACACGAAAGATTTGAGATAAGTAAGGCGTTTGACTAGGATGAGTGCCAAACGAAATGTAACCTTCCTTTACGATCTGGTGTTTTTCATTTGTTTCTGCTCGATCCGATAAAAAATGGGAACTTCTAAATTTAAAACCACCAAATCGAAGTTCGGTTCCTAACTGAATGGCTTCACCAGCGATGGGGATAGATCCAGAGTGAGCCGCTAGTTTTGATCGTGTTCTATCATTGCCTTTCGACCATAAAAAATCAAATTCAAACGAGAAGTGTTCGAAATGGGCACCAAAACCAAAATTTCCGGAGAATAACGAGTCTCCATCTGCAAAACTTTTTTTAGTTTCTGGGGGATGGTCTTTTGTATTTGGACCAAAACTTCCGAGCTCCAAATAATGAAACCCAATTCGAAGTGTCAAAAAGTCACCGTAAATCAATCCAAAACTTTGCCTTCGGTGATGGTTTCGACTAAAGCTTGTAACTTGAGTTTTTGAATTGGTTTCATATTCATCTGATACATAAAGTAAATGCCGGAATTGATCTTTGGAGAATAAAAGGGATCCCGAATAATGGTCCCAAAGGAAAAATTGGACAAGGAAGGATTTCTCTGGTTTTAATTCGAGAAAGAGGCCTTCCCCACCATCAAAAAAAGAGCTGAAACTTTTAGGGGAAAATAAATGTTCCCTTCGCCCCACTCCTAAAAAAAATACTTTGGTCTCGTAACCTAAAAAATGATTTTTCCCTAAATAATAATTTCTGAGTCCTGTCTCGGGACCAGAAGTCAGTTTTATATCCAAATCCCAATGGATTTGGTTCTTTCTGTTTTTATCTTTCAAACCGACAAACAAAGATTCGCTGGAGACTCTGTGAAGGTAGGCCTCTGATTGAAATACCTTTCCCCAGTTTCGTGTATGAAAGTCCCAACCTGGGACGACCAATTGTTTTTGGTTTTGGTTTTCTTTTAAAAATAATTCGTAACCTAAAATCCCAACCTCCCATCCCAAAGAATCAACCGAACTCATAGGTAAAAAAAACAAAAACCCAAAAACAATTGGAGTGATGGAGCGAAGGAAATTCAATTTTCCTCACGATAGATTTCAAAATCTTTTGACTTGGTCCCGTCACTGTTTTTTTTTAACCAGAGGTATTCACCTGAATTCACATACTTTCGAAACGGTGAGGCACTTTCTTTATGCCCAAAAGATGAAATGAGAATGGTCTCCCCATTCACTCTCTTTCTTAACTGAATGGATTCTCCAGAAGAAATTCCATTGCCGATGGTTTGTGTGGAAATGACGGTGAAGAGCCTATCCGATTCTGAATGGAAAATCGGAACATACCAATCACTTCCATCAGGGTCGACAATCCAAGCACAAGTTCCTTGCCAAAGGATCGTATCATTGGTAACAAATCCATATCCATTTTTAGCTTTTGGATTGGTTCCAGGAAATCGAGTTTGGTATGGCACAATTTGATCGGAAGAAGTTTCATCTTCAATGAAATATTGGCTTATGTCTTCCGGATTCATGGAACGATTGCAGATATAAATCCATTCATTCTGCGGTACGTTGGGATTCGGGTAAATCGCCTCGATTTGGACTGGACCCTTTTTTTCTAAGAAACCAATGGGTTCAATCAACATCGGATGAGAAAAATAAGAATAGATTTGTTCTTCCGAATGTTCTAAGATAACACTTGATAGGTTTAGCTGGAAGGAAAGATGGGAAAGGAAATGAATCGGAACATGGAAAATTTGCCTCAAATTTCCATATTGTACTTCCAAAAAAGAATCCAAAATCAAATTAGAATGGTAACTTTCTTCTGGTGTTAATTTTCTAAGTTCCAAACTTCTGTGTTTTTCAGAACCAGGACTCCTCCATAACCCAGGGCAATGGGGAGATGGAAACACTGAGGAAGAAAAATCAATCGGTGAAGTTTCAGGATGGAGAGAACGTGTTTCCCCAAATGATTTTTCATTTAAGGAATCTTCAGACCAACGAGACTCAACGAATGCTGAAGTCACCTGGTCCTTGTAAGTTAGGGAATTAAATTGATCAGAAAAAAAACCGGCTGGTAGATGGTAAAGATTCTCACCATTACAAACACTTGGTCCATAAGCAAAACTTAAAAGTTTGAGTGCTCTTGGTTTCCAATAAAAATATTCTTTTTGGTCCTCAGTTTGGAATGCCCCAATCCCCTCCTCAAGTTCCAAAAATCCAAAATCAAAAAAAGGATACGGATTCTTTGCAAATTCTAAAAGTTTGCTTCCGATCCAATGAATTTCTGTCTTTTGATGTTTTCCTGGACTCAACTGAAAACCAAATACCTGTAAGTTCTCGTCACTATTGGACTTCGGATGAGGAATCTCCAATCCATCGGTGTAGATGGAAATAATGTTTTGGTTTCCTTTTCTTAATAAATGGAAACGATTGGCGTTTGGTTCATAAGGTATCGATTCCTTTGATTTTCGATTTTGGATTACAAAATTCGGGATTTGGAAGGAAACTTTAGGAATGGAAAATGGTTTGACTCTTTCTAAAAAGTTCCAACCTAACCATCGTTCCCTAGTGAAAAGAATGATATCTTCTTGTTTCAGGATCTCTTCTTTGGCAGAGAATGGATAAATGGCTCCATCTAAAATCCAATTGAGAGAAGATACATCACAATCATCACCTTGGTTTTGGAATTCAAAGAAGGCAGGAAGTGGGAAATTGGTTTCCTTATGATTGCCTGGATAAAATTCAGTGAGTTTGATTTGTGTTGGTGTACAACCATTGATTTGTTCTTTGGCAGGTATTTTTTCCAACATGTTGGGAAGACCAGGATTTCCACAAAACGTTTGTTCTGTTTTCCATATGTTCAACTGATCTCTGCAGGAAGTGGAATCAGTTTGGATCGAAAAAAAATTTTCCCCTTGATGGAAAGAAAATGGCAAGTCATCATAAAAAGAATTTCCAAATTGAAATCCTTCCCTTGTACCTAGTTCAGATACAAATGTTTTGGGAATGGGGATCCCTTGGAAACGTGGGTCATCCGAAAAAAGTAAAATTCCATGAGGTAAAATCAATCGGCTTCGTTTTAAAAACTCTTCTGATTGGAAATTTGTGATTTCACCCTCTTTCTCTCTCACGATGGATTTGGCAGAGGGGCATAACACAAAATCATTTGGATTTTGCCATTCCATAAAACGTTGGTACGATGATTCGGAATGGCGGAATAATTCGGAAACGACGGGTGATTCTGTTTCGCATTGAAGAAACCAAGTTTGGTTTTGGGATAAGATGGTTTTCAAAATGGAATCGGGATTCGGGCATGGAAATTGAAATACAAGTATTGGTGTTTTATTTTCCGAAACATCCAAAACATAAGAACGAAAGATAACTTCACATTCGAACTCTTTCGTTTGAACGAAACGGGGATGTGGGATGGCGAAGGTTTGGTAGGTGACAATCCCCGATGACCATATCTGGTTTTTCCATTCTAAAATGGGTGGAAAAGGATCATGGGTCCCTTTCCATTTTCCCAATTCGGAGAGGGATAAATTCCAATCCTTTCCTTTTTCCAAAAAAGGAAGGTATTCCGTTTCCTTGGATTCTAAGTGAGTGAATCCATTTTGGATACGAACCGCACTCTTTTCATCGGTTTTCCAACAGATTCTAAATTTGGCACCTAACTCTTGATTGTATAGTTGGATGGGGATGGAAAAAACACAAAGAATTCCATTTTGGTAATGAGTGAATTCATTGGGTTTATCTGTTTCGATTGGAGTACCGATACTCCCATATTCAAAAAAAAATTCGGGAGTATCTCCCATCTCAGATGGATTCAAAAAAAAAGGATGGTTTCCTTTTGTGTGACAAGACAGAACAAAAACGATAAAAAAAAGTCTGAAAGGATTCACGTTGCCACTCCCAAGTGGTGTGGTGAAAAATCCTTATTTCGGTTCGATTTTTTTTAGGTTTTGTATATTTGTAAAAATTTTTTCAGCTAACACGGGACCAATGCCTTGGACTTTTTCCAATTCTTGTCGTGTCGCATCTGTTACTTTTTTTTTCGCTTGGAAGTACATGAGGATACTTTTCCTTCGGCTCGCACCAATGTCTGGAATATCATCCAAAATGGATTTGAGTGCTTTTTTCTTCCTTTGTAACCTTTGGAAAGTAACACCAAATCTGTGTGCTTCATCTCTTAAATTCCGAAGGAGACGCATCATAGGCGAATGTTGATCGAAACTATAGGGGTGTTTTTCACCTGGGAAATAGATCTCCTCTCGTTTTTTCGCAAGGCCTACCATAGGTATGTGACCCAAGTCCAATGCATTCGCTGCCTCCGCCGCTCGCGACAATTGAGTGAGACCTCCATCAATCACAATGAGATCTGGGAGTGGTTCCTCTTCATTTACAAGATGGCTGAGTCTCCTTGCAATGACTTCATGGATCATTCCTGGGTCATTGATCCCTTCGTAGCCACGCATTTTGTAATGCCGATACCCAGGTTTGTATGGTTTTCCCTCTACAAACATCACACCACTGGCGACAGGCAAACTACCTTGGAAATGAGAGATATCATAACATTCAATGGTCCTTGGCAAAGTCGGAAGGTTTAATTTCTCTTGGAGTTCTTTCATCGCAACCGTTTGGTCACGGAGTTTTGTGGCAAGGATCCTTTCTGTTAAACTAAGATCTGCGTTTTTTTCTGCGAGTCGGAGGAGGGATTTTTTGGGACCCATCTCTGGAAATTTGAGTTTGATGGAAGTGCCAAATTTTTCTAAGATTGCTTCTAAAAAAACATCATAGTTCCCTTTTGCCGATGTGGGCAAATACACAACACTCGGTAAGACAGTCACATTTAAATAATAATCTCTTAGAAAGGAAGTAAAAGCTTCTTCATCATCCGAAAAAGAAAGTCCAGTGAGCGGAAATGATTTTTTCCCTTCGAGTCTCCCTCCTCTGACTTCCAGGATCAAAATTTGGCCTTCATCCTCTCGTTTGCTGATCCCAAGAATGTCTTCATCTCCCCCATCCATACTCACAACTGTTTGTTTCTCTCGGAGTTGGTTGATTTTTTCAATCCTTTGTTTGAGAAATCCTGCCCTTTCATATTCCATTTTGGATGAGGCATCCATCATTGCTTTTTTTAAATCAGCGACAAGTCGTTCCTTTTTCCCTTCTAAAAATCGTAAAATCTCATCCACTAACTCTGAATAGGTATCCTTCGTGACATTCCCTTGGCATGGACCGAGACACCGACCCATATGAAAATTGAGACATGGTCTTTGTGGTTTTGGGAGAGGGAGTTTTAATTTTGTTTTGCGAATGGGAAAAATCCGGTGTATTAGCTCGAGTGTATCTCGTGCGGCTTTCACATCGGTAAAGGGACCAAAGTATCTGTCTCCATTGTCTTTGACCTTTCTTGTCAGAAATACCATCGGATAATCTTCACTTGTGGAAACACATAAGAAGGGATATTTTTTATCGTCTTTTAACCTAACATTAAACTTTGGATTGTATTTTTTAATGAGAGTGGCTTCGAGGAGAAGTGCTTCTTTTTCGGTTCCTGTGGCTATCCAATCTAGGTCATATAATTCGACAAAAAGAGCTCGAGTTTTTCTGTCTTTTTGGTTGGGATTGAGATAGGACCTAACTCGCGATTGGAGTTTGAGTGCTTTACCCACATAAATCACTTGTCCCAGTTCATTTTTCCAAAGATAACAACCAGGTAAACTACCTAAATTTTTAATTTTTTCTTGGATGGTTTTTAGTACAAGTGAGTCTTTCATAAAGAGTTGATTCAGGAATTTTACGTTTACAATTCTTAGACAATCTGTATCCCTATGGTATGGACATACGGAAAATGATCAAATTTATAATTTTTGGTCTTGAAGGTTTTAACTACTTAATTGGATTCCCGATTTTACTGTCATATATTTATTTTTTTACGCAATGGACAACCGAAGAACTTCAAATCATTCTAATTTCCACAGCGATTATCGTCGTCTTTTTACTTAGTTTTTGTATCACATTTTATTGGATTCGGTTTTCAAGCGTTTACCGTATTTTTAATGGAACTGCGACAAATAAGGACAACCACAAAGCTTACTTCTGGCTCGACCATCTCGAAAAGGTATCCATGATTGATATCATCATTCGGTATTCGGTTGGGTATCTATTTGTCCTTGTGGCCCTTCTTGTGTTCCAAAAGTCCATAAATTTTGTCCTTCTCAGTGAACTTGCCATTGGACTTGGAATGACGGTTGCCTTTACGATTTTATTCCAATCGATTTTCATTGGATATGTAGAAACCAAATTCAATACCAAAGGCATTCTTCTTTCCATACGATTGGATAAAAACTCAAGGATCAATACCAGAAGGTTATCACGAAACTTAGGTTTCCAAACTGTCCTTGCCTTTTTAGCGGCGATTCTACTTTTGTTTATCATCAATTATCGTATGAACTTCAAACAAGAGTTAGATCTTGTGAATACAACGATGCAACAATCGGTGATGGATTCGGAATCTTTGATGCGACTGACCCTTGTTGATTTTCGAGACAAATTGACAATTTCCATTTTTACGGAAAACAAACTGAAAGACCAAATCGTAAAACGGAACTTAAATGGAATACGGAATGTTCTAAATGAAATCCAACTAAGAAGTACAAATCATGCCGTGGAAGCATTATTTTATTATAAACCAGAAGATGGAATTTTTATTTCTACCAATGAATATGACAAATCCAAAACAGGTGGGATTTTTTACATTGAGGATGGTGATTTAGCAAGACAAGGGCCACTCCGACATACAAGCATTCGTTCTCGGATTTCAGGAGATATTGTTTCCCCATACACTCTACCTGTTTATGAAAACAACCAGTTCCAAGGTTATGTGGGGGGATTTCTGAATATCGGAAAACTTTCCAGTTTTATCTTAGGCAATTTAAAGATCGGAAATTCAGGAAAAGTTGGGTTTTTTGACGGTGACGGAACCATTGTTTATTTTACCGATAAAAAAGAAATTGGGAACAACGCCAAAACAATGTT
The DNA here is from genome assembly GCF_000017685.1 of Leptospira biflexa serovar Patoc strain 'Patoc 1 (Paris)'. Classification (NCBI taxonomy): domain Bacteria; kingdom Pseudomonadati; phylum Spirochaetota; class Leptospiria; order Leptospirales; family Leptospiraceae; genus Leptospira; species Leptospira biflexa. The sequence continues at coordinate 2,171,156 of NC_010602.1, forward strand.
AGTCTTTGATACGCCTTACCAAAGTAAGGAGGCTCTTGGATTTGTAGATTCCACAGAAGACGGATCCCAAAAACGAATCTTTTTTGTCAAAAACCCAGAATTCAATTATATCATCTATTGTATTTTTGAAAATGCAGAATTGTATGAAAAAACACTCACTAGCCTACTCATGACTCTTGGGATTTCCATTTTGGTCGTACTCATGATCGGTATTGTCACAGTGCTTGTGATTGAATCTAAACTGAAACCATTGGAACGCATCAAAGTTCGCATCAGTGAGATGGTCAAAGGAAACTTAAAATCAGATTTTTATGATGCCAGTCGGGATGAAATTGGTAGTATGGCCAACGCTATGTTTGAATTCCAAACCAAACTACGCCAAATTGTCAACCAAACTCAAAATGTATCCACAGAACTAACCAATACAAGTTCCGAAATTTATGAATCTATGTTAACACTTTCGGATGCAGCACAAAACCAAGCAGCCAGTAGCGAAGAAATTTCAGCATCCATTGAAGAAATCACAGCAGGCATTGAAAGTGTGGCGCAAAGAACAGAAACACAATCTTTCACATTAGCATCACTTATGAAAAAAATGACTGAGTTAAATCATGCAGTTTCAGAGATCGATAAAAAGTTCCAAATTGCAGATGTCCGAGTGGAAGAAATCACAAAAGATGCGAAAAAAGGAGAATCTTCACTTGGTGAAATGAAACTCTCCATGGACAAAATTTATCAGTCCTCGTCAGAAATGACAAATGTTGTCGAAATCATTCATAATATTTCAGAACAAATCAACTTACTTGCACTGAATGCCGCCATCGAAGCAGCAAGAGCGGGTGCCAGTGGCCGAGGGTTTGCCGTTGTCGCAGATGAAATTTCCAAACTCGCCGATAAAACAGCCAAATCGATCGATGACATTGAAGAACTCATCAAACAGAACGAAGTCGAAATCAACCAAGGCCAAGAAAAAATTGACCAATCCATTTCCATTTTGAGTGAGACCATCACTGGAGTGAATTCAATCAATCAAATGACGAAAGAAATCCGAACTGTGGTACAAAAACAAATTGAGACAAATGAAGAAGTGAATGAAGGTGTCACTCAAATTCGAGAACTTTCGGAAATGATCAGAGAGGCCACAGAAGAACAAAAAACGGCAATGATGGAAATCTCACGTTCGATCGCCGAAATCAATAACCATGCCCAAACCACAGCGATTTCAAGTGATGGCACAAAGTCAAATTCACAAAACATGAACCAACTCACAGAAAGTTTACGTAAAGAGATTAACTATTTCCATGTCTAAACAAAAAAGTAAAGTACCACTCAAAACAAAACTCATCGCCATTCTTTTACCGATGTCCATCGGATTAATGGGTGCGCTGTTTGTGAAATATAAGGTTCTACTTCCCGTTTCAATTTCCAATGCGTATATGGAACCCACATTAAAACAAGGGACAACTGCATACTTTATCAAATGGTTTCGGAAAGGAAATGTAGGAATCGGTGATGTGGTGATCGCAAAGTCTCCGCTTGACCCTAACTCTTATTTCATTGCAAGAATCATCGGTAAACCAGGTGATTCGATCTCCGTGCAAAAACGGATGGTCTTTCGAAATGGCACGGTCCTTGATCCAACTTTATTTCCTGAACCCACCACTCAATCGATTGCACTCATCCCTTCCGGAAAAACGGAACATGATGATATGAAGGAAGTCACCGTACCTGAAAAAAGTTTCTTTTTACTTGCTGACAACCGAGAAATCGGCGTGGACTCAAGAACTCTTGGTCCCATCCCAGAATCATTCCTCTTTGCTGTTTTGTGGTAGAGAACGATTCGAATGATCAATTGGAGATTTTACTGGTAAACCAATCGTAAAGACAGTTTTCCCAGGTATCGATTGGAATGAGATCGAACCAAAATGGCGGTCTACAATTTTACGGCAGATATCGAGCCCAAGCCCACTCCCTTCTCCCAGAGGTTTTGTTGTAAAAAATGGTTCAAAGATTCGGTTCTGGATGAATTCCGGAATTCCTGGTCCATTATCTTCTACCATTATGAATACCTTGTTTCCATCAGTTTTAGTTTGGATCAAAAGTTTCCCTTGAAAGGACATCGCCTGCAGTGCGTTATAGATGAGATTGGTCCATAGATGTAATAATTCTTCTGGGTAACCTTCAATGTAAGGTAGTTCCACAAAATCCTTCTTTAGGATTACATTTTTTTTGAATTGATTTTGGTATAAAGTGAGAACCGTTTCAATGTTTTCTAATACATTCACTTGGATCGGATCTTTCGAAATTTCATAACGTACAAAGTTTTTTAATGCAAATGTCATTTTACTCGCTCGTTCGACAGCAAGTAACATGATATGAAGGGATTGGTATACAGTGATTTCCTCAACTAAAAATTTGAGGATTCCTTCTAAATTCTCTCCGCTAAACAACTGGGGAAACAAATCCAATACATCCAAATCAAATCCAGTATCGATCAGATGAAAGGAAAAAGAATCAGAGATATGTTGGTCCACTAACCAAGCTTCGATTCGTTTTCTTCTTTGCATTCGATCTCGCCCTGAGGTGATTTCGATTCGCGATTTGAGGATTTGAATGCATTCCAAAAATTGTTTCTGGTTTTTGTCATCGGGGAGCAGTACTTTCAATTCTTTTTGGAAAACCGAAAGCTCCGATTCAAATAAAGATTCTTTCAAGTTTTCAGCAGATGCTTGGATGGCGGCGATAGGATTATTGATCTCATGCGCAATCCCTGCTACGAGTTGTCCAAGGCTTGCCATTTTTTCAGAAAGCACTAATTGGTTTTGTGCTTTTTTTAAGGTAGAGATGGTTTGTTCTAATTCTTCATTCGATGTTTTTAATTTTTTCGTTCGTTCTTCGACTAGCCGTTCCAAACTTTCATTGAGTTCCTTTAGTTCATTTTCTCTGGCAATGAGTTCATCATTGATTTCATTTTTCCTTTTGTTACTGATGGTGAGGGCTATTTGATCACCTAACTGACTACAGAATGTGATTTCATCTTCCGTCCATTCATGGATCTTTCCAACATGTTCAAAACAGAGGGTTCCGATTAGCTCTTCTCCCATCCGGATCACTCCATCTAACATAGCCGTGATTCCATTGGGTTTGAGGTAGGATTCAATAAATCCTTTGGTGCGCGGATCGGTATAGGGATCGTTTGCATCCACATATTTTTCTTTCACCAAATATTGGAACTCTTCGCGGAATTCTTTTTCCTTTAAAATGGCTCCCGTTGTATGGGACTCGTTACTCCGTATGTAGGTGGCAATATTTTTGAGTTCATTTTTAGAATCATTAAAGAGCCAAACCCCAACCCGTTCAATTTCCAAAACATCAGAAACTGATTTTGTAATGAACTCTGCCAAGGTTTGGATGTCTCCTGTCCGAGCACACGGATGGGAGGAGACTTGTGCCAAGATATTCTGCTGGAACCTGGCACGTGTGAGCTCGATTGTAAAGCGATCCATGGGAAATTTAGACAGATCGGAGTGGAAAAATCATACAAAGGCAGAGACAGAAGTCACTCCTAAAATTGCGAAAATCTCTGGTTTCCCTTACACCTTCTCCTTTTAAAATGAGTGACATAGACCCCGAACTCGAAATTCTGTAATTAAAAAATCGTTTTATCTCTAGATACGAGCCTTTTAGGAGAAACTCATGGTAAAAATCGCAATTAATGGTTTTGGTCGCATTGGACGACTTGTGCTTCGTTCCGGAATCAAAGATCCCAATTTAGAATTTGTCGCAATCAACGACCTTGTCACCCCAGACAACCTTTCTTATTTATTCAAATATGACTCTACCCATGGTCGTTTCGACGGAGACGTTTCTCACACAGACAACGAAATCATCATCGATGGCAAAAAAGTAAAAACTTTCTCCGAAAGAGACCCTGAAAAACTCCCGTGGAAAGAACTCGGAGTGGACTTTGTCATCGAATCCACAGGGCTTTTCACGGACCGAGTGGGTGCTGAAAAACACATCAAAGCGGGTGCCAAAAAAGTAGTGATCTCCGCTCCTGCCAAAGACAAAGACATCCCTACCTTTGTGATGGGTGTGAACCATGAAAAATATGATTCTGCCAAAGACAATGTTGTCTCGAACGCATCTTGTACCACAAACTGCCTTGCTCCGATCACAAAAGTGGTCCTTGACAATTTTGGAATCGTAGAAGGTCTGATGACAACGATCCATGCGATGACAGCAACCCAACCAACCGTTGACGGACCTTCCAAAAAAGACTTCCGTGGTGGACGTGGGGCAGCTCAAAACATCATCCCTGCCTCCACAGGGGCTGCCAAAGCAGTAGGACTTTGTATCCCAGAAGTGAATGGAAAACTCACTGGGATGAGTTTCCGGGTTCCCACTCCCGACGTATCGGTTGTGGACTTAACCGTTCGCACCGAAAAACCAACTAGCCTCGCTGAAATCAAAAAGAAAATGAAAGAAGCAAGTGAAGGTTCCATGAAAGGAATCCTTGGTTATACGGAAGACATGGTGGTTTCGAACGACTTCCTTGGTGACATTCGTTCTTCTATTTTTGATGCGGATGCTTGTATTGAACTAAGCCCTACTTTTTTCAAACTCGTATCTTGGTATGACAATGAAATGGGATACTCCAACCGAGTCCTCGACCTAGTTCGTTATATGGCAAAAAAAGGCTAAGATGAAATTACCTCTTCTCGAAGAACAAAATCTAAAAGGAAAACGAGTCTTTGTTCGTGTGGATTTCAATGTCCCTGTGGAAAACGGAAAAGCAACGGACAGAACTCGGATTGAAAAAACCCTCCCTACTTTGGAACTTCTGATTTCCAAAGGTGCTAAAATCATTTTGGGAAGCCACTTAGGTCGCCCGAAAGGTGGACCGGAACCGAAGTATTCCATGAAACCGGTGTTTGATGTTCTTTCCGAACTTGTCAAAACCAAAGTGAGTTTCTCGGAATCTGTGATTGGTTCCGATGTGGTGAAAATGACGAATGCGCTTGGGGAAGGTGAAATCCTACTTTTAGAAAACCTTCGGTTCCATAAGGAAGAAGAGGAAAATGTTGCCAGTTTCTGTAAGGAACTGGCAAAACTCGCTGATGTTTATGTCAATGATGCGTTCGGAACGGCACACAGAGCACATGCTTCGACAGAAGGTGTGGCCCACCTACTCCCTGCCTTTGCGGGACTACTCATGCGAAAAGAAATTGAAGTCCTCAGTGGCCTACTCGCAAAACCTGAGCGTCCTTTTGTGGCTATTGTGGGTGGATCCAAAGTCAGTTCCAAATTTGCCATTTTAAAAAACCTCCTCGAGAAGGTAGACCACCTCCTCATTGGTGGGGGTATGGCATACACGTTTTTAAAATCAAGAGCGGTTCCTGTGGGAAAATCCCTTGTGGAACCAGAATTTGAATCCCAAGCCTTCCAACTCATTGACCGAGCTGGGATCCAAGGGGTTGACCTGCAAATTCCAGTGGACCACATCATTGCGGATGCCTTTGATCCCAATGCCAAAACAAAGTCTGTGGACAAAATGGGAATCATCGATGGTTGGATGGGAATGGACATTGGACCAAAGACCATCGACAACTATGTCAAAGCGATAAAAGATGCCAAAACCATTTTATGGAACGGCCCAATGGGTGTCTTTGAAATGGATAAGTTCTCAAAAGGAACCATCGAAATCGCCAAAGCCATCAGTAAATCCAAGGCCAAAACCGTTGTGGGTGGTGGTGATTCCATTGCCGCTGTGAACAAAGCGGGAGTAGCGGACAAAATCACTCATATTTCCACAGGTGGAGGTGCTTCCTTAGAATTTTTGGAAGGACGAACTCTCCCTGGCGTACAATGTTTACTCCCAAAGGAAGAAAAATAAAATGAGAAAGAAGATCATCGCAGGGAATTGGAAAATGAACCTCACGCTAGCGGAGGCAAAAGAAATCACCAAAGGTTTACTCTCGGCTTGTGACTCTTCTTCTTATGAAATCATGGTCTTCCCGAGTGCCCTCCATTTGGAGTCAGTGGCATCCATTGCCCGAGACTCCCAACTCATCGTGGGGGCACAAAATGCCTACCAATCGGGGCTTACCGCCATGACAGGTGAAATCTCCCCAGTCCAGCTGGCAGAACTGGGCATCCAAACCGTTCTTGTGGGCCACTCGGAAAGGAGACAATTCCTCGGAGAAACATCCGAATTTGACAATACCAAAATCTCCTACTTCTTAAAACATGGACTACGAGTTGTCTATTGTGTCGGGGAAACTTGGGCCGAACGAGAAAAAGGAAACACCTTTTCTGTGTTAGAGGACCAAATTGGCAAAGGATTAAAAGGGATCACAAGTGACCTTTTCAAAAACCTCGTGATTGCCTATGAACCAGTTTGGGCCATTGGAACGGGAAAAGTAGCAACTCCCGTAGAAGCGGAAGAAGCGCATGCCTTTATCCGAAAAGAAATTGGCAAATTATTTGTTGGTGCAGACCTTGTGGCGGAGAACATTCAAATTCTTTATGGTGGTTCAGTCAAACCTGACAACATCAAGGAACTTCTCGCCAAACCAAATATTGACGGTGGCCTCGTTGGTGGAGCCAGTCAAAAATTGGATTTATTTTTAGGACTTTTAAAATAAGGATACTTTATGGGATTTTTTGCAGGAACCATTCTCACTCTATTTGTTCTTCTCTCTCTTTTTCTCATCCTACTTGTGATGATCCAAACAGGAAAAGGTGGAAGTGCAGGAATGCTCGGCGGTTCAACCGCAAGCCAATCTGTTTTTGGAGCGTCTACCGCTGATGTGATGACAAAAACAACACGAGTGGCAGCAATTTTGTTTATCGTTTTGTCACTTGCACTTTCGTTTGTGTTTGCGAAAAAAGATGAAGTATTGGTTCCCGATTTAGAACCAAGTTTGGAAGCCCCGGTAGAAACTGATGGAACAACTCCCGAAGTACCGGCACCTAGCACTCCTTAGTCTTTTTTTACTAAATGTCAGTCTTTTCGCTGAGACTGACATTATCGAAAAAGAAAATCGGTTAGACAAAGAAATTCTAAACCTTTACCGAGACATCGCAAAGGCTAGGGATCTTTTGTCTTATGAACAATTGTCATCCTTACCTGCCAATACAACAATTACTTTCATTGGGACCTATCCCAATCGAACAGGCATTCGGATCCGAAAATTCAAAGTGGACCCAGACCCACAAAATAAAAATCGAATCAAACATTCGGAAGAAAAATCCATTTTACTGGAATTCAATGGTTCCGTCTTATCCAAGGTAGAGATCCAAATCACAACGGAAGACACAGAAATTGAACAAAAAACAAAAACCAAAATTACAGATTCCACTCCTCTAGATGATTCCGTAAACGATATGGTGATCCAATTTTCTGGCATTGATGGGAGTGATAGTTTTCCACTTTCTACTTTACGAAATGATTCGATCAAACAAGAACGAAATGATTTTAAAAAAGACTTCTATATCAAATTTTTATTAGATTTTTATAGCCAACTTGCTTCCATTAATGCCCTACAAAAATCAAGTGGCAATCCCAACCAAAAGAAGATGTTCAAACAACTCAACCAATCCTTAGGTTACTAATTTGTCAGAATTTATAAATCATGGAGACTCACATTCGATCGAAAACATCGAAAAGGTCGCAGAAAAAGCGAGAGAACTGGAGGCCATTTATGATGTGGTGCAAGACCCTCTTGTACTCATCGATTCCGACTTTAATATCCAAAGGGCAAATTTAGCCACCATTCGATTCGCAAAAAACAATAAATATGATGAATTATTGGACCGAAAATGTTACGAGGTTTTATACCAACGAACAGACGTTTGCCCATATTGTCCCAAAATCAATGTCAAATCCAAGGACAAAAATCAGTCTTATTCCACACCAATCACCCGTGAAATTTTTTTCCGATCAGAAGATAAAAAACAAACCCTACTTTTGGAATTTTACCCCTACCCCAAACAAGAAGATTTGTTTTGGATGGTGGAAAAAATATCAGATGTCACAAAACAACGAGACAAGGAAGAAGAGTCATTTCGAATGCGTAACCTTGCTTCACTTGGGATTTTAATCTCAGGTATTGCACATGAGTTAAACAATCCTCTAACGGGAATTAGTTTAACATTACAAAATTTAAAAGCAAATTGGCAAAACCAACCTCCCGAACAAATTGAAAAACGTTTGGATATGATTAAAAATGATATATCTCGAGCAGCAATCATTGTCTCCGATATCATTTCATTTGCAAAAACAGACAAAGTCAAAGTCACACTCGGTGATATTGTCGAAACCATTACTCGCGCAAAAGATACGGTCATTCGATTGTATCCTCATTTGAGTAAAAATATAAATTGGCGGATCACTTGTGATCACGAGTACCAATTCCCTTTCCATCCAGGCAAGATGGAGCGCTTATTTATGAACTTATTTCGTAATTCTTTACAAGCATTCGATTATAGACCTGGGGAAATTTCGATTGAGATACGTAAGACAAAAAACTGGCTTCATATTATTATCGAAGACAATGCGGGCGGAATTCCTGACTCCATCATCCAAAAAATTTTTGATCCATTTTTTACTAGTAACAAATCAGGAACAGGAACAGGGCTTGGGCTATCCATTTGCCACTCTATTGTAAAAGAACATGATGGAAACATATCTGTCAAATCAGTAGAACAAAAGACAAGATTCACAATTTCTTTTCCGCTCACAAATGATATTACGGAGCCAAATTCATGAAACAATCCATTTTGATTGTAGAAGACATTCATTCGATACGTGAAGCGATCATGGATCTCTTGAGTACCAAATTTAATGTGTTTGGGGCGGAACATTTTGAAGAAGCCGTTTGGTATTTAACAAATGAAAAAATTGACTTAACCATAACTGATATTCGACTTCCTGGAAAATCAGGAATCGATCTTGTCAAACTCATCCAAAAAGAATTTCCACATGTATTGTATGCTCTCATGACTGCATACAATATCAATGAGTACATCAAATATGCGAAGGACCTTCAAATTTGGAATATCATTCCAAAGTATAGTTTTTTAGACATCCATCTCATTGAGGTGATGGTCCAGAAACTATTATCAAATGACATCTTTGGGATTGAAAAGTATTTTTCAAAAGACTTCCAAGTATACGACCAAAACATCAATAGTGATTTTGAAGACGCTCCAAGTAATGGCATCGTTTACAAACAGATCAAATCGGACCAAGATCGTTCCATTTTATGTGGTAAAATTTCCAAAAATTTAATCCAACTTGGTGCACCAAAGGCCATTCAACAGGTGTTAGAAGAACTCACATCCAATGCGATGATCCGTGCACCTAGGACAAATGAAGGGGAATACAAATACCAATTTGAAATTCCAAGCCATGATATGGTGGTGCCTCTTGACAATATTCAATTGATGCCTGATGATTATTTTTTAATCGGATATGGATCAACCGAAAGTACAATCTTTATAGTGGTTCGGGATCAATTTGGTTCCTTACGTAAGGAAGAGATCTTACATCGATTGGATCGTCATATCAGCATTGATGAATCAACGGGTTTTCCAAAAGGTTTGGAAGACAGCCACGGTCGGGGGCTCTACATCTGCCGTGAAATTTCTGACCAATTGATCTTTAATATCAAACCAGGTGTGTGCACAGAAACAATCGCGATGATCAACAGAGAAGGACGGACTGGATTTAAATCCTTATCCATCTACGAAGTGGATTCTAAATCATAACGATGGGGTTACAATTTTTGGAATTGGACCAAATCCGTTTTTGTTTCCATATAAAATGTAGAATCTTGTTTTCCGGGAAAAAACCGAATCGGTAATTCGGAAGCAGGGATTCTTTTTTTCCGAATGGTCTCCCCTGCTTCATTAAAGAAATGTAATTCATTGTCCAGAGCGGCAACAACAAATGTATCACTCATAAATATTGATTGGTAAACACCAGTTTGTTTGGTTTTGTTTTTTTGCCAGATCAGTTTTCCTTTTTGATAAAAATACAAAGCTTCTGGTGTCTGGATAAAAATTTGCCCCAAGTTTCCAGTGGCTAAATACAATTGGTGCGGGTAATATTGGGTCAAAGGAAACTCTTCCCTATTTTTACCGGCTTCATCCAAAACCAAAATCCAATCTTTATCTTCCACGGAATAATGAACTGATGTAAGTTTACCATCTGGGGAAAGTGATACCGATTTAAAAAATGAATTTTGTTTATCTTTCGATAAATCAAATCCAAAGATTTCATTTCCTTTTTCATCCAAACGATAGATTTCTCCACCAGAAAACAAAACCACAACCCCTTTATTCCTGATATCGAATTGGTAATCTGCTAAAAACCTTCCATTTAACTCTTGCTTACCGATTTGATTACCACTCTCATCCATCAAAAAAACGGTATTATTATCTCCAGATAAATACAAAACAGGAGAGGCAAAATACCCACTCCTTGGATACGAGTTGATCGGTTTTTTCCAATACAATTCACTACTATCAGAATAAAAATTTACCTCATCACCGATTTTTTCGTACAATAAATAACCGTTCCCCAATAAGGGAAAATCGACTAAAAACTTTGGATCCACTTCGGGTTTTGAGTTCGTTTTAAAAGAATAAAACTGTTTGTTGAATTTGTATCCGTTCAAAATTTTCAAAGGATCCTCTCCTAATTTGGGAGAGTTTGTTCCAAATTTTCCTTCTAAATTCCATATCCAAGTTTCTCGTATACTAGGAAGAAATGTGAGATCCACATCCCAACTCAAATAAAACAAAACAAAAAAACCAAGTGAATATAGGATATTTTGAAACATAATTATACGACCTTACCCTTCAATGATTGGTAAATTAAAAATAAAGCAGTGTTACTCGCATTCTCACGAATGGATTCTCGATTTCCAGGAAATAAATACCTATGTACTTTGATTTTCCCATTTGGCTCTTTTAATCCAATACAAACTGTCCCCACAGGTTTTTCTTCACTTCCACCTTCTGGTCCAGCAATGCCTGTAATCGAAACACCAAAGTCTGTTCCCGTTTTCAAACAAAGGCCATCCACCATCGCAAACGCCACCTCATCACTCACAGCACCGAAAGTTTCGATTGTTTCCTTAGGAATCCCAAGTAGGTTGGATTTCATTTCATTGGAATACGTTAAAAAACCACCCATAAAATAAGCACTAGAGCCTGCTCGCTCTGTAAGTTTTTTCCCGAGAAGTCCACCCGTACAACTTTCAACTACTGAGATGGTCCACTTTTCATATAACAATTGTTCATGTACATATTGAAATACATCATCAGAAATTAAATCTGGATATTGTTTTTCTAAACTTTTTAAGATTGTATCAAGCATAACATCATTTGTTGACTGAAAAATACACTTAATATATCCTCGATTTGCCGTAACTCCCCATTCTGTTTCTTTAAAGTATACTTCTCTGTTAGGCTCAATGAATTCGTTTTGAAATAAAGATTCTCCGATATTCCATAACCACTTTGTTTTTTGGATTAAGTTCTCACGTGGATACATTTTTTTTAATTCAGGGACTAACCGGCGTTTGAACATTTCGGTCATCTCCGATGGAACACCAGGCATACAAACCAAGTATGAATTTTCTCCTAAACTTTCGATAAATCCAACGGCTATGCCTACTGAATTATCAAGTGTTTTACATCCCTCTGGAACATTGGTTTGGCGGAATACAGTTGGTAATATATCTTTGTAATCTTTTCCTCTTGCTTCATAAATCTTAGTGAGTCGAATTTTTGCTTTTTCAACTGCATAAGAAGTTTTGCCAGTTAATTTGAGAACCGTTTCCAATGTATAATCATCTTCTGTCGGACCTAGTCCTCCCGTCATTATCGCAAGGACAGGAATTTCTTTTGCGAGACTTTGTAAGGCTTCTAATTCTTTGAAAATTAGATTTGGATCATCAGGTAAAGTGATGATTTTTTTTACCTTCCAACCCAGTTCAAACAATTGGTTGGCAATCCATCCAGAATTTGTATCCACACTCCTACCTGCAGTGAGTTCAGAGCCTGTAGATAGAATGACAATGTAAGGAGTCATGTATTGGATTCGTCTTCTTTTGACATTTTTTCAGGACTTGAAATTCCCAAAAGTTCCAAACCCGAAGCGATGGCTCGTTTGGTGAATAAAATGAGAAAGAGTAATTGTTCCCTTTCTTCCCCTTGTTTTTCTTTAATTCGATTATCCTTGTGAGAATAAAATTTGGTAAATGCTTTACTGAGTGATTGTAGATAATTAGTTAGGCGGTGTGGCTCCAAGTTTGTGGCAGTATCATACACTTCTTCCTGAAATCGAGCCACCCAAAACAAAAGTCGCAACCTCTCTTCCGATTGGAAACAATCTCCGCTGACCACTTTTGGAATACTCCAATCCGCTATTGAAATTTGTAACTCACGAAAAATGGAACAAATCCGCGCATGTGCATATTGGATATAAAATACTGGGTTTTTATCAGACTCATCTTTGGCTAAGTCCAAATCAAAATCGAGAGGAGCATCAGAACTTCTCATTAAGAAAAAATAACGTCCAACATCTTTTCCATTCTTTCCGAGATATGATAACAAATCCCGCATTGTTTGGAAAATTCCCAAACGTTTACTCATCTTAACTTTTTCTTTATTTTCAATGAGATTCACTTGTTGGGCAATGAGAATTAAAAAACTATCGTTTGATTTCCCGAAAGATAACACTGCACCTTTCAAACGAGCAATGTATCCATAATGGTCTGGTCCCCAAATATCAATTAATTTAGTAAATCCACGTTTGTATTTGTCAAAATGATACGCAATGTCTGCCATCAGATACGTTGGCCTGCCATCTTCTCTGCGAATCACTCGGTCTTTGTCATCACCATACTGCGTGGATAAAAAATGTAGTTTGCCATCGATGGTAGATACATCTTCTTTTTTTAAAAGAGTGGGCACATTTTCCACATCTCCTGCTTCGTGTAAACTTCGCTCGCTGAAAAACTGATCAAAATGAACACCAAAAAGTTTTAAATCTTCTTTTTGCCTACTTAAATTGTATTCTACTGCATATTTTGATAGATCATGAATGCACTCATCCCAATTTTTGTTTTGAATCCACTCTTCTACTTGAATTGATTTAGTTTTGTTACTAAGAACTTCCTTCGCGATATCTCTGATATATTCGCCTCGATAACTTTCTTTTGGCAATATACGTTTTTCTATAAGAGTAAAAACAGACTCCTTACTCTCATCTTCTTGGAATGATATTTTTTCCCCTTTCTCTTCGAAGATACGTAGGAGCACGGCAACTCCAAGCAAGTATACTTGGTTACCATAATCATTCACGTAAAACTCTCGTTTGACGGTATGCCCAAGACTTAAAAGTAAATTTGCCAAAGCGTCCCCATAAGCAGCGGATCGTGCCGAAACAATATTCATGGGGCCAGTCGGATTTGCAGAAACAAATTCCAGTAAAATGGATTGTTTCTCATCCGTTTTGGCAAATGTTACCATAGGCGACATGACTTGGTTTGTATATTGGATTAAAAACTGTGAGCGGATGCGGAAATTAATAAAACCTGGAGGAGAAAATGTTACAAATTCAAATAATGTTTCATTTTTGATTTCGGAGAGAACACCTTCTGCAATTTCCTTTGGATTTAATTTTAGAATATTTTTGTTTTCCAACGCAAACGGCGAAGAGTAATCACCAAATTTTTCATCCCGTGAGTATTCGATTCGGATTTTAAATTCTGTCAGTGGAAGGTCTATCTTTTGTTTTGTAAGATAGGATGAGACTGCCGATTCGAGTTCAGTGAGTACAAGATTTTTTAATAATTGATTGGCTTTCATTTTTTTATTTGTATTTCCATTTTTAATTGGTCTGCATTTTCCCATAGTTCAAAACTTTTGATTTTGAATCGTGTGACAAAATTGGGAATGGATTCCTTAGGATCTCGAAGAATCGTTTCGAAATTTTCTTTTTGAGTTTTTATGTTTTTGGAAAAAGATGTTTGTTTGAGGTTTTCCGATTTGAGTAACAATTGGAAAAGAGCAAGGAATACCGAAAAGGTCATCACAAGCAGAATGGTTTTGATGATAAAATTCATAAATCCCCAATCGTTTTATAAAATTCAAAATAAGACTTTAACTCCCTTCCCAATAGAGACCGCAAAAACTGATTGAGGATCATATCCCCTTCTCGGTATTCTGCTTCTTTTGGGAAGATGACCAAGACATTCGAAAATTTCTTAGATAACATTGTATGAAAAAGTTTTAAAACAGGCAAATGATCTTTGGTGATGGGATGGCAATCAGAGCATAAAAATTCACGTGAATCCACAGAAAAATAAGCCTTTGCTTTCGTGAGAACTTCCTCCCCGCAGGTATGACAGTAAAATTCTGTCGGGAAATGGCCCATATGAGTGAGTGCTCGGAGTTTAAAAAAAGGTAATATTTCTTTGCGGAATCCATTCTCATTACTTACCTCCAAACTGCCAGAAAGTAATTGGTATAAAAATGGATGGTTTTCTCCGTCGGGGTATAACTGGGAAGTGAGTTCCGTTAGATACAAAACAAATAAGGTTCCCACATAGTCTTTTTTCAGTTCATCGTATCGTTTGATGAGGTGGATTTCCTTGGTTGATTTCCAATCCTTTTCTACCTGGTCGTAATAATCCACCTCCACAAGACAACCGAGTTCTGTGGATATGATGGCTCTCCGTTTGGATTTACGTATCCCTTTGCTGATAAAATTCATCCGAACTTGGGTCTCTCCAGCCAAACTAATCAGCCTGTCGCTTTCCCCTATATCTTTACTTTGGATGATGATTCCAATTTCTTTTCGAATCGCCATTTATGTTGCAAAAACCAAATCCAAACATTCATCTTCCATTTTTCTCATGAGCAAAGCATCTTCCTCATTTGTCTCATGGTCATATCCAAAGTTATGTAAAATCCCATGTACTAACAATCGATAAAATTCATCAACGAGGCCATGTCCAATTTCCATTGCTTGTTTTTTACAAGTCTCCATTGAAATCACTACTTCACCTAAAATTTGAACAGGGATCGGTGGATGTTCCGAATACAATGGAAAGGATAAAACATCCGTGGTAGCAGGTTTTCCTCTTCTCTCTTCATTAATTTCAGCCATTAGCGAATCATTGACTAGATAAATTGAAAGTTCCAATGAATGTAAAAACTCAGGTGCTAAGAATCGTAATATTTTTTCACAATTGGATATCACAGGATCAGAAAAAATTTCTGATTGGTTTGATTCGTCATTCCAATGAGTGAAAACCGAAAGGGACGGGTTCATCGCTTCGTCTTTTTGGTATTCGCTGACTCTAAGGCCTTTGTATCTTCTGGTTTTGGGTATTTTGGTCTTTGGTGAAGACTGGAAAGTAATACTTCTTTGAAACTTGCTTTGATGATTTCTAAATCTCCGATTGTCAGTCCACTCTCATCCAATTGATTTTCGGCAAGCTTTGAATTGATGATTTTACGAATGAGATCATCCAAACTTTCTTGTGATACTTCATCTAACGAACGAGAGGCGGCTTCCAAAGAATCTGCGATCATCACAATAGCAGTTTCTTTACTTTGTGGTTTTGGACCTGGGTATTGAAAATCTTTTTTATTAATATTTCTACGTGCCGAACTCGAAATTTCTTGTAAGGCCTTATGGTAAAAAAAGGCCATGGTAGATGTCCCATGGTGTTCGGGAATAAAATTGATAATTTCTCGTGGAAGCCTTGCCTTTTTTGCCATCTCAATTCCATCTAACACGTGATCAATGACGGTTTTGGCAGCAAGAGCCGGATTATTTTTATCGATATGTTCTGGTTTTGGGATTAAATGTTGGTTTTCTACAAAAAAGCCAGCATTGGGAATTTTTCCAATGTCATGAAAATACACACCCACACGCACTAGAAGACGATCCAAATTGAGATTTTGTGCAGCTCTTTCGGATAGGGCTGCCACCATAAAGGTATGGGTGTAAGTCGATGGGGCCTTTGTCAAAAGTTGTTGTAATAATGGATGGCCTGTATCGGCCAGTTCGATCAATTTGAATCGAGTGGGAATATTAAAAATATACTCATATAGAGGCAGTAAAAACTGAACGGCCGTGGCACTCGCAAATCCATTCACAAAACACATTACGGTGATGCGAAATAAATTGGAATTGGAAAGATCCTTAAAAAAACCAGTGCCAGTGGAGACAAAAAACTCACGACCATCAAATAAGTAACCTGCTGTCGTCACAAGGATTTGCACAAAGGTGAGTAAAAAACCAGCTTTCAGGAAATCAATTCGTTTGAGCAAACGTCGCCCGTAAATGGAACTCATCACCGCAACAGTAAAGGCCAACATGAATGAGGTAGGATTGTATCTAGACGCAAAGAAGACAGCAAAGGACAAAAAGAAACCGATGGCGATGGAGAGTTGTTCATCATAGACAAAACCGAGTAACAAACAGAGCATCCCCACAGGAACAAACATTCCAAAATAATATACGGTCGACAAATCACTGTCAGTTGCATAGAATACCTTCGACAATAGATAAATCGAAGCGATCACAATCCAAAGTGTAAAAAAGATAATTAAGTTACTCGATAAGTCATTCAATCGATTGGGTCTGTATCGAATTAAATAAAATCCCACTATCACAATGAGAACACATTGTGTGAGAAAAATCGAAATGATAGAGGCAAGATTTGCCCTTGTAGCATATAAATTCATCATGTCCAGTTTTAACTTCACTTCTGGTGTGATGACATCACCTGCTCTTACGATGATTTCATTGGCTTGGATTCGGCTTTTTTGAACTGAAACTGCACTTGCTGCTTTCACCCTCGCATTTTCCGTTTCTTCTGGGTTATAATTGCAGGCAGGATAGGAATACACATAGTACAAACCAATCCTAGATACAGCTTTTAATAGAGAATCGGATACATTTGGTAATTTCTCAGAAGCTAACTTTGATAACACGGCAGTCACAGGTCCGTCTTTATAAATTTGAGATCTAGGGATGACCAAATTTCCGTCAATGATGGTGGTATGGTCTTGGGTTCCAATGTTTCTGATTTTGGCTCCCGTCTTGTCGAGGTCTTTGGCAAAAGGCAAATCTTCTTTGACAATACAATACTTCGAAAAAATCAAATTTGTATACTGTTGGATGAAGTTTTTTAATTTTTCTTTTTTCGGATAATCCAAGATGGCTTGGATTTCTTCGTTTGTACGATTGCGCCATCTAGGAATTCGATCTTTGACCGTTGTCGGATTTGATTTCCCTTCCTGGACAAGGACACGTAAAATTTCTAAATCTTCTGATAAATTGGTATCGATACCTGCGACTAACACACCGAAGTCTTTATCAAAAGCAAAAGGAACATTCGATTTAGCTTTTTGTTTTTCTAAATTTGTTTTTTCAGTATCTTCGTATGAAAACTCTTTGACCGACTGGATGGTTTCAGGGGCAATTTTTCCTTCTGAAAATAAGCCATCGGAGTCGGTGTTGACCTTCGATTGGCCAAAAAAAGGAATCGAAAGAACATAAGTCACAAAAAGTAAAGTCAGACAAACCAAAATGATTTGAATGTTCCGAACCACAGATACTGGCCTAACTTTTGTTAGAAAGTCGGTCACACTCGTCATCGAAGAATCAAAGATTGCTTTCATGGTTTTTTGTTAAATAAACTCTCGTTTTCTTCGAATCGTCGGACAATGGATTCCACAATCGGATGGCGGGTAATGTCTTCCCTTCCGAAAAAAATTGTCTCTATTCCATTCAAATTTCGAAGAGTGTAAACTGTTTTTTCAAGTCCAGACCTGCCATGGGCCAGGTCAATTTGGGTGGCATCCCCAGAAATCGCCATTTTGGAATTTTTTCCGAATCGAGTGAGAAACATTTTGAGTTGCGGGAGCGTACAGTTTTGCGCTTCGTCCAAAATGATAAAGGAATGGGAGAGTGTCCGGCCTCGCATAAAAGCAATGGGAGCAATCTCAATTTTACCCACCTGTAAGTATTCTGTTGTTTTTTCGAAGCCAATACATTCGTGTAACGCATCGTAGATGGGACGAAGGTATGGGTTTACTTTTTGGGTTAAGTCACCTGGTAAAAAACCAAGATTTTCCCCCGCTTCCACTGCAGGCCTTGTGAGAATCAACCTATCCACTTCTCCAGTTTGCATCATTCGACATGCTGTGGCGATGGATAAAAACGTTTTTCCCGTACCGGCAGGACCCATAGCAATGGTGATGTAGTTTTTATGAAGGCTATCCACAAAACTTTCTTGGTTTTTTGTACGGGGGAAAATGGGTTTTCCTTTGAAGGTTACAAAGATTTTATCTTTCGGAGTCCAAGTTTCCCCTTCTTTTTGGAAATCAGATGAACCAGGAGTCGGCCAACCACCACTAGAATCCTTCACTTTGTTCACTAAGTAATCGATATCAAAAAAGGAATACTCAGACTTATCAGGCCTTCGTTTGAAATTTTCTTCTACCTTCTGAAAGGTATCAAGTGCCACTTGGACATGGTCAGGGCTCCCTTGGATGATGAGAGATTTTCCACGCGGGATGAGTTTAACACTCAGTCGACTTTCCCATAACGGGAGTTTGCTGTCACTGATCCCACATACCGTCTGGTAGAGGGATTCTTCCTGAAATGTAAAACTCTCATCCATGTTAGATTGTGACTACCCTAAGTTTGAGTTCTTCTAATTGTTTTGCTTCCACAGGACCTGGCGCTTCACTCATCATACAAGTTCCTTTTTGTGTTTTTGGGAAAGCAATCACATCACGGATGGAAGTCCCACCAGTGAGTAACATCATGATCCGATCCACACCAAAGGCAATCCCACCATGAGGTGGCGCTCCAAACGAGAGTGCATCGAGTAAAAATCCAAACTTGGATTTGGCATCTTCTTCCCCAATTCCAATCGCTTCGAGTACGAGACTTTGGATTTCTGGGTTGTGGATACGAATGGATCCACCACCAATCTCTGTTCCATTCAAAACTAAATCATAAGCTTTCGCCCCAATCGAAGAAAGGTCAACTTCTTTCCCGTCCTTCCAATCTCTTAGTTTCTGAAAGTCTTCTTCCTTCGGAGATGTGAATGGATGATGAAGGAAGGTCCATGATTTGGTTGTTTCATCAATTTCAAACATAGGAAAGTCTACGACCCAATGGAAACTATAAGGGACCTTAGGTGGATCGTATTTTTCGGATAATTTCAAACGTAAGGCACCAAGAGAAGCATTCACAATTTTGGAAGAATCAGCACCAAAAAATACCATATCCCCTTCTTTGGATCCAACGGCTTTGGCAATAGCCTCAAGTGCTTCCGGGGAAAACCGTTTGGTGATGGTGGATTCCAGCCCATTTGCCCCATGTTTCATATAAGCCAGGCCTTTGGCACGGTAGTCGCGGGAAAGCCATGCCGTGAGGTCTTCAATTTCTTTTCTAGAAATCACAGATCCACCTGGAACACAAATCGCTTTGACAACTCCACCACTCGTGATGGCACCCGTAAACACTTGGAAGTCACAAGATTTCACATGTTCTGATACATTCACAAGTTTCATTCCAAAACGAATGTCTGGTTTGTCCGAACCGTATTCTTCCATCGCCACATGATACGGCATGGTCATAAAAGGTGCGTTCACTTCTAACTGGAACACTTTCTTTAAGGCAAACGCCCACATCGCTTCAATCTCACGGCGGATGTCTTCTTCTGTGACAAAGGAAAACTCCATATCGAGTTGTGTGAATTCAGGTTGGCGGTCCGCTCGTAAGTCTTCATCCCGAAAACATTTTACAATTTGGAAGTATCGTTCCATTCCACCAATCATTAGGATCTGCTTAAAAAGTTGCGGGGACTGTGGGAGTGCATAAAACTCACCTGCATTCAAACGAGAAGGCACAAGAAAGTCCCTAGCTCCTTCTGGAGTGGACTTATTTAAAATGGGGGTTTCAATTTCCAAAAATGACTTACTGTCCAAATACTCTCGCAAAGCAAAAGTTAGTTTGTGTCGCAACACTAAACGATCCCGAAGTTCTTCACGTCTCATATCAAGGTAACGATACTTCAAACGGATTTCTTCACCCGATGGATCAAACTCATCTAATGTAAAAGGAGGAGTTTTGGATGAGTTTAAAATTTCGACAGATTCGGCGATTAACTCGTATTTGCCGGTTTCCATCTTTGGATTGATAGAATCAGCATCCCTTAGGGAAAGTTTTCCCTTTACCGCAATTACGAATTCAGAACGAATTTTTTCGACTTTAGAGAAGTCATCGCCTAAGATTTCTTTTCTTGCAACAATTTGTAAGATTCCAGATCGATCACGCAGGTCAATGAAGATCACCCCCCCCTGGTCGCGGTAACGGAAAGCCCATCCAGAAAGGAATAAAGTTTTACCGACAGATGCATCCGATACACTCGTTGCACTAATTCTATTTTTGTATTCTGATGTGACCCACTGATTCAATTGAAAACCTCTTTATAATGGAACGTTATCGAAACGGCTGATCTTCGGATTGAACATCAATGGAAAATCGGCCGTTGCTCCCGCTCTGTTTTTGGCGATGATGATCTCAGCCATCCCCCTTTTATTGGGGTCTAACTCTTCGGGAGGTTTCACCATTTCTTCCCGATAAATAAAACATACAATGTCCGCATCCTGCTCAATGGCACCTGACTCCCGTAAGTCGGAAAGTTGTGGCCTTTGGTCTTTGGAGCGGTTTTCAATGGAACGATTCATCTGCGATAAAGCGATGATGGGACAACCAACTTCCCTTGCCATTTGTTTTAAGCCCCTGGAAATATTGGCAACCTCTTGTTGCCTTCCACCCATAGCGGCTTTTGGGTCACTCATAAGTTGTAAATAATCCACAATCACAAGACCCACTTCTTCAGTGGTACGAAGTTGTCGGAGTCTTGCCGAAAACTCTTGGATCGTCAAATACCCTGAGTCATCAATGTACAAACTTGCAGAAGTGATGTTTCCAATACTGTCTTTCAGTTGTGTCATTTGAGCCGAGGTTAAAGTTCCCGCCTTTAACGCATAAGAATCAATCCTTGCATCCGCACTGATGAGTTTGAGAAGTAATTCGATCCGGCTCATCTCGAGTGAGAAAATAACAACTGTTTTACGTTCTTTTAAGGCGGCATTGGCGGCAATGTTTAAGGCAAATGTAGTTTTACCATTCCCTGGACGTGCAGCAAGGATCATGAGTTCGTGTGACTTAAGACCTGTGGTAGCCATATCAAGTCCCGTAAAATGGGTTTTTAATCCATTGATCCCACCGGTTCCATTTTGACTTGCCGCGACTACATTTTTAATGTAATCAATGAGGGCATTGGCATCGTCTTTGACTTTCCGTAAACCTTTGGATCTCTCTTGGCGAGAGATATCCATCAGTGACTGTTCGATCAAACTAAATACAGAATCGTTTTCACCCGGTTCAATTTTGACTTTATCGATCGCTTGTGAGAGGGCCTCAACATATTTCCGTCTATCGGAAACACGTTTGACACGTCGCACATAATACTCTAACGGCTGAAAGGGGACTGTATCTTTATATAGGGAAGTGATGTATTCCAGATCGCGAGATTCGTCTTTAAAGAGACGTTTTTCTCGCATTTGGTTTGTGACCGTTACTAGGTCGATATTGATCCCTTCATTTATGAGGTCTGTGACCGCTTCGAAGACTCTTCTATGGGTATCCATATAAAAGTCTTCCGGGCTAAGACCTAAGTCTTCCTGCCCGGCTACCCCTCGCATGAGTAAGTAACCGATTAAGTTCTTCTCAGACTCTAATTCCTGAAGGGGGTTAGAATTCATCGAAAAAGTGTTGGTGTTAGACTATGCTTGGCCGACGACTTTTACAATGATCCCAGGAACAACACCTTCTGCCAAACGAACTTTGATTTTAAACTCACCAACAGATTTAATTGGTTCACCTAAGTCTAGTTTGCGTTTGTCGAGTTCCACACCAGTGTTTTTAATTGCGAGAGCAATATCATTCGCTGTTACAGAACCAAAAAGTTTGTCGTTCTCACCCACTTTCACTTTGATTTCGTATGTTTTACCATCGATCGAAGCAGAAAGTTCCTTCATCACTTTCACACGTTTGTCGCGTTTGAGTTCAGCAAGTCTCTTTTGGTGGATGGCGGCTTTTGTGTTTCCATCGTTTGCACGTACGGCAAGTCTTCTTGGAATGAGGAAGTTACGTGCATAACCATCAGCAACTTCTTTTACATCCCCAGCATCACCAAGATTTAATACGTCTTTTTGTAATACAACTTTCATCGTAACTCCTACAGAACTTTAAACGGTAGTAAACCGATGGATCTGGATTTTCTGATTTCACGAGCAAGGGCTCTTTGGTGTTTGCCACAAGTTCCTGTGATCCTTCTTGGAATGATTTTACCACGATTGGTCACAAATCTTTCTAAGATATCAACTCGTTTGTAATCAAGACCTGCAAGTAAGGCTTTGTCAGCACAGAACTTACATACTTTCTTTTTGTATTTTGCGTTTTTACGACCGAACTTACCTTCTCCGTCTTTACCACGGAAACCACCTTTTTCGTCGTCTTCCATCCCGTCCATACTCTCGCGGGAATCTACTCTTGTATCATCAATATTTGTCGTTTCACTCATTGTCATCACCTATCAAAAAGGAATGTCGTCATCGCCGGCTGGATAATCATCATAACCACTACTTACGCCGGAATCATAAGAATTGGAACTGTCAGTACGGTCTCCTGATCCACCACCTTGTCCTTGTCCTTGTCCACCGAGCAATTGCGCGGATTCAACATAAACGCGGATCTTTGAGGCTTTTTTGCCTTCGGGAGTTTCCCATGACTGTTGTTGGAGTCTACCTTCAATCGCTACTTGTTTTCCCTTGCCTGCATATTGTTTTAAAATGTCAGCAAGTCGGCCCCATGCAACACAGTCGAAATAATGAGTTTCCTCTTTTTTTTCGCCGTTAGTCACATAAACTCTGTTATTTGCAATTGAAAAATTGACAACAGAACTTCCGTTCACCGATTTGAATTCCGGGTCACGGGTCATACGACCGATGAGTAGTACTTTGTTTAGATCGTTAGCCATTTGCCCTAATTACGAGGGTTTTTAAGATATTCACATTGAGTTTAAACTCATGTTCAATCTTTGCGACTTCTGTAGGAGATCCAGAACACTTAATGAGTGTAAAATGGCCTTGTTCGTCTTGTCCAACGGGATGCCAGAGTCTTTTAGAACCCCAATCCTCTTCGCCTTGGATCGTGAAGTTGTATTTGGAGAGAAGCTCTTTTACGGCAGACTTCGTCTCTTCTACATTCCCTTCACGAAGAATATTCGTGATTTCGTAGTTTCTCATATTTCTCCTATGGGTATACCTACATAGAAACACTTGTAGGTAGAAGAATTTGTTAGTTTCCACTAGGGTTTTGCCAAGGGGGGCTTGGGTCAATGGAATTTCTTCTTGGTGTAGACAAACCTTTCTATTTCTATGGAATTTCTAACATTTTTATGGGTGAAAAATCAAATTTTCCAGAAGTTTGGGGCCTAGGCCTTGGTCTCTTTTTAGCGCTTTTTGCTGGTTTTTTAAACCACATCACTCCGAAAGAACCGGCTCTTGACAACCACTCTGGATTTGAATCCACTCTCCTCGGCCTGGAAATGGCAGAAACTCCGAAACAAGTCCAAGACCTCATAGGCATCCCAGATACCATTGAATTTTTCCACCTGTCCACAGAATACAGGCAAGTCCATTACCTCGACTTTGGTTTTATTTTTTGTTACCTTGCGTTTTTAACGTATACCGGGCATTATGCGGGACGAAAGGTTCGCCCCATTTTTTTAAAAATCTTTATGGGTATGATTTTACTTCTTGTGATTGCTGGTTTTGCGGACCTAATCGAAAACATTCTCATTCTCAACATTTTAGATGCAAAAACGGTAGAGGAAATGACTCCCTCTTTGGAATACCTAAAACCTACATCCCAACTCAAGTGGTTTTGTTTGTTTTCTTATGTAGCAATCGTTTCCATCTACTTTTGGTTATACGAAAAAGGTTGGATCCTCAGAAGTGCTGCCCTTTTATTCTTTACTGGATTTTTTTTACAGATCTTTTCCATCATCCGAACAAACTTACTGGAACTCAGTTTTCCCTTTTTTGCTTTGGGACTCGTTTGTACCTGGTTCCATTATGGTTTTAGTTTGGCTTTTAGTTCCTTTTCAAAAAAAACATAACCCCTTCCGCCAGAGATTACCAAATCGGTTCCCAATTGTTTGCAGAGGATCGCATACTCTTTTAAAAAATTTTCGGCTTCTTTTGGACCCAGTGGAAAAAAGTAATGATCCCCTGGCATCGATTGGTGTTTCCCAAACACAGGAATCACTTCCACAAACAGAAGTTTGTCTCCATCAAAATGGGTCACAACAGAAATATTGTGTTTTAAGTATTGGTTTTTGGAACCAAAGAAAAAATTACCAAGAGAATAAACAACAATCCCTTTGGGGAACACTTCAATCCCTTGTGGAACGTGAGGATGGTGGCCAATGATTACCTTATAACCTGCGTTAATTAAATATTTTGCCGCATTACGTTCTGTTTCCATTGGTGTCGGGTTGTATTCCACTCCCCAATGAACAGACAAAACATTCACTTGACCTGGTTTTGTTTTTTTGATGATCTTTTCTGCTGTCGCCACACGAAAGTAAGCAGCTCCAGGAGAATTTGTGCCCGAAAAAAGTCGTGTCTCACCTGTATCGGAAAAGGAAAACAAACGAAATTCTGTATTCCCTTTTTTGACTTGGATGGGCAACAAGGCTTGGTCTGTGTTTTTCCCTGCACCTGTATGTAAAATCTTAAATTCATCTAACAAATCTAAGGTTTCAAATAATCCATTTTCCCCAAAGTCCATGGTATGGTTATTCCCTAAAAACACACCATCGATTCCAAGAGACCGTAATACAGTTAGGTCCCTTCTTTCCCCATAAAATACATACGATTTCCTTTGGTCGGCAGCTGGGGTTTTGTGTAAAATTGGTGTTTCTAAATTGATGAAACGATAGTCAAACTGATCCAGGTAACGGAAAAAACTTCGAAACGAAAACATGATATCATCCGATCGCATTGCATCCCGAACTCCCCAATTAAACATAACATCCCCACCAAACCAGAGTTTTATGGAATTTGGATATTGAAGAGTCTCTCCTGATTCTGTTTGGAATTGATACAGAGAGTTTGCCGGTAGTTCTAATCTGTTTTCAGGATCTTCCGGTATGTCTGCCGAAAAAAGAAAAAGGGGGATTAATACTAACGAAACAAAATAAGATGATTTCATTTATTAAAATCGAAATACTTGGGAAGCTACTTCCGTAATTTGAGATTTTTTCAATTTGATTTGAATGAGAACATTTTCCTTTTCTGTATCCAAACTGATCACTTTAGTTGTAATTTCCTTTGGTGGATGGGTTTGTTTTTGATTGGATTTCACAATGGCAATGGCCTTTAATCCTCGTTTATTGCTTGTTAGCTCTAAGCGATCTAAATTTCCATCTTGAAAAAAATATTCATACTCTCCATCCAGTTTGGTGAGGTAAACACGCGAATCATTTGTGTTAAACCTAGCTTTTTGGTTTTGGATTTCATCGATATAGTTTCCCGTTAGATAGGAGTAGATAACAGGAAAGGGAATCGTATATTTTTTGCCAGTATTTGGATCTTGGATGAGGATGTCACCCATAGGTAGAGTTTGAATCTCTTTGGTACTTGTGGGTTTCAGTTGGATTTGGTCTGCGTTTGCAATGAGTTCGGAAAACACCATGCCAAAAAATTGGTCCATTAATTGGATTTTTATCTGTTTGGTATCTTTTGAAAAATATACCTTTCCATCTAAATACACATTTTCCTTTTTCGGAATGAAGGTTTGGATCTGCATCGAAAAATCAGATTTAAAGCTTGGGAAGTTTGGATTTTTTTCTAAAACTTGTTTTAAAAAGGTTTGGGAAGATGTATCTTTTGCAGGTAAATATTTACCTTCCGCCTTCCCTAAAAAATTTGGATCTTCTACTTCCGTCGATTGGCAAGAGACAAACAATACGATCAATACAAGAAATAAAATACGATGGATCATTCCGAAATTTCCTTTTCCACTCTTCTGATTTTTGACACCAAGTTTTTGTTAGACTTCTGTTTGTCTTTTGAAAGTGAAAGTTTATAAAATTGTACAGCATTCACAGGATCGTTTTTGGCCAAATAAACATCACCTAAGTGTTCATATATCACTGGATCTTCAAACCCTCGTTCCAAAGCCAAAGAAGCCGCAAAATTCAAATGTAAAAGAGCTAAATTGAATTCTTTTTTACGATAGTACACCCAACCCAAACTATCTTGATAAGCAGGATTGTCAGGTTCTAAGGCAATTGCTTGGTTTAAAAGTTGTTTTGCTTCTTCAGGATGAATGTCTTTTTCCGCATATAAGTATCCTAAATAGTTCATCGCATTGGAAGCATTTGGATTGAGGGAAATTGTTTTTTTAAGATCCGATTCCGTTTCAGGGAATTGTTTTAATTTATCATACGATGTGGCTCTATAAAAATACAAATTCGGATTGTTTGGTTCTAAACGAATGGCTTCTGAATAGTCTTTGATACTTTCTTGGTATTTTTCCAATTGAAAGTAAGACAATCCTCTCAGATAATAATGAGTAGGACTTGGATTTTCCGAAATTGTTTTCGATAGAATGGCGACAGAAGTTTCTTCTTTCTTTAGATTCCCTTGTAAATACAGATATGCCAATCGAAAACGCAGTCGAAACTTTTTTTCCAAATCAGAGCTCAAATTGATCGCTTCTTTGATGGAAAGGATCGAACGGTTCCATTGTCCCAACATCTCTTGGCAGGCTGAGATTTTTTCCAAATAATTGACTCTTTGTTCGATTTGATTTTGGTTTAACCGATTCATCCCACGGCGTAGGATATTTTCAGCGAGTCCATATTGACGGTATTCATATGCATACTGAGCAGTTTCTGCATTGAGTTGTTCGTATTCTGGATCATTATTTTTTTCAGCAAGTTCCAAAAGAGCCACACGAGGGGAAAGCCTTCCTGGATTTCCTTTGATGAAAGCACGAAGTTTCTCCGATAAGTCTAGGTTTGATCCATTCACCAATTGGTAAAGTAATGGCATAAAACCTTCTTTTGGAATTTTGTTTTCATTCTTTAATGTCAAAAAAAACTGAGGCGCCAAATCACGAGCATTTAGAAAATATA
Source organism: Leptospira biflexa serovar Patoc strain 'Patoc 1 (Paris)' (assembly GCF_000017685.1). Lineage (NCBI taxonomy): Bacteria > Pseudomonadati > Spirochaetota > Leptospiria > Leptospirales > Leptospiraceae > Leptospira > Leptospira biflexa. Next base: position 2,198,488 of record NC_010602.1, read on the forward strand.
TTTCAGCTAACATATGAGAAGCGTCAATATCTCTCGAATTTTTTTCGCGAATTTGTTCCAAATAAAATTTCGACATTTTAAAATCGCCTAACACAAAATATATTTGTGCTAATCGAAATAAAACTTCCATATCGTTTTTATTTACGGAATTGTATTCGTTATATCGTTTGATCGCAATTTTTGCATAATCCAGTTTATAATTCAATTCACCAAGAGATTTGGCAGTTATGTTTTTGTATTTGGAATGGTTGTCTCTTCTTTCAATGACAAACGAAAGTGCCGTATAATACAGAAGTGACTGGTTCCACATCTTTCGTTCAAAATACAAATTCCCAAGTAGGTATAAAAAATCGGGATCATTCGGAAAGGAAACGAGATCGTGTTCCAATACCTCTGTTGCCCGACTTAAATCCTGTTCTCTCAAACGGATCCTCATTTGTAAGATCACAATTTCTTTTGTGACTTCCTTAGAGTTCTGTTTTGCGATTTCGGACCATTCCCATGCTCCCTTTGTATTGGCTAATTCCAAATAATTTTGGGCTTGGATTTCGGCTGATTGGGCCGTGGGGCCTTTTCCTTTTTCCTTTTGGCAATCGTGGTATTTGTCCATAAACGAAACAGAGGTTTCAAACGCAAGTTTGGCTTCTGTGGCTTTCTTTCGATTGTTTGCTTGGTAGCCGTCAATTTGTTCTTGGATGGCCCGAGACAATAGGTATTCACTCGGAACACCAGGCTCCAAGTGAGAACAATCTTTTAGTTTTGGTTTTGGATCTGCCTTGGTCAGAGAAACAGAAAGAAAACATAAGAAAACAAAGAGGAATGGGTGGTTTGGAGTTTTAATTGCTTGAAACATCAGTAGATTCCGGCAAAGATCGGGTACAGGGACAATCCTTGAACCAAATCTTCCGAGAAAATTTAAAATACATTCTGGCCGTTCTCATCGTGTGGGCAATCACTTTCCCATGGATTCTGAGAAACAAGGACACGATCCTTGCCAAAATCACCCTCACCTACAATTCGTTTTTTGGTTACCCCAATCCTAGGATTGCCCACCAACTCATCGCCAAAGGGGATGCCGTTCTCGAGGGCAGAAAGGATAGTGGCACCGATCTATTCCAAACCATTCGCCAGTTTTTCACTGCTGAGGATACAAACAAAGGCACAATCCTTCCCCTAGACCTGGCTCTCATGGAAAAATCTTGTTTGTATTTTCGAAGCAAAGAACATGTGGAAGACCATTTTTTGGAACTCACTTGGCGAGAAAAAGCAAGTGAATGGGGCTCACCCCTATTCCAACGGATGGCCCCCCAAGGGGAACTTCTCCTCGGCCCCCATCCAAAAGAATACTGGAACTCTCACATTGAAGCCGTTTTGACGGCACTCGACTATTACAAACGAGCCCTCCGATTTTCAGGACCGGAGCTCATAGCTCCTAAAAAAATTGAATCGGTGGCTTGGGCCAGTTGCCGTCCGAATGAAATCTTACTCGCTTATAAAACCCATATGGTCGAAACCGAAACCTATGTTTTGAAACAATTAACCGATTTACAAAAAGTACCGAGTGGCCTGAGTGCTGTTCAAAAACGGAGTGTGGTGCTCTCGAGCATCAAACGAAGTGATTTTTCAGAAGTTTCTGCCAACGATTATTTAGAATCCCTTCTCCGCCAAATCCTCCTCACAGGGATGAAGAATTTTTCGCCAAGAGAAATGGATGATGTATACGAAAGGATTTTGTATTTTGTAGGTTCAGATGAAAAGGAATATTTAAAATTTAAATTCAGAAGAGCTGAACTTTATTTCCAATTAGGAAAAGAAGAATCCAATGATTACCAAAAGGCTGCTAATGAATTTAAGGAAGCTTCCAATATCCAACTTGCTTCTGAATTGGAAGACATCAATTTACCGGCACTGCTTGTTCATGAATTTGAATCCAAACTGAAACAAGCGGAAAGTTACCACAAACTCAAAGAAAATAACAAAAGTTTAGTGATTCTCGATTCTTTAAAATCAAAACTTCGTAATGTCGACGAACGAAGCGTTGGTGGAAAAAAAGATGAAATTCTAAAAGCATATCACAATTTAAATCGATCCGTTTTGCGTAAGCTCGGTCGTTACGAAGAAGCAGATGAAATTCCATTCAACGAATGAAATAAAGTATTTTGATTATAATTCAACCCACCCTCCCTATCACGAGATTTTAGAATCTTGTTTAGAAGAGTATTTTGATAGTTTTTACAATCCTTCTGGAATCACTCGTTTTTCCTTAAAAAACCAAGGGAAAATAGAACAAACGAGAAAGTATTTGAGCCAAATCACAGGTGGTAAAGAAAAACAATTTGTTTTTTCTTCCACGGGTACGGAAGCAAACTACGCCCTCATCCAAAGTTTACGAGTGATGCAGCCAACACTCGCTTCCGTCATCGTATCTCCCTTTGAGCATTCAAGTATGTATGCAGCGCTTGGTTCCTATGGATTTGAACCAATCCTAATCCAAACCCATCGATCTGGTGTGATTGATTTAAACCACCTTAAAACTTTATTACAAACACATCCAAGCCCTGTGATTTGTTTGTATGCAGGAAATGAAACGGGTGTCATCCAACCAGCAGAAGAGATTCGATCTCTCACAAAACAATATGGCCAGTTGTTTTTGAGTGATTTGATGCAAGCGTTTTGTAAAATCCCTGTTCCATTCCATTTATTTGACGGTTATACTTTTTCAGGTCATAAAATCGGTGCGGGAATGGGAATTGCTGTCACTTACTTTCCAGAAGAGAACAAAGAGTTTCGTTTGTTTGGTGGAGGGAACCAAGAAAATGAACATAGAGCCGGAACCGAAAATACATTTGCCATTTCTTGTTTTCAAAAAGTGACAGAAATTCAATTGGCAAATCTGGAAGAAAAAAATGTCCGCTTACAAACATTTCAAACCTTATTGGAATCAAACTTGGAATCGTTTGGCTGTGAAATCATTGCAAAAGAGGAAAGGAGACTTCCCAATACAACTTTTCTCATTTTACCGATTCAAACTGTAGATTTTTTTCTACTGGGACTAGAAGAAAAAGGAATGATTGTTTCGACAGGAAGTTCTTGTAAATCAAGGGCAAGGGAAGCATCCAAATCATTATTACATATGGGTTATTCAGAAGAAGAAGCACTTCGAGCGATCCGTATTTCAACCGGTAGTTTTACTAAATTAGAAGATGTAAATTTACTAATAGACCAAATGAACCAATTGATACAAAAATTAATATAGTCACAGTATGAAAATTCGTATCCTATCCAAATACTCCAACCAAGGAATTTCCGATGGTGAATGTTTTTGGGAAGAAAAACAAAACCAATTTGGAACAGTTGAAAAAACCACTCCCTTCTCTGGCCAATTGCTGAAGGAATTCCAAAATGATTGGTCCATTTTTGTGGAAAGAATCCTATCCCAAAATCCCAAAAAAGAAGAATTCCTCGACAAACTGGGGAAAAAATCTGATAGTTTAGAACAAATTGTTTTTGGTAATACCACTCCTTTTTGGCGGATGCCTGGGTTTTCAGGAAAAATTGAATTCCTTGTGGATCCGGAATTTTCACCAATCCCTTGGGAAATTTTGAGAACAAACAATGGTTATCTGTTCCAAAATTCAAATTTCAAACGAGGGATACGGATCCAAAAAAACCAAAAAGAAGTGACTAAAAAAACAAATTCCGCACTCATCATTTGTAATCCTGTGAAACCCAATTTGGAAAACACAGTGAACGAAGAATGTGCCACTCTCTATCCATTATTAGAAAAAAAACTCCCGCTTAGAATCCTAAAACAAAACCACTTAACTAAAATTAGATTCATAGAAGAACTAAACTCAGTGAAATACATTCACTATGCAGGTCACACTGAAAAAAATGGTATTCCAATTCCTGGCAATCAATTCATCTCAATGGACGAAATTGCATCCAGGTCCTTAAGTCATTTGGATTTAGTATTCTTTAATAGTTGTTATTCGTCCTTTGATTCGATCGACCAATCAGGACTCACCACCAGTTTTTTGAAAGCGGGAGCAAAACAAGTGATTGGTTTTTTATACCCTGTGGAAACCAATCTAGCGAAAGAAATTGGAATTTCTTTTTGGAAGTACTTTTTAGAATCCAAAAATACAGAAAAAAGCTTAGAAAAAATTAGAAAACAACTGCAAAAAGGATCTGGAAAAGAAATCATCACCGCCATCAGTTTGGTTCAATTTTCAACGATTGCCCCAAACCCGCTTCCCAAACGAATTTTCCAATTGACTTTTAGTTTGTTGTTACTTTTGTTCTTTTTGATTTTTACAAGAGAATCACCACAAAAAAACGAAGACATCCCACTTGATTTGAAATTTCCTCGAATAGAAGGATTATCTCAAAAACAACTTCCAACATCTCCACAGGAACCAAGATCCAAAGATCCTTTGGTGTTACGGATCCAAAAAATCACAAATCCTGAATTTAGGAAAAATGCATTATTATTTTTGGAAACAAAACACGCATTACTTGACGATTCGCATAAACGGGAGATTTTAGAATCTATTTTTTCAGAAGACTCCTCCGAAGAAAAAATGTATTATGAATTCAAAACAAGGAGTGGTTTTTGAAACATTGGGTATATCTGATTTTGACCTTTCTCTGTTTTGTGCCGAGGGTCAGTGCACAATGGTTTTCGAAACATCCCTCTTTCGATTCCCTTTGGTCTGAATACCAAACCTTCCAAAATTTAAAATCCGAAGCCTATACAAAAGGTCATTTCCCCATTTTGAAAGAGATAGAGGTCAAGGAAAACGAAGAATACGAATATTACTTCCAAATTTGTAAATTCCAAGAAATCCGAGAACTATCGGAAATATTAAAATTAGTATCCTTTTACGATGCCTTACTACAAATCAAACGATGTAGCGAAGCAAACAAAAATGAAATTGTAACAATCGAAAAACACGCAAAAAAGAAAATCTTTGACCTAACTGTTTTTCCAAAACTGGAAATTTTAACATCTGAAATCACAAATGCAGAAATATTAAACTTGGTCCGGAACTTACAACTCGAGTGGGAAAAAACAGTTTATGTATATTCAAATTTCTATAAACCACATGAAGTTTTATTTTTAGGAAAAGAAAGGGAATACACAACCGCAATCAATCGAATTCTATATTCGGAAATGCCCGAATCTAAACGAAAACTTTTATTACTTAGGCTTTTACAAGATATGAAAGCCAATCAAAAAGCCACCTACCAGCTGTTTTACTATTCAAATCAAAATCCTTGGAATTCGGAAGACCTGATTTCAGAAAACATCAAATCAAAATCGTATTATTTGGAAATCGTTTCGCTTTGGAAAAATGATCCTAATATTACAGATACGATCAGTTCCCAACTGAACGAATTGGAAAATTGTTTAGTTTTTCTTCCAAAGGATCAGCTGAAAATTCGAATATTCGGTTTTTTTGGTTTTTTCTCTGACTATGGAAGGTTTTCCAACGAAGACCTAACTCAGTTACAAAGGGAAAACCAAATTAAGTTGCAGTTTATCCGCAAAACGATTTTCCAATCCCATCATTTCCAAAAAAGATTAGAAAACGTATTGATATCTTGCAAAAATTCCGTCGAATCTCAAAAAGAACTATGAGTGATGAGATTAGAAGTTTGATCGATAATTGCCTTCTTGGAAAACGAGAAGCATGGCAAACCCTCATCCAAAAATTCCATCGTCTCATCATCGGAACTTGCGCCCACTATGTACCAAGGGAAGAAGTGGTGGACACTTCTCAATTGGTCTATTTAAAACTCACAGAAAATGACTACCATTTGCTTCGCAAGTTCAAAGGAGAAAGTTTACCTGCCTTCATCATCTATTTGAGTGAAATTTCCAAAAATATCAGCATGTCCCATACAAGGAGCATCCGCCGAACGGAATACAGAGAGGGCATTTCCCTCGATCTGAGTATCGATATTCTAGACGAGAGACAAACGCAAGAAGACGTCTACTTTGAATGGGAAGAGAAACAAGAGTTTTACGACCTCATTGATGCCCTAGACGAACCACACAAAGAAATCCTCATCCTCCGCTTAAAGGGTTACAAATTCAAAGAAATCGCAGAAATTTTAGAAGTTCCCATCGGAACAGTACTAGCTCGGGCCAACCGAGCCAAAGAAAAGTTAAAAAAAATACAAACCAAGGAAATAAAGCCGTAACGGGGGGTAATCAATATTATGGAGACAAAAGATCCGAACCCATTTATGAACCGACTCAAACTCAAAGAAGCCATTTACCTAATGTCCCAGGGAGAGGAAGTGGATCCTACCACTCTAGGAAGGATCTTACAGTCGGTTCTCCCAAACCCAGATTCCAAAATCCGGATCTTCCTTCAATTTTGGAATGAGTCTTGGAAAATTCTCATGAGCGATTGGGAAAACGCCACCCTCCACACCTCTCAATTGGCTCTCCGGGGTCAAGGGTCAAGCGGAGCCTTCCGAGTCCACAGACAAGTCGGAGGAAGGGATTTGGACTTTGTGTTCCAACCCAATGCAGAAAAAAACCAAGTATTTTTGTCGGTAGAAGCATCGAACGCGGAACGATTGTCCGCTAAATTGTTTTTGGACGGAACCCCAGTCGAAACCTTACCCAAACTCGGAACCCAGTCTATGTTCGACTCCCCCATCACTCTCGATTCAAGCCCTGAGCTTGCAATCTTTGAATCTGGGAAAGAAATTGGCCGGTATCATTTTATGTTACAATCGTAGTTTTTTTCCACTCGGTGCAATAAAGGATCCGTTTGGTGCAATTGATACTGTGAGAAATGGTCCCTACCTGTAGGAAACCACTTTCTTTTTCCAAACTAGTTCACACTTAAAGACATCCCGACGAAAGTCGGGATTTTTTTTAAGCATTCACTCGGAAATAAATCACATCCCCATCTTGGACTATGTATTCTTTTCCTTCCACACGGAGTTTCCCTTCGTCTTTGACTTTGGTTGCATCCCCAGTGCGATCCAGGTCTTCATACCGCATCACTTCTGCACGGATGTATCCCTTTTCAAAATCAGAATGGATCACACTGGCAGCAATAGGGCCTGTGCTTCCTTGTTTGGTAGTCCAGGCTCTCACTTCTTCCACACCCGCTGTAAAAAATGTGAGGAGGCCAAGAAGTTGGTAGGAGGCGCGGATCATTCGAGAAAGGCCAGATTCCTTTTCTCCGATCTCTTCCAAAAAGGCCAATTGGTCTTCTTTTTCCAAACCAGAAATTTCTTCTTCAAAACGACCACATAACACAACGACCGGTGCACCTTCTTTTTTTGCAAAATCTGTGATGACTTTTACGAGTGGATTTTCAGTGGATTTGACATCAGAGTCTAAAATATTAGCAACATATAACACTGGTTTAATGGTAATAAGATTAAACTTTTTGGCAATTTTGAGTTCTTCTTCCGAAAGTTCCACGGTGGAGGCTCTGTTTCCTTTTTTTAAGGCTTCTAAAATTTGATCCATAACGGATAAAATTTCTCCTGCCTCTTTATTTCCTGTTTTGGCAGTTTTGGAAACTCGTTGTTGTTGTTTTTCTAAACTATCCAAATCAGCTAAAATCAATTCATAATTGATGACAGTGATGTCTTCGATGGGATCTACTTTTCCATGAACATGCGTTATGTTCTCATCTTGGAAGGCGCGTACCACATGACAAATGGCATCCACTTCGCGGATATGGGATAAAAATTGGTTGCCTAACCCCTCTCCTTGGCTTGCCCCTTTCACAAGGCCTGCAATGTCCACAAATTCAATCATTGTGGGAACGGTTCGTTTTGGTTTATAAATTTCAGCAAGACGATTCAGTCTTTCGTCAGGTACTTCCACAACACCCGTATTTGGTTCAATGGTACAAAAAGGATAGTTGGCAGCCTGCGCGCCTGCTTTCGTGAGTGCATTAAAAATAGTCGACTTACCGACGTTCGGGAGACCTACAATTCCACAATTCAAAGCCATAGGGATAGGATTTTGGAACGAAGCACTAGGACAAGGAAAATTGTTGTCTTAGTTTTGAAATCCGGTTTCCAAATAAACAGAAGTCAGGTAATACACGGAAATCAAAATCACAACAAGGTAAAAAACTAGATAGAATTTCCCTACTGATTTCCAAGGGAATCTGTCATGTAATTGTAAGGTAGAGACAATCCAATCTGGGTTTGGATCAGTTGGTAGTTCTTCTTCCCTACCTGCCTTTCTCCAAACATATTTTTTTTCTTCACCACTCAAAAGGTAAAACGGAGATTCGGAACCCAAATCGAAAACACTGAGTAAAATAGAAGGAATTTCAAAGTATTTAAACCGAATGAGCCCCGAAAATCCAGTGAATATTGCCAAATAATTGATGACCACAATCAATGGACTTGCCGTATAACTGGAGCTAAACAATAGATATAAATATATCACTAAAAAACTAATGGATATCAGTTTGGATATGGTCGTAAGATTTTTATAGAGTTTTTGTTCTTTTAAGAAACGATGGAATTCTTCGTGGTTCATGTATCAAAAGGAAAATTAGAAATGGAGGGCATCCGTCCGATCCAATCTCTAGGCACATCTGTTTGTACCATTTGTTTTTGACCTAAAAAGTCAGTAAAGTAAAAACGAAAGGAATGGAGATACATTCGAGTCTCCGTTTTCTCTTTTTTTCCATACACAGTGTCACCTAAAATGGGAAAACCGAGCGAAGAAAGCATAACGCGGATTTGGTGTCTCCTTCCTGTCAAAATTTTCGCAAATCCAAAAGAAATGGATTCATTGGGATCTGAATGGAGGATGGAAAATTCGGTGATGGCTTTTTTTCCTCCACTTCGGACAAGGTTTACTTGTTTGTTCCCTTCCTTTAAAAAACATTCCATCCTATGTTCCCTCCAACTGGGAATCCCATCACATAAGAATATGTATGTTTTTTCTGCCTCTTTTAACAATAGATCAAGTTCTACGTTTTTGTTTTTGTTTTTTCCAAGGAGCACAATTCCACTCGTACCTAGGTCGAGTCGATTCACCGTGCGAAGTTCTGGAATTTGTAAATGGTTTGATAGTAACCTAGTAAAATCCATCCGACTCGGGTCTTTTGTTTCGTGGACGGGAATTCCTTCTGGTTTTTCAGCTAATAAAAAGTCGTCACACTCATAAAAAATTTGAGTGGTCCAATTTCCTTTCAGTCGGATGGTCCTACGCGGAAAGTTCAACCCAAAGACCACCTAAACTTCGTATGTTGATCACACCGATATCAAATAATAAATATTGGCCTTTGATCCCAACTAGGGTTCCTTCAATCGGAGTTTCTTTTGTGAGTTTGAGTGATTTGATTTTGGATGGATAGGCTTGAATGGGATATTGGATTTCCAGCTCTTTTGTCAGTGGCAACCGACTCCAGTCTAACTTCTGTTTGCTGTCAATAGGTGAAAAAAATTGATTTTTTTCCAAATGGTTTAGAAACTTTTCTGCCTCTTTTTTTAAATCAATCACAGTTGGATCCCCTGAAACCATTTTTTGCCAGGATGTTTTATCGGGTAAAAATTGACTGAGAAAATGTTCTATAATCCCTGCGTCCCTTCTGGAATTCACTTCCAAAATGGGAATGCCAAACCTTGCCCCTTGGTCTACCCAACGGTTTGTGACAGGATTTTCTTTTGTGATCCCTACTTTTAATCCACTCGAATTGGCAAAGTAAACTGTGTGTTTTTTAAAACAATGGGTACTACCCCAGTCTGCATCACGACAAGTTCCTTTATGATGGTGGCAGGTTTCTGGACGTAAAATACAAAGATCATTTTCCGCCAGACTGGAAAAACAAACAAAACAATGACCTTGGTTAAATGACTTTTTTGTTTTTTTACCACAGTGGAGACATCGAATCTCATCCGTAGTTGTTAATGTTATTTTTTTCCCGAGAAAGGTTTCCACGGGTTCCTGGGAAGTGGATTCTGAGATTTGGATTGTTTTTTCTTTTTTATCTTCTATGTAAGTGGCCGATTCCCAAAAATAAGAAACAGGATTGAATCCCTTGTGGGACATCTTTCTCACATAACCTTGGAAATTAGGCATAAATTAAAACGCAAATTCCTTCACTTCTTCAGGAAAGAAGTCACTCCCAACTTTCACAAAATAGAGGTGGGAAAGTTGCGCAGTAGGTTCGTTTTGGTTCCAAACAAAAATCACAATCATGTTTTGGTACAAATAATGTGAAATTTGACCTTTGGGAAAATAAAAAAGAGAGAGTTGGTTTTCTCCTTCTCCTAACAAAATCACATTTCCATTCAGATTCCTGGATTTGTCCTTGGATACTTTGATGCGGATTTTTCCACTCGGATTCATATCTTCAGGGTCCCTTCCTTCTGCAAACTCACCATCACTGATCTCCGATTGTACATTCACTTGGTCTGAGGTTCCAGAAAAGTCCAATAAATTACATGGAAAGTCCCCAGGCATACTTGGAAATCCATCCGAACAGGTGTTATGGTTTGTTTCTTTTTCTTCGAAGCGAGAATACGTTGCCATGACCGTGGAACGAATCGTCGCATAGGCTACTGACTTCAAAACCTTCGCTGTTTTTTGTTTCGGGATCAATTTGATTTTGGTTTCGGATGGATAAACAGCTCCCAAAAAAAATGCAAAATATAATATGAGGATCGATACTAATTTCATATTCTTTCCTTAGTACATTAAGTACGGTTTGATCCGTTTATTTTCGTTTGTTTCTTCACTCAAGTAGGTGTTATGAAACTCAGAGTACGTTTTTCCTTCATTGATTGCCGTTCGAAAATGGTCACTCCCCCACAATTGGTCAACCCAGTGGTTGACTGAACCTTTACTCCACTTAAAATCATTCGGATATGTTTCTTTCATGAGCCGAATGAGTTCGTAAGCAAGTAACATCGGATCATAATCAGGTCTGACTAAATTCATCCGAAGCCCTGAACAGATTTTTCCCTTGTGTGGACCAAAGGTTGGTTTGAAATACACTGTGGAAAAATAATAAGATTTATTTCCAAGTGTGCTGAGTTTTGAAGCGAGTTCTTCCGGGTTTGTCATCCAAGGGGCACCGAAATAAACAAAGGGAGCTTGGGTCCCTCGTCCCACTGATACGTTCACACCTTCTAAGAGCACAAGGGATAAATAATTCCTTGCCGAGTCCACCATTGGTAAGTTAGGTGAAGGAGTGGTCCAAGGGATACCTGTGTCTTCAAAGTACATCCCTCGTTTGTAGCCTTCTACAGGAATCACAACAAGATCCACCGATTCTTTTAAGTATTCTTTGTTATAAAAAATGGCCGACTCACCCGTTGTCATACCTGTGATGAGTAGGGATGGAAATTCTCCGGCAAAATTGAGGTGTTTCGGATTCATTTTTTCACCCATGGGAGGCAAATGCATCGCAACATGGATATGATCCAGAACAATAAGTTTTGTTTTTGTATTTTTGAGTGCATCCATTAGCCGCTTTAATACACTCAAATAAGTGTAACAACGCATTCCTACATCTTGCACATCAAATAAAACATAATCGACTTCCTTGACCAACTCGCGGAGTTCAGAATCTTTGATGCGATAGATATGATACAATGGTCGATTGAAGGTTGAATCCATTGTAACAGGTGTTTGGCTAAACTCTTCTTCTAAACCTAAAAATCCATGTTCCAACCCAATCAAATGTTCTAATCTGATTTTGTGTTTTTCGAAGGAAGAAATGATTTTTTTTGGATTCGTTCCAATGCCTGAGGGATTGGTTGCGAGCATTAATTTTTTTCCCGCCATCGTTGGAAGGACTTTTTCGTAAAAAATGTCCTGAGACAATCGGACATTCGAATCAGAGGGGTGGACACGGAACTGTGGAACCGTGTTCCCTTGGCAGGCGAGGACAAGAAAGCAGAGAGAAAACCTAAAAAAGTAATTGGTCATGTAAGTATATGTTTCTATAATATAGCAAATCTTCAAGGAGAAATGTCCTTCATGCTTCATAGACTTCGAATTGCTCCCTTTACTGGGATTCTAGTCCTTTCCATCTTGGCATGTGCTGGGTCCAATTCCGCGCAAAAAAACCCATCACTCCCAGACAATGTGGTCACAGCCATGGGAGAGGCCCCAATTTACCAAGGAGACTTGGCTCTTGCCCGAAATAAGGCCCTCAAAGATGCCAAACTCAATGCCATCCGGAAATTGGTGGGAGAACAGATCACAGAAAAATCGGGAGTTTCGGATGGGCAATCCCTTGGTTCCAAACTCTACGGAAAAACCGATAGTTTCGTGAAAAAATACGATATCATCAGTGAAGAACAATGGAAATTGGATACCCAAGACATGATCCGACTCAATGTCCGTTGCGAGGTGGAAGCCACAAAACTTTCGACTGCAGTTGATGCTCTCCTAGATGATGTAGGAAATCCCCGAATTGCAGTCCTTGTCCAAACCGTAGTCAATGGAAAGTCCTTCCCCATTGGATCTGCCACTAACATTGCAGAGGCGGAACTCATTGAAAAACTTCGTGCCAAAGGCAATAAGGTGGTGGATAGTTCCCAACTCACAGCCCTTCTCAAAAAAAATCCAAGCCTAGCCAAACTCGACCTCACCTCCGTTGAAGAAGGTAGCCCCCTTCTGACACTCGCACAAGATTCAGGGGCAGAAGTTTTGATCGTGGCAAAAGTGACGACAACCGACCAAAAGCCAGTGGTCCTCCCTGGTGGGAAAAAAACAGATTTTTTAAGTTCGGCGGCGACGGGTCCTTACCGTATCATCCAGTTATGGGGTGATGGAAAGATTTTTGGATCAGGGAGTTTGGAAGGCCGAGGTGCCGACATCACCCAAGAAGTTTCCAGAGAACAAGCCGTCAAAGATTGGGCCAATTTGGTTTCAGTGAAAGTCGGAAAACAAATCAAAGACGAATGGTTCAAACTCACAGAACAAAATACGGTGATTTTAAAATTCAAAGGTCTCGCCTTGGAAGATGCCATCAATTTCAAAAACGATTTGATGGAATACACTTCGGTGAAACAAGTGAATGACCGCAAAACAGAGATGAGTGGGTCGGAATGGGAACTCACTTACCCAGGAAAAGAATCCATGTTTGCGGAAGAATTGATGTACAAAAAAGATTCAAGTTTCCGTTTCTTAAGCAATAAAACGTTAAACATCAACAGTTCCAAACGCGGAGTTGTCGAAATTGAGTTTAAAAACAAGTAAGTAAAACACTTATTGGATCTACTGGCCCGCAGAGAGAAAGGTTCGAATCTCTGTGGGGTCAAATGGTTTTGCAAAATAACGAGCCACTTGTTTTGCTTCGATTGCTTTTTCAATTTCTTTGGTTAGATCGTAACCGGTTAACAAACAATACACCACTTCTGGACGAACCTTTTTCGCTTTTGAAATCAATTCGAGTCCATTCATTTCAGGCATTCTCATATCGGTAATTACATATTGGATTTCTTTTGATTCTTCCAATTCTTCTAAGGCTTCCTCCCCAGAACTTGCAATCAAAACATCAAAATCCTTTCGAAACATTTCTCGGAATAGATGTAAATTCATGACTTCATCATCCACATAAAGTAGTTTTGGTTTCAAAATTTAACCTTCATTCCATTTGGGAAGACGGATCGTAAATTTTGTCCCCTCCCCCCATTCCGATTCCACATCAATTGATGCCGAATGTTCTTTCAAAATTTTATAAGCAATGGATAGACCAAGGCCCACACCTTTGCCTGGTTCTTTTGTGGTAAAAAAAGGAATTTGAATTTGGTTTAGGTGTTCTTTTCGGATCCCAGTTCCTGTATCTTGGATCGTGACCAAAACAAAATCCCCTTCTGACTTTGCAGAAATCAAAAGTTTTCCTCTTTTGTTTTCCATAGACTGAATCGCATTGGTGAGGAGGTTCAGAAAAACCTGGTGGATTTTACCCGAGTTCCCTTGGATGAAAACTGGTTCAGAATCAAATTCTTTTTCGACAGAAATTTTATCTCGGAAAGTATGAAATAAGATCACCAAACAGTTTTCTAACATTTCTTCAATATCAATTTTTTCATCAAAGGAATCACCAGTCCTTGTATATTGGTTTAGGCCCTTGACAATTTTTGTTGTCCGTTCCACTCCCACTTTGATGGCATCTAAATACATTTCTGTTTTTTCCGATTGGATCCCTGTCGATTGAATGAAATCTTTGATGCCATAATAACCACCCGTAATGAAGTTTAATGGGTTATTGATCTCATGAGCAATGCCTGCGGATAAAAGTCCTAAACTTGCCAACTTTTCTGCTTCCACGAGTTGGTCTTGGCGTTCCTTTAGTTCCTCTAATGTTTGTTCTAACTTAAATGTTCGTTCCTTAACCAAAACTTCCAACTCTTCGTTGTATTGTTCTAGTTTTCTTTCGTAATCAAGTCGCTCTAACTCCGCAGCAATCCTACCCGAAAAAATTTGAAACAATGTCAAAGTTTCCTCTTTTTTGGGAATCTTTTGTTCAAACAAACCAACGATCAAACCCAAAATTTCTTGTTTCGAATTGATGAGAGGAGTCCCTATGTACCCATCAATTTTCATATCCACTAACAGATGGTCGTTTGGAAAAAGTTTTTGTACCTCTGTTGGATAATAACAAATTTTATTCTCAAAGACATTGGCACAAGGAGTCCCTTCCAAACTGTAATTAAAATTATCTACGACTTGGCCCTTTGCCACAAGGGAGACAGTCCTCGACTCATAATTTTTTTTATCAAAAAGTCCAATAAATGTATAATCAGCACCGATTACCGTACATAGTTTTTCGGTGAGTCGATTTAAAAATTCATTTCCATAGGTATTGGAAACAGCTTCAATGATCTCTGATAATAATGTTCCTTGTAACATAAAGTTTTAGCGGTTCAGAAAACTAGTACCAAAGATAATCTCCTTTTATTGATTTGCCTTCGGTTCTGTTTCCTTTGGTTCACTAACCAAAGGAAGTTTCGTTTGGTTGACATCAAGTAAAGGTCCCAATTCATAAATATTGGAATATCCATATGCTTTCAGCGAATTGTATGTAGAAAGATTGAGAGATGCCGCGGGACTTTTTGCAGCAAAGGCTTGTTCATTGCCTTCAAAATTATTATTACAATAAATCAATATTTTGGATTTTGGTTCCGGGATCACGGACGCCAAACTATCTTTGGTGAATTCGGTAAATGGCAAATTGATGGCACCTTTGATGTGTAACAATCGATACCTGTTTTCACTCCGAGCGTCAAGGACCACGACTCCTTCTTCGGTCATCATCTTCAAAAATTGATCTTCTGTTAGGCGGTGAGTTTCTCTTTCCCCTTCGGAACGGTTCACAATCTTTTTAAACTCTCCATAATCAATGAGCCGATTGGGAATTGGTTCCAGTTTTGGTTTTTTAGATTGTTTTTGGATGGGTTTTGCCACCAAAGAAAATACAAATAAAAAGATAAAAAACAAAGCGATTCGTTTCATCATAGTACCTCATCCAATCAAACACCAAGTATAATGGGAAAATGATAAGGAACTCAAACCTTTTTTCGACTTGCCAGGGGAAATTGAAGAAATTGAGTGAATGGTATGAGTACTTTACGCGCAGTGATCAAAACAAATAAAGGTGAAATCCGAATCGAACTTTTTCCCGAGAAAACACCAAACACGGTTGCCAATTTTGTGAATTTGGCCCAAAGGAATTTTTATAATGGTTTAAAGTTCCACCGTGTCATCGAAGATTTTATGATCCAAGGTGGTTGTCCCCAAGGAACAGGAACGGGTGGTCCAGGTTATAAGTTTCGCGATGAGTTTGACTCTAGTTTGAAACACAACAAACCAGGGATCCTTTCTATGGCAAATGCAGGCCCTGGCACCAACGGAAGTCAATTTTTTATTACCCATGTTGCAACACCTTGGCTCGATGGAAAACATTCTGTGTTTGGTGCTGTGGTGGATGCAAGTGACCAAGAAGTGGTCAATGCCATTCGCCAGGGAGATAAGATCGAAACCATCACCATCGAAGGCGATCCAACTTCTGTTTTAGAAATTGCAAAACCTTATCTCGAAGAATGGAACCAAATTTTAGATTCTAAAAAATAAAGATTGCCCCATTCCTCTCTGTTTCCAATGTCTAATCATTATGAAAGAGAAAGGAAAACCAATCAAACAAATCAAATTGGCTTCCAGGATGATCTTCACCTTGAAACCAACCAAAATCAAACCGTCCAAAAAGATTTATTCCCGAAAAGGTAAAAACGACCTTTCGGGAATTCTTTCTTACTTTCTTTCTCGCTTTTAATCCAGCTCGAATCTTTTTTCCACTTCATTAAAACAAAATCCGTTTCCGATCTCATGATTTGATTAACGTTCCATCTCACTCCAAGTATCTAATTCTAACTAGTCTTCCTTTCCTAAATCCACAAACATCAATCGTTCCAATTCTAAGTTCCTTTGTTTGGCTAGGCTTATGTATTGCACCCGATCTTTACGCAAAGAAAAAAGTTCTTGGAAGGTTTCATCATCATGGGCCAAGAATAAATTTTTGGCTCGTTCCGCAGTATAGGATCTTGTGCCTAAAATTTTTAATACATCACTTCCTAGTTTCACAGCGGTTTCCCTAGTTTCTCGGTAGATAAAGGAAAGTCCCATCTCCTTTAAATCATAGGCTTCTTCTCTGTCCCCAGCACGTGCAACAATTTTGATATTAGGGTAATGGTGTTTGACATTGCGAATGAGTTCTTGTTGTTTTTCTGGATGGTCAAGGGCCGCCACAAGAATTTTGGCATGTTCCAATCCAACATTTTCCAAAAGTTCCAAACGTGTTGCATCACCAAAGAATACCTTAAACCCAAACCGTCCAAGCATCTCCACTCGATCGGCATCGTAATCTAAAATGGTGATGCCCACACCATTGGATCGTAAAAATCGACCCACCATATTTCCAAATCGACCAAACCCACAGATGATGACGGGGTTTTCTTCTCTTTCAATTGTATTTGTTGTTTGTTTTTTGGGAGCTTTTGATTGAAGGGCTTCAAAGACTGTCTTTTCGTATAACAATAGCAATATGGGAGTAAATGCCATACTCAATGCCACACATGCAACTAGGATCACTACAGTCCCCTTATCAAAGATTCCAAGGCCTTCAGAATAACCAAACAAAACAAAGGAAAATTCACCCACTTGCGATAAGGCAAGTGACATGTATAAATTCTGATCCAAAGGGAGTTTGAATAAAAATCCAAGTGTCAGTAAAACGATGGCTTTCATGAATATGATTCCGAAAACGATGGAGATGATCTTCAAAGGTTCTTCCATTACGACAGGAAGTTCCATGGAAGCACCAACACTTAAAAAAAATAAACCGAGAAGTAATCCTTTGAAGGGTTCGATATTACTCTCCAATTCATGACGAAATTCACTACTGGCAAGCACCACTCCCGCAAGGAAAGTTCCGAGAGCTGCCGAAACACCAACAGCTCCCATAAGTACCGAGATTGCAATGACGAGTAATAAACTTGCTCCCGTAAAAATCTCACGGCTTCCCGATTTTGCAATCAATCGAAAGATGGGACTGAGAACATACCTACCAATCAAAATTATTCCCAAAACGACAAAAAGGACAACGAAAGTTTTTTGGTATCCTGGTAAATGGTCTACGAGTGAATGTCCGTGATCATTTGAGTTTATCTCACCATCACTTAACATTGGGAAAATGGCAAGTATTGGAATCACTGCCATATCTTGGAATAAAAGGATGGAAAAGGATGCTTGTCCTGATACCGATTTCATGAGTCCTTTTTCTTTTAACGTTTGTAATACGATCGCAGTCGAAGACAAAGATAAAATAAATCCAAGGGCAAGCGATGATTTCCAAGAAAATTGAAATCCGATGGAAAACAAAAAGACAAATAGAGTTGTGAGTAAAAGTTGCAAACCTCCAAGTCCAAGTAACCAAAACTTCAATCGCCAAAGTAAGTTGAGCTCTAATTCCAATCCAATGGCAAATAACATCATCACAACACCAAACTCTGCGAAGTGTAAAAGGTCTTTCCCTTCCGTACCCACAAAACCAAATACAAATGGACCGATCACGATCCCTGCCACCAAATAACCAAGCACGGAACCAAGACCCAAACGATTGGCGATTGGAACAATGATGATGGCACTTGTGAGATAGATGATGGCCTGAATGAAAAAATTAACTTCACCCATTGTAAACCTCCTCTAAATGAGAGAGAATGAAATTTCGATAACGGATGGATTCTTTTTGGAACTCCTCTTCTTTCAATTGGAATGTACCTTGGACTAAAAATGGTTTTTGGTATTCCATCTGGCAAAGTTCTGCGGTCCTTTGGAACGGCAAAAGAAACGCATCAATCAAATGACCATGGAATCCATCTTTTTGATAGGCCTTTTCGGAACCTCCAGTGGAAATCGCTTGGATCCATTTTTTACCTTTCAAAGCATTCCCATTTTTACCATAGGCCCAACCATCTTCTAAGACGGCATCGATCCATTGTTTCATGAGCGGTGGACAACTGTACCAATAAAATGGATGTTGGAATAAAATGACATCATGGTTTTGTAAGAGAGTTTGTTCTTCTTTCACATTGATAGTAAAATGAGGGTATAATTCGTATAAATCTCGTAATGTGATATTGTCAGAAACTGGTAAGGAATCTAATAACATTTGATTTGCTTTGGAACGTTCCAGATTTGGATGGACGAGTAAAATGAGAATCTTTGCCATACAAGTGCAAAGAACAAAGGATAAAATGAGAGGCAAACCATAAAATCCTGATTTCAATTGACCATTTTCAAAAAAAAACCAGTTTAGTCATGAGTGAAAAATTTATTTCTCGTTTTATTTTTTTCTACATTTGTCTCAGAAGACATCACCTGCATCACTGCAGGTATTTTTGCGAAAGAAGGGAAACTTTCACTGGTATTAGCCATTCTATTCACTGGATTTGGAATTTTTATCGGTGACCTACTCTTATATCTTGTTGGATATTCTTTCCATACCTATTTGAAACAGTGGAAACGAATCGAGAGATGGGAAAAAAAATTATCCTCTCAAAAAATTTACAAACAATGGAAATCTAATTTCGTATTTTCCATTTTGATCTCACGATTTTTACCAGGAACCAGGTTACCACTTTATCTCTTAAGTGGATACTTTCGAATGCCATTTGTAAATTTTATGATCACAAGTTTCATTGCTGTGACCATTTGGACAACAGCTTTTGTAACACTTGTTTATTTATATGGAAAATGGATTTCATCCTATTTTTTCAATTTTTCGCATTGGTGGGGTTTCATTTCCATCGGTCTTAGTTTTTATCTCATTTTCCAATTGTTTCTACTGATATTGATTCCGGAAAAAAGATCAAAACTATTTTTGCAATGCCAGAAGTTTACCAAATTGGAATTTTGGCCCAGTTATCTTTTTTATTTACCACTCGTTCCATATCTATTCTATCTCATCTTCAAATACCGGGGGATTCGATACCTAACGACAACAAACCCAGGGATCATTGCCTCAGGCATTGCTGGCGAATCCAAATCTGAAATCCTAAATCTAATCCCAAATGAATTTGTTTCCAAATCCTTACTTGTTAGAAATGAGAATCCAAAAAAAATACAAGCGGTCACCAAATGGATGAAACAAAAGAAATTGGACTTCCCCATCATCGCCAAACCAGACAAAGGGGAACGTGGGTTTCTTGTGAAAAAAATTCATTCAATTTCTGAATTGGAACAATTGTTTCAAACATACACAATTGACTGGTTACTACAAGAATGGATGAGAGGCCCCTATGAGGTGGGAATCTTTTATTATCGAAATCCAGATGAACCTCATGGCAACATATTCTCAATCACAGACAAAGTGTTTCCCAAAATTACGGGCGATGGAATTTCCACATTAGAAACATTAATTCAAAACCATCCAAGGTACCGATTCCAATGGGAGTCGCACAAAAAACACAACCAAAGATTTTTACAAAACATCATTCCAAAAGGAAAAACAATTTTCATCGGAACGATTGGGAATCACATCCAAGGATGTATGTTCCAAGACGGCGAACACTTACGAACCTCTAAATTAGAAAAACAATTGATAAGAATCGGAGACAAAACAAAAGGATTCTTTTTTGGAAGGTTTGATATACGTTATTCCCAAAAGAAAGACCTACTGGAAGGGAAAGGTCTCAAGATCATTGAGCTAAATGGAGTGACAAGTGAATCAACCAATTTGTATGATCCGAAGTTTAGTATTAGACAAAGTTATTCCATTTTATTCAGGCAATGGAAACTTATCTTTGAAATTGGATACAAAAATCATTCCCTGGGTATTCCTTTCACTCCATACCAAAAAATATTCCAATTGATCTGTGATCACAATGATTACAGGAAAAAATTCAGTTTGTTGGAAACAAATCTCTGATGTAAGGGATTTTTTTTCTTTCGAAGTACAATAAATAAATGGAAAACAAAAAAACAATGACTGCGAGAAGAAAAAGTAACCCGCCATCATCTTGAACGACAATCCCTAAAAATACGAAGTGAGAGAGAATGGCACCTAACATCAAATTAAACGCCAACAATGCACCAACCCAAACTAATTTTGGAAATAACAAGAATCCAATGCAAATGGTTTCCAATACCGCAAGCCCAATTCGACCCCAAGGTTCCATCCCAAGTATGGTGAAGATATAACGTGACTCCTCAGATCCAGTGTATTTGAAATACAAGGTTTGCCCGATGATGAAAACGATTAAAAACCGTATGACATGAAACAAATAGGTATTACGTAAAATTGATTCCATTAGAATTCCTCACTGAAAATAATATTTTTAATTTCTGAATACCGAGTCCAAGGAATGAAATGGCTTCCATCCTTGATCCTATAATATTTATGATTTCCTTTGTATTGAATCTTTTCCAAAAAATAAATGTGTTCTAAAGGAACAATTCCGTCATCCTCTCCATGGATGGTGATGACAGGAAATTGATTCTCATTGAGGACACTTCCCAAAGTTTCTAATTCCTTCTTTAATTGGAACATCTCTAGATTACTTCGAACCCAAGACCTTGGTAACATCCATTCGATGATATAATTCTTTGCAAAAAAATTATAGAACTTAAGTTCTTCGTATTTTGGGTCCATAGGTGCAGAAATCAAAACCACTTTCCAACTAGGCTGTTTTAACTTAGACAATTGAATTGTCGATTGGAAAGCAACAGGCCCCCCATAGGAATGCCCGATGATTGTTGCATTCTGAAAGGATACATGTTTCTGTTTTAGAAAAAAATGAACCATCTCTACAATCGCATCTGATTGGATTTTTAAACTTGGTTGGAAATTTTCTGAATTGGATTTTCCAAACCCTAACCGATCGGGAACTAACATACAATAATGTTTCCCATAGTCTTCATCTTCCAAGTGCATAGTAAAATCAGAACCACTCCCGGGTGAACCGTGGATCCACACCAATAATTTTGATTTTAATTCGCAATTGTTGGTGAGAACAGACATCATCCCCAATTTCGTAGGGATGGAAATTTGTTTGATTGTTTCCTTTCCTTCTTTTGAAGAGGAACATTGCCACAAGAATACACAAATCAGAATGAATGATCGTAACACTGTAGGAAGATGTGTGATTAGAATTCCAATCCTTTTACGATTCCGTATCATCTGTATAAAATAGTGCTCCTGTTTTATAAAGCCGAAGGAACAATTCATTTGGCTCTTTTGGATTGATTGGACTCACAAACTCAGGCAAAAAACCTTTCACTAAAAACATCTCGATATCGGCTTTATTTTTGATGGAAACAAACCCTCTCGATTCACATTCAAACACCTTTTGCACCTCTTCATACACAACTCTCGAGATGTTCACCTCACCGACCACACCGGAACTTTCCAATCGGCTTGCAGTATTCACTGTATCACCCCAAACGTCATAAGCAAATTTATCACTGCCCACCACTCCCGCTACAAGAGGCCCCATGTGGATTCCCAATCGGATCTCCCAAAACTCTCTCCCTTGTAAGGAATGGATCTCTTTTGGTTCGGCCATATAGGACTGGAAAGCAAGTCCGCATAACACGGCATCGACTGGGTTTGATATGTTTTCATTTGGAATCCCACCAACTGCCATATAAGCATCGCCAATTGTTTTGATTTTTTCCATTCGATACTCTTTACAAATCCGATCGAATGAACGAAAAATTTGATCCAATTCATGGACTAACACTTCCGCATTCATGGTTTCTGCAATTTTTGTAAATCCAACCATATCACAAAACAACACGGATGATTTTTCATATCGTTTTGGAATCACTCGTGCTTCTTTTTTTAATTCATCAGCGATTGGTTCGGGTAGGATATTCAACAATAATGCTTCTGATTTTTTTCGTTCGATGTTTAAATTTCGGCTTAGGATAAAAATCAAAATCCCAGTCAATATTTGCACAAATAAATAATTTCCACCAGCATCCAAGTATCGATCCATCTCACTAACATAGCCAGTTACCCAATCTTTATGAAAGTACTCCAATAGATACAGAGAGGCAGAGATTCCGATGTATAAACTATACACGATCCATACATTGTGATTTCTGATGAGAATGAGGGCAATGACGAGGGATGGGATTAAATAATAATGATTTCCTCCAATCGAACCACCGTTAAAAAACCACATAGAAGCCAAATAAAAGAGAATGGTTAAATTGAAAGGCCAATACAATATAAAATAGATACTTTTGACACGGCTCAAGTAGTACATAACGAGCATTAGGAGTCCAGATCCTACATTCAGTGAGATGAGGATCCTGTAGTTTTCTAAATAAAGAACTCCAAAAACTCCGATTAAGTTTAAAAGGCCATTGATGAGAGAAACTGTATTGAACAACCTATGTTCGAGAGAGTGTTTTTTTGGATCTCCGAGAAAAAAATATACCCAATTCATTGTAATTGGTAAGTATCACTTTGGAAACGAACCAGATTCAACCCTTTTTCTTCATTTGGAATTTGAATCCAAGATTTCATTGATGGAATTTTGGATTGGCTTGCAAGAAACCACCCTTCAATGAATTTGGTGGATTCGTATGTAGTAGTTTAGGAAGACTGATTGAAACTTAATTTAACATTCTATTGTGCCACTTTCCTTTTATTGACCATCACTGGTTCTCTATCGGCTGAAACCGTCATTTTAAAATCAGGGAAATCCTTTTATGGAAGAGTCATTGAACAAAATAGAGAGTTTCTGAAACTAAAAGAGAAAGACGGAATCATTTTACAATTTCCAAGAACTGATATCTTGAAAGTCACTTACAAGGAATTGAATGCCAAAGAAGTGAAAAAAATTGTCGAAGTGGAAATCAAAAAAAACCTATCCTCCGAGAAAACAGAGACTGAATGGAAAGAAACATCGAATTCCAATTTTGAAATAGTCAATGAATCAGAAGACTCGATGAAACATTTATCCCATGGATCTCAGAAAAAAATACGTTGGGGAGTGGTAGGAAGATCCGCGATTTTACCAGGTTTAGGACAATACCACTGGGATGAACCTGTCTGGGGTTCCCTCTATCTGATCTCATTTTTAGGGGCAGCGATCAATTACCATCATGCTTGGAACGAACATATGAATGTGAAATCAGAATACCAGAATGATACTCGGTCGCTACTCTTCTTAAGCTCCGGAAATGCTGGTTTTGCTCTCCATTTCATTGATAAAAACAATTTAGCATCCGATTACAGAACCACTGCCAATTCGTTAAACACAGCCTCAGATATCCTCATCGGAATTTTTCTCATCAATCTCATCGATGCCTTCCTCCCTCGGGAAAACAAAACGAGTTCATCTCCTACTTCTTTGGACAAAAAAGTTGGTCTCCATATCAAGGCGGATATGGTGAATCATGACCAAAACTTTTATCTGGCAAGAGACCAAAGGAATGGAATGACAAGCCTAGAATACAAACTCGGATATACTTGGGCTTTTTAATCATGAATCAAATTCGACGAAACACTTCCCTCATTCTCTGTATCATGATCTCGTTCTCAGTTTTCAATACCAATTGTCGAGTGGATCCAAACCCCAAAGGAAGCCTTTTCGATCCGGGGACCACAGGAGGACTCATCAATTCTTTTGTCCTATACGATGCATTGAGTGGCGGACCAAGTCGAACGTGGACTAGTTTTGTTTCCCCATTTGGGACAATGGATCCGACTGATTCTTTGGTGTTTGACCAACTGACAACAACGACCTATGCGATTTATATTAAAAATACAAACCTAACAACAAGGCTCTATTCAAGTTCGGATGGACTCAATTACTCTCAAGTTGGCAACCAAATCAACAATACCAATACAAATATTTTTGGTGCATTTACGAGTCGGTTTCAATTGTCGAATTATAATACAACAGATTCGGGAGTGAATTGGAATTCCAGCACGATACCTGGCTTTTGTTTGGTGAAATATAATAATACAAGCGCCTATATTTTGGATGGAACTGCTGTAGAAAGAACCATTGATTCTGGGCTTAGCACAAACACGCTCACGAGTTCCCCTGCCTATCCTTCCAGAAATTCGGGAGTGTGTAGCTTTGGGAATGGAAAAGCCTATTTACTCGGAGGAAAAAATGGATCTTCCAATCTGTTTGATTTTTGGGAGTCAACAGATGGAATCAATTGGTCCCTCCTAACGGAAAGAGTTAAACCTACGTCAGGTGGTGGTTTCAATCTTCCATGTAACGTGATCCAGAATGCAAACGATACGAGCATTCTTGGTTTGGTTTACTCTGATGTTACTACCTACAAATTTCACATCATCTTTTCCAACTTAGCCCTATTACAAAGTAATGATGGTCAAACTTGGCAATGTACGAACCCAAATCTAAATTACAATTCTGAATTCAATTCCATTGCAAATCGAGCTGTTTTGATTGGCAATCGTCTCTTTGTCTATGGAATTTCCAGTAGCGGTCCACAAAATGTCTATACTGATTTATAAGGGAAGCCTTCCTTTTGATCAGTATCCAATCCAAATTTTTAATACAATCCATACTCAAATCGGATCAATCTAAAATTGACATATTTTTTCCTATGATCAAAATTTGGTTCCCATGGAAGTAGATGGCAAAAAAGCTTTAGCAGTTTTAGACAAGGCCGAGGAAGCAAAAACAAATGGTGATTTTGAAATGGCCATTTCCTTATACAAAGAATATCTGTCTATGGTAGATCCTTCCTTCACTCATGGTGTTTGGTTTTCCATGGCCGAAATTTTATTTGAAACAAAACAATTGCAAGTATCACTCACCCACTGTGACAAAGCCCTTACCATGATGAAAGATTTTATCCCTGCCTTAGAACTTCGGATCAAAATCCAGAAGGAACTAGGAAACCCAAAAGCAGCTGAAAAAGATCAAACACTCATCGATGAGTTGGACAAAATCGAACAATCCAAATGGGATGATCCCAATCACTACTATCATTATAAATAAAAAAGCCTCTCCCCGAAGTATCCTTCGAGAAGAGGCAACCGTCTTTAAGGCAACTCTTGCCTTCTACAACTTAAGTGTTATTCAAAAGTCGTAGTACAGAATTTGGTCTGAGGCTGGCTTGCGCTAGCATTGCCGTACCGCTTTGCACGAGAATTTGTTTCGTCGTGAGCGCTACCATTTCCTCAGCCATATCTGCGTCCCTAATCCTTGATTCGGATGCTTGCATATTTTCGTATGCACCCATGAGGCCTTTTGCAGTACTTTCGAGCCTATTTTGGTAAGCTCCCATATCTGCCCTCTGCTTCATGATCTTGTTCAAGGCGAAGTCCGCTTTGGCAATCGCTTCGTCAGCTTTTCCAGGTGTCGAGAGTGCAATTTTAATTGCCCCTTCTGACATCTTAAGTGCTTTCGAAGTCATAGTTCCAATGTAGAAACGCTCTCTTTGCCTTGCGTTTGCTCCCATGTGAAACCACATCGATGCTTTTGTTGACTTTCGAGCGAAGTCTCCTTCAAACAGTTTCATTTTATTGAACTCTGCTTGCGAAGCGATTCGATCGATCTCATCCACCAGCGCAGATACTTCTACCTGCACGAGTTGCCTGTCCTCAGGTGTGTAGATTCCGTTCGAAGTCTGGATCGCTAAGGTCCGGATTCGTTGGATGATTTCAGCCGACTGGTCAAGGTAACCCTCTGCAGTCTGGATGAAACTCAGTCCATCTTCCGTATTCCTTTCCGCCTGACGTAAACCACGAATTTGTGTCCGTAGTTTTTCCGAAACAGCAAGACCAGAAGCATCATCACCGGCAAGGTTAATCCTTTGCCCAGTGGAGAGGTTCCTCATGGTCTTATCTACATCCCATTGTGTAAACTTGAGAGCACGATGTGATTGAATCGCACTCATGTTGTGATTGATAATCATTGGCCTACACTCCTTTGTGTTATAACCAAGAACGGTATATGTTTCGTTCTTAGCCGGACAATCCCTGTCCGGTGTCAAGGATGAGCTTTCATTTTGCCACCTGGCAGGGGAAAGCCGGCTGATTATCTCTTACAACTCTTCAGTTACACTAACCACTCACTTTGTTAACGGTTGTTAACGAAGGAGAGAAAGAACTCCTTGTGGACGAACATTCGCCTGAGCCAACATAGCAGTTCCAGATTGAACTAAAATCTGGTTCTTCGTGAAAGCCACAGTTTCTTCTGCCATATCCGCATCACGGATCCTAGACTCGGAGGCTTGGGTATTCTCATAAGCGTTCATGAGCCCTTTTGCAGCATGCTCAAGACGGTTAAAGTAAGCACCTAAGTTTGCCCTTTGTTTGCTAATACGTGTTAACGCAGCATCCAAAGTTCCGATCGCATCATTTGACTTGTCAGCAGTTGACAAAGACAGGAGTTCTCCACTTTGACCTTTTAGATTCAGTGAACGTGCAGTCATTGTTGCAATGAACACTCTTTCTCGTTGGTGCATGTTTGGTCCGATATGGAACCACATAGAGGTTGCTCTAGATCCACGTGCAAAATCACCTTGAAGCAAATTCATTTTATTGAATTCAGCTTGGGAAGCAATTCTATCCACTTCATCGATAAGTTGTGACACTTCGACTTGGATCATTTGTCTGTCTTCTTCAGTATAAATACCGTTAGACGATTGGATTGCAAGTGTTCGAATTCTTTGAATGATATCATTCGATTCTTGCAAAAACCCTTCCGTAGTTTGGATCAGGCTCATACCGTCTTCGGTATTTCTTTCTGCTTGTCTAAGACCATTCACCTGCGTTCTCATTTTTTCCGAAACGGCAAGGCCAGATGCATCATCACCTGCTCGGTTGATGCGCATACCTGAGGAGAGTTTTTCCATATTTTTGGAGACTTCCTCGTTTTGGAACTTGAGTACGCGATGTGAGTTGATCGCGGCTAAATTGTGGTTTATGATCATTTGGTTTCCTCCTTGAAACTTGATCTGGCAAACGAGAGAATCCCTTCTCTCGCTTTTTTTGTGTCTGGCTTTCAGGCCCCATTGGTGCCTAAAATCTCTATTTATTCCCTTAGTATGTCGGTGATCGGATAGAAGAAATTAATTCGATGAAATTAAGTAGTTTTTGAGGAATTTTGGCAGTTTTTGCCGATTTTTAGAGAATTTTGCTTACTTTAGCGTTTTATTTTTTTTTAAAAAATTTCTATTTTTCCCCATACGATCATCGGTATTTCTCCATTTTCCATGAGTACATTTTGAAAAATGGAGAAAAAGATCGGGGAAACCCCAATTTTAGCGAGAGGCGAGTGGGGAAATGGTATCCCATTGGTAAACGGGATTTAAGTTTCCTGAAAATTTATGTTCGATTGTTTTGACGTCTTTGAAGTTTTCAAAAAGCGTAGCATTTAACGCACGTAAGGTTTGTTCCATCGCTTGGATCCTACGTTTATTCAAAACTTCTTCCGATTCCTTGGGCCCTGTCTCCGTTCCACCTGTATAATAGGTGATGGTATCCACAGGTGCGTTGGGATTTTCTTCTTCTGGGTCCAAATTTTCGCCTTCCGATTTCGTGCGAGGGAGTCTATATTTTTCCATAATGGACTCCAGGCGATTGACATTCCAATCCATCACAAGTTTTTCATTTTTACCCATAAACCAGGATTGTTTTAAAGCAAAACGAATATCCAATAGTTTTTTAGGAGAAAAAAGTTTTCCATCTTTTGCCAAAGCTTCCACAGAATCGAAGTAAGGTGGTGATCCAACTTCACCTACGATTTGGTAGATGAGATCACCTATCTCTTCTCGTTTTAAAACCTTCCTTTGGATGGGGATTTGTTCCCCTTCTCCATTGGAAATATAGATGGTAATGGACTCTCTATGATCAATGGAAGGATACGAATACAATTGAAATGGGACAAGGAGTCGGAATGGGTTTTGTTCCGCTAAAATGAAAAAACTGAAAAAGAGAAGTAAACTAAACCAAGAAGCAAATAAAAAAATGAAATCACGAGTGAGTTTGGTTTCTCCGGTTCCAATTCGATAAAACTGAATGGAGATTTTTTTTAAAAACTCCCAATAGTTTTGTAACAATTCTTTAATCTTTTGAAGATGCGTATTCATGAATTCCTTTAATCACACTCCGAGCAATTTTCTTTTGGAAGGATTTGTCGCGGAGACGTTTACTTTCTTCAGGGTTTGTCAGATACCCCATTTCCACAAGTACAGCAGGCATTAGGCTTCCTCGCAAGACGGAAAAATCTGCCTTTTTCACTCCACGAGACGGAATTTCAGGACTCAAACCCTTTTCGTATTGATTGGCCACCGCATCGGCCAGTTTTTTCGAACGCCTTTGGGTCACACTGGAAAGCATTTGGGACTGGATCTGAGACACCACTGGGTTTTTGTTTTTGCCGATGTAACGATTTTCGAGAAGGGCAGTCTCTCGTGCAGCCTCAGTACTCGGACTTTGGGAAAGGTAATACACTTCGAATCCAGCGGCTTTGTCTGAGAGCGAGGCATTACAATGGAAACTAATAAAAATCACATCCCTTGTGTCACGGAGCACTTGGTTTGCAAATTTGGAACGATCTTCCAATTCCACAAACCTGTCATCCTTACGGACCATTTCCACTCGGATTTCAGGGTAGTACTTCCGTAAGTACAAATAAGTATAACGGGCCACTCCAAGACTCACTTCTTTTTCAAAATAACCTGTAGGATCGGAAGTTCCTGGGTCTTTTCCTCCATGGCCCGCATCAATGATGATTGCCTTGACAGCTAAGTTTCGTTTGGGGACAGTCTCCTTCGGCAAAAGTACCCAAAGTTCTCCTTCCTTAAATTGGTACCGAACGTCATAAGAAATCAAATTGAGAAAAACAGCTTCCACCAAATCAAGAGGTAAATACACCTCTTCCTCTTTCTTCAAAATGGCTTTGGGGACTTTTTGAATTTTACCATCCAAAGTATAAAAACTACTACCGATCCGAAAATGGATGGTTCCTTGCGGAGTGAAGATGGCCCCTACTCTTGTGAATTTTTTTAACTTGGTGGAAAGTTCGGGTAAAATGGTTTTGAGATCAGAAAAGGCAACATAATTCCCTTTCCCGTAAAGCGGAAGTTTGGCGACTTCTGCTCCTACGAGACTTGGAAAGAATAAAAGAAAAAGAAAGATTAATCTTTTTTGAAAAAAGAAAGAATTGATTTCCAAATCGATTGTTTCTGTTTTTTCGATTGTTTCACTTCGTTGATGTCGAAGAGATTTCGTCTAGGGTCATTCTTTTGGAATGATTTTTTTTGTTCGTTCTTTCTATTGTGAGGTTTGCCTTTCCCTTCTTTTGGTTGGTGACCATGTTTCAATTCATGGTGGGTCATTTTGGCTGGGTGTTTATGCTCAGGTCCTGTTTGGTGAGGATGGCCACCTGGATGGGACATCTTTGCCGGTGGGTGCCCACCTCCCGTTTTGCCTTTGTGACGATTCCTGTCACCTGACCTGTGTTCGCCACTCCCACGTTCGCCTCTTTCCCCTTGCCTTGGTTTTCCACCACGACCACCTCGTTCGCGGTCTTGGTATTTTTTTTCACCAGGGATCACTTCATCTGCGAAGACAGGAGTGAACTCACCCTTAGGGAATTCCAAATACTCTTCTCGTATCTCCGCGACAGGGATTTTGGAGTTTAGGTATTTTTCAATGCGTTCCAGTTCTGTATAATCGGTTTCGGAACAAAATCCAATGGATTGTCCTTTCCTTCCCGCACGTGCAGTACGACCGATGCGGTGTACATAATTTTCAGCATCTTGTGGTAGGTCGTAATTATAAACCACATCGATATTTTCAATGTCAATCCCACGGGAAGCTACATCGGTTGCGATGAGGTATTTGTATTTCCCTGCTTTAAAATCACGAAGCAGTCGGATTCGTTTTTTCTGGTCAAGTTCGGAAGAAAGACCAGTTGCTGTGATCCCAAAGCGACGAAGGGCCGATACAATTTTAGGGATGTTCATTTTGTAGTTGGTAAAAATGATTCCTAGGCCTTCGATTGGATAGTTTAACAGGGAATTGACGAGGTAAGGGAGTTTTTCTTCTCTTCCTAAGTGGAGTAAAGATTGGTCGATTCTTTCTGTAATGACTTTTTCCGGATTGATATGGACTTCAATCGGATCATTCAAATACTTACTAGCAAGCCTTACCACTTCGTAACTGAGTGTGGCACTAAAGAGAAGGGATTGTTTTCTATTTTTACATTTGTGAAAGATGTATTTCAGGTCTTGGACAAACCCCATATCGAACATTCTGTCCGCTTCATCCAGGATCACCACTTTGATATTTTCCAAAGAGAGACCATGGTTTTTCACAAAATCAATGAGTCGTCCTGGCGTTGCGACAATGATACAAGCTTTGTTGCCAAGTGCCTGTTCTTGGGATTTGTAATCGGTTCCTCCGATGATGGTTGCTACTCCAAGGTCTGTGAACTCGAGTAATTTTTTTGCTTCTTCTGCGATTTGGATCGTAAGTTCTCTTGTCGGTGCAAGGACAAGTGCATAGGGAAGTGCTTCCTCTTCCTCTGCGGAGAGAAGTCTGTGCAGAGTGGGAAGTAAAAAGGCCATTGTTTTTCCAGTTCCGGTTTGGGCAAGACCTGTGAGGTCATTGCCTTCCATGGCGAACGGGATGGATTTGGCTTGGATGGGAGTGAGTTCTACATAGCCGATTTTATCAAGTGCTTTAGAGAGAGACTCGTGAAAGGGTAATTCGTTAAATTTCATATTGGATTTCAGTGTTTTCTTTTTCTGGCAATCAGTTCGATGGTATCACCATAGGCGAATTGGTTTGCATACATTCGGTACAGCCATTCGGGGAATTTGCCACGAGGACTTAAGTCCCGGTAGGAGTGGTACGACATGGGTCTAACATAGTTCACGTCAAAGCCAAGGATTGACAAGAGTTTTTTCAGGGAGTGGACTGAGTAGTCAAAAAAGTGGTCAGAGGGGTGAGTGGAAAACCATTCCTTCGGATTGGTTTGGAAACTTGGCCCGAAACTAGAAGGAACGGCGAGATACAAACACCCACCCGGCACAAGCCAACGTTCCAAACGCCTCCAAATCCCTTCGATGTCTTCTATGTGTTCGATCACAAAAAAAGCCGCAATCGTATCAAAGGAATGTTGCCATTCTTCCTCACGAACACTAAGAACAGATCGCCTTTCCACGTCCAGTCCAAGCGTGGATTTTGCATATTCCACTTCCTTTGGAGAAAGTTCAAGGCCAGAGGTTTTGTAACCTGCCATCCTTGCTTCGTCTAAAAAAAATCCAGCGGCCGAACCAATCTCCAAAAGTTTTTTTTGGGTTGGATCTTTGTCCCCACCTTCTCCCAACTTCTGGAGATTTGTCAATCGGGAGAGCCTACGTTTTGCCATGTCACGTAGGTTTGTTTCATCATCGTAATAAGATTTTTTGTATTGGGACATGTATTCTTCCATGAAGTAACTGTCTCCATATTCCCTTTGTTTTGCGGGCAAATATCGCAAAACATCGGTATGTTGGCAAATCTCGTAATATTCTGGGAATTTACGATGGGGTTTAAAATCAAACAAACTCAATAAAATGTTCTCTTTTTGGATTCCAAAGTTTTTTCGTATTGGGCCCTTGCCGCACGTTTGTTTTCATATGCTTCCGACAAACTGGGGTTTAAGTCGATGGCAGTTTGAAAACTAGAAAGTGCTCGTTTAAATTCCCCATTTTTAAAATAACAAACTCCTAAATAATTATGAGCCTTGGAGGAAATGGTCGGCGTGACATCAGAGCGAGTGATGACAGTTAACTCTTCGATGGCTTTTTCACGGTCCACGAGGGATCCGGAATCGATGAGGATTTTCGATAACACAAGCCTTGATTCCATATCTTCTGGATCAATGTGGGTGGCACGAAACGCTTCTTCTTTTGCTTTTTTGGAAGAACCTACATTCCCACTACTCGCATAACTGAGAGCAAGTTTCCTATGTGCGAGTTTGATTTCTTTTGGATCTTTTGCGTTTTCCAAAACATACACTAACATCTTTTCAGCGGCCTGGTAGTTTTTGGTTTGGATGTACACATCCGCAAGTTTTAGTCTTGCTTCATAGAGTTCCGGTTTCCAAGCGATCGCCTCTTCGTATTCCGAAATCGCTTCGTTATAAAACCGATTTTCTAAATAGTAATCAGCAATCGCAAGCCTCGAGGGAACATGATTTGGATCAAGGGCCTGCGACTTTCGAAGTGATTCAATGGCCATTGTGGGTTTTCCTGCATGTAAATAGGAAAGGCCCAAATTATAATAGGCGGATTGGTTTTTAGGATTTAAGGAAAGGGCCCCTTCAAAGGCAGCGATACTTTCCGAATACCGTTCCATTTCATCTAATATGATCCCCAGGTTGACATAGGCAGTTTCGGAATAGGTATCCCCAGGTGTTAGGCGGATGATCCGGCGAAAAAGACTTTCTGCTTCGACAAGTTCCCCTTTTTTGTAATAGAGTTCGGCAAGAGCAAAAAGGGAATCCACATCCGATGGTTTCAAAAGTAATGCTTTTTTTAAGGCGGTGATGGCCATATTGGTTTGGCCCATGGACAAAAAGGCATCGGCGATATATCGATACACCTCTGGTTCATTCGCATTGGCATCAAGTGCCTTTTGGAAGTACTTGGCCGCCTCTTCTGGAACCTTTTTCTTTAGATACACCAAACCTAAGTTATAATAGGCTTTGGCATCTCCCGTTTTCAAACGGATCACTTCACGAAAGTAATACTCGGCGCGGTCATAATCTTCTCTTTGGTAAAAGATAGTTCCCAGATGGCCGTAAGACAAAACAGCCGTTTGGGAATTGGGGGCAGTTTGCACTACCTTTTGGAATTCAGAAATGGCTTCGGCAAGATTGCCTTGTTTTAAGTAACTGATGGCTAGGTTGTAAGTGAGTGTGACATCACTCGGGGCAAGAGACTGCCCTTCTTTGTAGGCTTCGATGGCACTTTGTGGATCCCCAATTTCTTGGAATAAATTCCCTTGTAAGAGCGCCACTCGGTAATCATTCGGTGCAATTTCTTTGGCACGCTGGGCGGCACGCCTTGCCTCTTCAAATTTCCCTGCATGTTTGAAGGCAAGGGACAAATTATAAAATGCAAAATAGTTTTTGGAATCGTATTGGATGGCTTTTTCCAATCGTTCGATGGCATTGATGTAACGCCCTGCTTCATCATACATCACACCGAGAACTGTTAGGGCAATGGATTTGTCTTCGTCACTCCCTGGTGAGTTTAAAAATTCCTCACAGACAGTCCCCACTCGGTTCACATAACGGTTGTGATAGGCATTGAGGCAGGCCGCCAGTTTCGGATTGACCGAATCATCTGGGAGATAGGGTTTATCGACAAGTAAATTCAGAGCTTTTTTATCTGTGGGTAGGTCTTTTAGGACTTTGGCGATATCTTCGGGGTTTTGTTTTTTTTGTAAATACCACCAGTAGGCGGCCGTTAAAAACCCAAGGATGAGGAGGACAAGAAACGACCAAAACAAAAACGATAAAACTGGTCGCCTTACCGTTGTTTCTGATTCATAGGTCGTCTCTTTTTCTTTTCCCAGGTTCCTTAAGTATGGATCTTCCTGGTAATAACTTGGCTTGGAGGTTTGTTCCTCAATGCGAAAGCGGTTTTTTTGGATGGGATCCATTTTTTATTTTAGTGGGGCTCTTTCGGTAAGATCTCCTTCTTATAGAAGGCATCGAGTAGTCCGTTGATGAATTGCGCTGATTCTTCTGTTTCAAATTCCTTTGTGAGTTCTACCGCTTCATTGATGACAACGGGTGCGGCAAGGAAAGGTTCCTTTTGCAAACTTAGGATCGATAAACGTAAGATACAACGATTGACCACGGAAATACGCGAAAGTTCCCAATTCTCCGAATACTTCTTGATTAGAGTATCGATCGCTTTTCGATTTTCGACCACTCCTTTCACAAGAAAGACAGCATAATCCTTTTCTTCTCTCGTGATTTTTTTGTCATACCAATCGAATTTCATAGCCCGGTCTGGGTCTGTCCCCACCAAATCAATTTGGTAGAGGCACATTAGGGCAAGACTTCGCCCACGGTGTCTGGAACTCATCCGATCTCTTTGAAAAGATTTGCCATTTCAATGGCTGTGGTGGCCGCTTCGTAACCCTTGTTTCCCGCTTTTGTCCCTGCCCTCTCAATGGCTTGTTCAATGGACTCCGTGGTGATGACACCAAAAATCACAGGAACCGATCCGTCTGCTACGGATCCAACTTTGGCGGCTTCCCCGGAAACCAAATCATAATGGGAAGTGGCCCCGCGGATCACTGCCCCTAGGCAAACGATGGCAGAGAATTGGTATTTTTTGGACCCAAGGACTCGTTTGACAGTTTGCGGGAGTTCAAACGCACCTGGGACATAGATCACAGTCACATCGGATTCAGCTACCCCATGTTGTCTGTATGCATCTTTTGCCCCTTTTAATAGGGACTCAGTTATGAATTCATTGAACTTTGAAACGATGACACAATGTTTTTGTCCGTTTCCGATCCTTAAGCCTTCCAATTGCGCTGTCATGTATCCAAGTTCCAAAAGAGGGGTTATTTCGCAAGACGAATGACAAGGGTAATTTTCCCGTCTGGGTTTTCGACCACTTCAAAACCATCTCGTTCCAGTGCTTTTTTGGCTCGGTAAATGGCCAAATTCACAACATTGGTTTTTTCTTCCGTCTGTAATTGTGGTTCCCGTTTCATAGGCCCCCCTATCCCTTTAAACTTCGGAGTGTGACTAGGGCAATCTTGAATGCCAATGGCTTTACAAGGGAGAATTGTTTTCCTCTTATGTCATATAGGTAGAAAATGAAGAAAAAGAAATCTGTTAAGAAGGCCAAAAAAAGAAAACCGGTAGTGTATACCGAGAAAGACTTTATCGTGAAACCTTCCTCAGTCCCGAATATTGGTATGGGACTTTTCACCAAACAAACATTATACAAAGGTGATACTGTTGGTTATTACATGGGTAAAATCATTACCGATGACCAAGCAGAATCCAATAAATACGTAGATT
Source organism: Leptospira biflexa serovar Patoc strain 'Patoc 1 (Paris)' (assembly GCF_000017685.1). Taxonomy (NCBI): domain Bacteria; kingdom Pseudomonadati; phylum Spirochaetota; class Leptospiria; order Leptospirales; family Leptospiraceae; genus Leptospira; species Leptospira biflexa. The sequence continues at coordinate 2,234,056 of NC_010602.1, forward strand.
CAAAATACCTATTATGGATCTGTAAGGATTGGTGGATTTATGGGGAAGGTCGCGAATCGAATTACACCCGTTACATCAACCATTCATCCAAACCAAATGCAGAACTCATCACTTCTGTCAGGTGGAAAACAGCTCGATTCAAAGTATTAAAAACCATAAAGGAAGGCGAAGAAATCTTTTTTGATTATGGAAAGGATTATTGGGATAACGTAGACTTCAAACCGAAGTGAGTGAAAAAAACCTGATCCATTTCGTCAAACAAGGAAACGTAGGATACGACAATTGAAACCCATTCTCCGAAAGTGCAAAACTTTAAAGGGAATGGGTTTTTTGTTTTTATAAAATGCCTTGTCCTAACCCAGAAGGTTTTTTGACAACTTGGCCTTTCTCGGTGGCTTCTAACATCTCCACATACCGAATGACGGAATCATCCATTCGATACACCCCTTCATGGGTTTCGCGGTGGCTCCATTGGCAAAACACAAGATTCGCCAAAAGGAAAAGAACCGATAGAACTAAGGGAAAACGGTAAAATTTCGTCATAAACACCCTCCGATCTCCTCCAGTTTCCAAAATCGTCTCTGGAAAGGCAAATTATTTTAGAATCATTCTAGCGAAAATCTTCAAGTCGGATGTCTGGAAAGGCATTGTTTTCGGATTCGGCCGCTTCCAGAACCTGCCAATCGACAGGCCCCGTGAGCATGGCATCCAATGCCAAAAACAGATTGGTATGTACATTGGTGCGGCGGATCGCATAGTCCACCATGGTTCCCGTCTTCATGATAAAGGCCCAGTCACTACTTTGCAAAAGAAGTAACTCACGGCCCATTTGTTTTAAGATGCGGATTTGGTCCTCTGTACCAGACGCAAATTCGTGAACTCGTTTGTGCATCCGAATACTCAGGTCATGGATGAGAGGGTAAATCCAATCATTGGTTTCGTTCAGCCAAACCTCTCCATACCCGTTTTCTCCCCAACTTGACATCTTCATTTCCACAGATTGGACCCGTGGCAGTGCCCTCGCCGCTTCTAAGGGATGAGAGAGTTTGATGGTGTTTTGGTTGAAGTGGATTTTTTTGAATAAAAACTCGATGAACTGTGGACCTTCATACCACCAGTGACCGTATAACTCAGCATCATACGGAGATACTACAACTGACGGCTGTTTGTTTGACTCGAATAAGTGTTCTGCTTGCCTGATCCGATTCCGTAAAAAATCTTCGGCATGGTTTCCTGCCGCCTCCATCGCCCAATCCGGGTGGTAGTATCCTTTGTCGGAAGTTTTTCCCGTGATGCGGAAGTATTTGATACTGGTATTGATGCGAATCCCATTGGAGTTAAGAAAGGGTGAGATTTCCTCCCATGGAAGGTCATGCCCAATGTCACGGTAGTATTCTCTGTATCGAAAATCTCCAGGGTATCCGTCAATGGAACTCCAAACTTGTTTGCTACTTTCCGGATCACGCCCAAAGGCAAACACCCCATACCCCACTTCGACGGGTGCATACACTCCAAACTTAGGCCTTGGGTTGGCGTGTGTGATCCCATGTGTGTCCACAAAGAAGTAACGAAAACCTTCGCGGTCGAGTTCCTCTTCTAATCTTTCCGTGTACCCACATTCGGAAAGCCAGATCCCTTTTGGGTCTCGGCCCCAAATCCTTCGAAAGGTCCTTCGTCCATTTTTCAATTGGGAACGAAAAACAGACGGTTCTGAATCATAGAATGGTAAAAAGGCATGGGTGGCAGGGCTTGTCATGGCTTCCAGTTCCCCAGATTCGATAAATGGTAAAAATAACTGCGTCAAATCACCTTTCGTTTCTTCAAAGATGGATTCGGTATCGATAAAATGTTCCAGGTAACGGGTTGCCAAATAATGAAGGTGAGGATCCAATTTGGTTCTTTTGGTTTCCTGTTTGGCTAAGGATATCAGGTTTTGAATGTACTTTCGAAATTGGTTTTGTAAGTACGGGTCTGTCATCATGAGAGACAGGGTCGGAGTGAAAGACATGGTGATCCGAAACGGAACGGATTCGTTTTTTAAATTCCGAAAGACACGGACAAGTGGGATGTATGTTTCCAGGATGGCTTCATTGAACCAGTTTTCTTCAATAAAAGGAGTGTCATAACCTGGGTGCCTAACAAATGGTAGGTGGGCATGAAGGACAAACACCAAATGCCCTTTGATGGTTGGTTTCATCCGAAAAATCCCTTTCCGGAACCTGATCCATTGGCGAAGGGAAAATTCTCATTGGATTTTGGATTGGGATTCGGACTTGGTTGGGTTCCATCGTTTCTCGGATGTACATAATACCCACTTGGGTTTTCCTCTCGAAAGTAGTACTCACCAGAAGGACTTTTCACAACTTGCCCCTCTTCGATCCATTGGGGATGGATCCATTCCTTGTCCAATCGAAAGGACTCGGTGCCTTGTGGCAGATCCTTTCCTCTTGCATGCAAACAAGGGATTTCCGTTTTCTGAAACGAAACAAAAATCGTACATTGGACCATTCGAACAGGAAACATAAATTTCAAATAATAGGATTCAGTAAAAGGAGGAAGGTCATACCATTCCACTCGGTCACTGCCAAATACATTTTGGTATTCCACTTTCAAACGAAACCTAAGGCCATCTGTATTTTTGGCATCCAATTCAGAGGTGATCCGTTCCAATGTTTGTTTTGAAAATTTCCAAAAAACAAATGTTTCTTTAGGGGAACGGACAAGGACTTTGATTAGGTCATCTGTTGGGAAATTCGGATGTTTTGTGAAATTGGAATCATTGTAAATTTTGGGAAGGGATGGGGAAAACGTGGGAGGCGAGTTTGGAAGAGAACTGTCCACAGCTTGCGACTTCTTTTTTTTCGAAGCAGTCGTCTTTACTTTCTTTTTGGCAGCAGGAGTGTTTGTTATTTTTCGCTTTTTTTCAATCGCGTTTTTTTTCACACCATCCAGTTTCTTTTTTTCTTCTGCCATACCTAAGAGGAGTACGCCTCGAAACATCCCCCTTCAATTCTTTTTTATTTGACGTTAGCTTTTTTTCCAAAATACAATCATTCCATACCAAATTGGGACAAACTATGAAAATCAATTATACTTGGAAACACTTAGACCGATCCGAAGCCGCTGAAAACTATGCGGATGAAAAACTAGAACGAGTGACAAAATTCGTTCAAAAAATTGTTTCGTGCGAAGTTTCCTTTGAAACCATCCATGGGGAAATCCACGCTAACCTCAAGTTAAATGCTGATGGAAACAACTTTAACGCACACAACCAAGACAAAGACATTTACGTTTGTATTGATGGTTTAGAAGACAAAATCATTTCACAAACAAGCAAACACCACGATAAAAAAAGCCAACACTAATCTCTCATGATCCAGAAGTCGGAAGAAGCACTCACCTACCTTGGAAGTGGTGAGTTTCAAACAGCAAAATCGATCTATTCTGTGCTTCTGGATCGAGATCCCGAAGACATATCCACGATCAGTGGATTTTATATCTCCAGTTTTTGGGACCACCGACTGGATCTCATTCTAAAAACCAGAGAAGGAAAAGAACGAGGAAAACTCCTCCTCCAACTTTTTTTCCGACTTTGAATCCGAGATTCGCAAACGTGGATTCCAAAACACTGATAGTTTTTTTGTCACACAAGATTGTATCTTAAAAGAAGCAAGAGACCACCTAAAACTTGCCTACCAATGGGAAGGGTCCAATGCCCTCGACAAAGAGCTATTAGGTGACCTTGCCAGAAGCCTTATCAAAATCCAAGACTATACCATGGCGATCGAAGTCCTTCTTTACGGTGGGAACAAACAATCCCCAGTGCTTTTGTATTATTTGGCAGAATCCCAAGTGATGACAGGGAATGAACGAGATGGGATTGAAAATTACCGCACTGCCTTCTTAAATGACCCGCAACTTTTCCCCCATACCTTGGTGCGTTGGCCACCCATGGTCGACCTCATCCTAAAGGCAAAACGTCTCTCAGAAAAAGAAGAAGAGACAAAGGAACTTGTGCCTGTCCTTGCCTGGAGAGAAGGCCTCTTTCGCTCAGGTCAAAAAAAAGACGAAGCCACGATCCAAATTTGGTATGGTGAATTAAAACGACTCACTGACAGTAAAGAAAGGAGTGGTGGGAGTTTTCGATTGGAAGCAAGGATCGAACAGTTTGCCCTCGCCATCGTTTCCTCTGCCGACGAGATCCGTTCGAGGGATGCCTTTCTCTTTGCCAAAAACTTAGTCTAACAGACGCTTTTCGGCAAAAAAAATTTTGGCTTTTGGAATACAAAAGCCCGATTTGAGATTTCTGTTTAACGTTCTACTGATTCGATGAGAAGGTGGAGTTCTTCCGCGGCCGCATCTCTACCCGTTTTTGAGTAGTAGAGTTCGAGTTCACGAAGTCCATACACAGAACCTGGAGCCGAACGTAAGTGGTCGAGTAAAACACGTTTTTGGTAGGATTCACTTAAATCAATGCTTGTGGGTTCGTATTGGTAGTTGTTTTGTTCAATCACAACTCCCGCAGAATCATTTTTGGTAAAGGTTGTTTCCGATTGGGTTCGGTTCATTAAAACAAACACCAAACTCACTGCCATCACAGCAGAAAAGGAATACTGAACCGTTCGATTTTCGATGAGGTCACGCAAAGAGAAGGAGGATTTGGTCGTGGGTTGATCGATGGAAACCGATTCTAAAAGATTGAGTAACCGGACATCAAAGTCCTTGGACATTCTAGGGAGGATGGTATCTTCCTTTTCTTTTAAGTGTTGGAAAAAGGAACAAATTTTGTTCTCAAGGACCACGGAATCAGTGTCTTCTGGGAAGAGACCTGGGTATTGTGCACGAAACCAATCTTTTAAATTCATAAACCTATTTTTCAAAGAACCCCTCTCCCTTTTCATCTTTCTGGATGAGGTGCTTTAAAAACTCCTTCGCCTTAAAGAGACGGCTCTTCACAGTCCCTACATTACATTCCATGATCTCGGCAATTTCGTTATAAGAAAGATTTTCAAAATAACGAAGTTCGAGCACTTGTTTGTAGGAATCTTCTAAGAGAGCAATCTTACTCATTAGATAACTGGATTCCTCAGAAAGTTCCAATTTTTTTTCATATCCGACACGAGAATCCACAAATTGGTTATCCCCTGAGTCATCCATGGGTTTTTCGCGACCCCGTTTTTTTTTGGCGAGTAAATCCTTGGACTTATTCACCACAATGCGGTAGAGCCAGGTGTAAACACCCGCTTCGGCACGGAAATTTTGAATGGATTTGTAACCAGAAATGAGAGCATCTTGGACAATGTCTTCGGCGTCATCGCCATCTTTGACCATGGAAACTGCTTTTCGGAAAAGTCTCTCTCGGAACGGAGAGACAAGTGTCATGTAGGCAGTCGGATCCCCTGCTTTGATTTTTTGGAGGAGGATTTTTTCCTTCTCACGCAGGGTCATGTTTTTGCCTTCTAAGGGTCTTGACATCAGAACCTAGAATTTCGAAACCGATAAATCAATCAATGTTTTTCGGTATCTGCTGGCAGTTTAGATTCTATGGAACATGGTCTCTAAGTCTTTTCTTGTGAGTTTGATGAGGGTGGGCCGACCATGCGGGCAAAGGGAAGGGTTTTCACAATAGGAAAGCCTTTGTAAGAGTTCGCCAATGATGGGATCAGAGACCTGGTCCCCTTTTTTGATGGCCGACCGACAGGCGACACATTTTGCCATCTCATCATACAACTCTTTCTCTTCTGGGTCCTTGGATTTGAATCGTTCCCAAAGGTCGAGGATGGTTTCTGTTTCTTTCCCTGGATCGATATAAGACGGAACCTCGCGGATGAGGATGGTGCCACCAGAGAATGGTTCGAGTGTGATCCCAAGTTCAGAAAACCGATGTTTTTCTGCGATCATCTCCTCTGCTTCCTCTTTTGTGAGCTCGAGTCGGATGGGTGTGAGTAAACTTTGGGATTTGTAGGCTTTCGATTTTAAATCACGTAGAACCTCTTCGTAACGAATCCGTTCGTGGGCTGTGTGTTGGTCGATGATGTAGAGCCCGTCTTCTGCTTCCGCCAAAATAAAGGTTTCAAAAATCACTCCATAGTGTTTTTTCGGAACAAACAAATTGTGTTTGGTCAGATTGTCACCGAGTAAATGTAAGTTTGTTCCGGCACCAATCCCATCCAAAGAAAAACCGGCCCTTCCCTCAATGGAACTTGGTCCGAGAAGTGGGTTTCCTTCTTCATTTTGACTCCCCCACACGGCTTGTCCTCTGCCCGCCATCCCAAAGCCAAACCCAGGACCTCCCATTGACATACCTTCACCACCAAACTGTGATTTGTCGGCCGATGAATGGTATGGTATGGGCATGGAAAGCCTACGTCTCATTTCTAAAAATTCAACAGGGGTTGAGGTACGTAAAACTTCTGTGATCCCTTGGAATAAGATCCCCGTGATGGTTTCTTCTGATAAAAACCGAACTTCTTTTTTTTGGGGGTGGACATTCACATCCACAAACTCACGAGGCAGATCAAAAAACAAAAAGGCATACGGAAAGGCACCACTTGGTAATAATTCCCCGTAACAACGTTTCAAAATTTGGGCTGAAAATTTGAGTTCCACCGAACGGTTGTTCACGAAAAAAAACTGGCCCATCCGAGAAGATTTGTAAAAATCTGGATGAGAGATAAACCCACGTAAGGTCATTCCATTGCGGCTCGAGTGGACAGGCAAAAGATGGTCCCGAAGGTTTTCACCGTAAATCGAAAGCACCCGTTCCAAAGGTTCTTCTTTTTGGACATGGAACACTTCCTTTCCATTTTGTACATACCGAAACCCGATGGAAGGTTCGCCGAGTGCCATGGTTTGGACTCGGGTTCTGTTTTTTTTCTCTTCCCCCGATTCCGTTTTTAAGAACTTTCGCCTAACAGGCGTATTGTAGAATAAATCTTTGATTTCAATCTTTGTCCCTTGGAAAAATGGAATCTCTTCTTCCGATACCACCTTTCCTTCCTCTACTACCACACGTTGAGCCATGCGGTTTCCTTCTGTCCCTGACTCAATCACAAGCCTTGAAACCGAGGCAATGGACGCAAGTGCCTCCCCCCGAAACCCAAAGGTGAAGAGGTGTTCTAAGTCGTGGAAGGTTTGGATTTTACTTGTGGCATACCGTTTGATGGCAAGAGGCAAATCCTCTTTCGTAATCCCGTGCCCGTCGTCGGAAACAAGGATCCGGCCAAGGCCTGCGCTTTCGGTTGCAATTTCAATCTTCGAAGCACCCGCATCGATGGAATTTTCAATGAGTTCTTTTAGGATGGAATGAGTGGATTCAATGACTTCTCCCGCGGCAATTTGGTTGATGAGGTCGGGAGAGAGGGAATGGATGATGCCCATATAGGGCAAGCTTGGGAGGGGAAACCTCCCTATCCATTACATTTTAGAGGGATTGGCAAGACGAACAGGTGCCACTCACCACAATGTCTATGTGGTCTGCCACAAATCCCATGGCTTTCCAATCCGTATTGGCACTGAGTTGTAAGGCTGGGACATCAAGAACGGTACCACAAGACTTACAAATCAAATGCGAATGGTCATCCAGGAAGGCATCGTAACGAACCGAATCCGATTCAATATTGAGTTTGTTCACTAGATTGTGGTCTACCAAGTATTCCAAGGAATTGTAGACTGTGGCAAAACTGATTTTGTCTGCTTTGTCCCGAACTGACTCAAATACCATTTTTGCGGTTGGATGGTCGTGCCTGTCTTTTAGATCTTGTAAAATCAATTCTCTGTGTTTGGTCAATGCTTTCATGGAGATGCCCTTTCCCTTATGAGACTCGTAAAATTATCAAAGGGTCAAATGGAATTTCGATTTTAGAATCCTTCCAGAAATTGATATTTGTCAATACGGAGTCATTATGCCAGCATCCATCGACCAATTCAAAACCTCTCTTTCCCTATGGGCATCCGGAGTTTCTGTCATCACCTACGGATCTTCTCACCAAAAAGGGGGAGTGACGGTTTCCAGTTTTTCTTCTGTTTCCTTAGAACCACCGTTAGTTTTATTCTGTTTGGCCAAACATTCCAAAGCAAAAGAGGCAATCGAATCGGCAGGAAACTTTGCAGTGAATATTCTTTCTTCCGAACAAAAACAAATTTCCGCTGATTTTGCTTCTGGTTCCCTGGACAAAGCGGTTGTTTTGGAAGGCCTAAACCCAGGGAAACTGTCCACCGGAGCCCCCATTTTGAATGGTTGTTTGGCTTCATTGGATTGCCTTGTGCACCAAATTTTGGATGCTGGCGACCATTGGATCTTCTTAGGCCAAGTGGAAGCAGTGGTCACAAAAGAAGGGTCTCCCCTCCTCTATTTCAATCGCAATTACCGGGAACTCGTTTAAGGAAACACACATGGAAAAAGAGAAAGTCAGTCTGGCAGATGCGAAAGAACACGGACTCACCGAAACTGAATTTGTTGAAATTCAAAAAATCTTAGGAAGGATTCCCAATTCCACTGAACTTGGAATTTTTTCTGCCATGTGGTCAGAACACTGCTCTTATAAAAATTCCATCCTAAAATTAAAAACCCTTCCCACAAAATCTGACAAACTCCTCGCAGGAGCTGGTGAAGAAAATGCGGGAGCCATGGACATCGGAGATGGCCTTGCCGTGGTCTTTAAAATTGAAAGCCACAACCACCCAACAGCTGTAGAACCCTACCAAGGTGCTGCCACAGGCGTTGGTGGGATCATGCGTGATATTTTTACTATGGGAGCGCGACCTATCACTTCTCTCAACTCACTCCGGTTTGGTGATCCAAAAGAACCACGAAATAAATACCTACTCACTCGTGCCGTCAAAGGCATTGGCGATTATGGGAACTCACTTGGGATTGCGGTGGGTGGTGGGGAACTTTTCCTCCATCCAACCTTCACCAAAAATCCACTTGTGAATGCCATGACTGTTGGAATCGCCAAACATGATGAAATGGCTTCTGCTTCCACGAAAGGAAAAGTCGGAAACAAAGTTTATATTGTTGGTGCTACAACTGGCCGTGATGGAATCCATGGAGCAAGTTTCGCCTCCAAAGACCTCACAAAAGAATCCGAAGAAAAACGTTCTGCCGTGCAAGTGGGAGATCCCTTTATGGAAAAACTCCTGATGGAAGCATCGCTTGAGGCCATCCAAAAGAAACTCCTTGTGGGGATCCAAGATATGGGAGCCGCAGGAATTTCTTGTGCAACATCGGAGATGAGTGCCAAAGGGAAAACAGGGATGGATGTGGATCTTGACAAAGTCCCACTCCGCGAAGCGGACATGAATGCCTATGAAATCATGTTATCCGAATCCCAAGAACGGATGCTCGTCATCCCAGAAGTGGGCAAAGAAGGAGAACTTGTTTCCATCTTCCACAAATGGGGGTTAAACGCCGTAGAAATTGGAACTGTCACTGCTGACGGGATCTTACGCATCCGAAAAAACGGAACCCTCAAAGCGGAAATCCCAGCAGAATCCCTTGTTCTCGGTGGTGGTGCCCCAAGGTATGTCCGAGAAGAAAAAAGACCGACTTACCTCGATGAGGTGGTGAAGTTTGATCCAAACAAAATCCCTGACTTAAAACCAGACACTGTCCCTCAAACTTTAAATAGCCTACTCTCTTCCCTCAATATCAGTTCCAGACGACCTCTCTACGAACAGTATGACACTGAAGTGGGACTTGTGAAGGTCGTGGAACCTGGGGAGGACGGAGGTCTTGTCCGGATCCCTGGCACGAAAAAAGGGATTGCGGTCGCAACAGACTGTAACTCACGTTATACATATCTCAATCCTTATGAAGGGGCACAAATTGCTGTTTGTGAATCGGCAAGAAACGTGGCCGCTACGGGCGCCGAACCATACGGCGTTACCAACAACCTCAATTTTGGAAATCCCTACATCCCAGAAAACTATTATGTGTTCAGTGAATGCGTGCGAGGGCTTGGGGATGCTTGTCGTTTCCTTGGACTTCCTGTCACTGGTGGGAACGTATCCTTTTATAATGAATCCCCAGAAGGACCTGTGTTTCCTACACCTACCATTGGTATGGTGGGAGTGATTGACGATGTTGCCAAAGGACTACGTACCTACCCGAGAACAAAGGAAGATGTGAAGTATGCCCTTGTTGGAAATTTCCAACCCACAATCTCAGCTTCTGAGTATTTGTATCGTTCCCAAGGTCTTGATACCGGTGCGATCCCTAACATTTCTTTGGAAAAGGAAAAACAAACCATGGATGCCCTCATCGAGTGCCGGAAAAACGGACTCCTCACTTCCGCCAAAGACCTGTCACTTGGTGGCCTCCTTGTGGCTCTCGCTAAAATTGTCATCGCCGGAAAAAAAGGTGTCGAAGTCAATTTGAATGAACTACAAACAAAGGTTCCAAGGCTTGATGCATTGTGTTTTGGTGAAACAGGTGCTAGTTTTATCGTAAGTTTTTTACCAAACGACGAAACAAAGGTTCGTGAGTCCTTTACGTCAAAGGGTTTGAGTGTTTACACACTGGGATCCTCAAGTGCAAAGGCTTCCCTATCGGTCAAAGGAGATGGGTTCCATTGGGAGTGGACGACCAAATCTTTGGAAGTTGAGTTTGAATCGGGACTCAAATCTTATTTCGAATAGACAAGTTTCAAATCAAGGGAAGGATATGCCAGATGCGTGTCCTTCTCCTCTCTGTTCTCTTTCTTTTTTTCTCCATCCAATGCACAAGCCTCGCCAAACGGAAAGACTATGAAGAATCCCTTCAGTTTTACAAAAAAGTAGAGATTGACAATGCCATCACAAGCTTACCTCGGAACGAACGAAGAGGATTCATTGCTGTATTAGAAAAAGCGCATCTATCTTTCTTAAATGGTGGGACAAAATTTAGTGACCTTGAGTCTTTAGCAGAAGAAAGTAAGGAACGTTTGCGTTTCAGTGCCACTAGATCCTTAAAGTCCTTTTTTTATATGGAATCTGAAGATGGGTATTATGCTTCAGAAGCAGAAATCATCTACCTTCACATTTTACTTGGTCTCTATTATGCTCGCGTGGAAGATTACGAAAAAGCAAAAATCCAAGCAAGGTATGCGGGGAATTTACTGAGTGGAGAATGGAGTGCGGAGGGTCAGTTTGACGATCCCACCTTACGGTTATTACTTGCCTCACTTTGGCTCACCACAGGAGCAAAAGAAGAAGCCATGGTGGATTTCAGAAAGGCAACCCAACTCAAACCTCAATCTCACTCCATTCGTTCGTTTGCAATGGAGATGGTCCCAACTGATGGTGAGTTTATTTTTATCTTCGGTGGCCCAGGTGCGGAACCTGAGATGGAACCTTCTGCGAATCTCAATTTCATCCGTGGACTCCGAAATCTTAAATTTCGCGCCTCTGGAAATCAAAGCACCCTTCTTTTAGTGGATCAATCCAAAACGATGACTTTGAGTTTGGAAAAAGGAACTTTAGGATGGTATGAACGCCATCTCATTCGAGACAATGAAATTTCTGAACTCATCCAAGACTCAAAGTACTTCCAATTGATCTCTGCAACAGCCATCAAAGAAGGAACCAAAGGGACTTTAAAAGTGACAGGGTCCATCCTTGCCAGCGCCACCATCATTGCATTAGGTGCTGGAATGGTGTATGTTGGTGCGGAAGTGAATTCGGAAGACTTAGCAGGGCTTGGAATCATCACAATCATTGCAGGATTTCAGTTGGGGAGTGAATGGGTCAGCGCTTCAGTTCGACAAACAAAAGAGAATATCAAAGAAGACTTGGATATTTCAAACGAATACCGTTATGTCCGATTTTTCCCAGAATATGTTTGGATCGGAAAATCCAAAACAAAACTGAAATCACCGATCCTTACTTCCAACAAAGGTCCAGTGACCTACCACCTTACTCCCGCTATGGGAAAAATCAAAGTTAGATTTGGATTTGTTCCAGATGTTCAGAATCCATAACCTTCGACTCTACTCTTTTTCAAAAAATTAGTTTGTTCTGACCATACAATTTGGTTGGTTTCCAAACTTACAAGAAAAAGTGTCACGGTGATGTATTGAATTTTATTACCTGACTCATAATTCACCACTTCATTGATTTCACCCTTAATTTGGTGGGACGGAGACTTAAACTTACCAACCGCCAAACGGGAATCAGATGACACCATCCCAGTTTTCCCAAATGCAATCTCCTTTGTTGCATCTGCCCGAACGGATGTATCCACAAAAGGCACTTTATCCTTTGTGAGTTGGTTTAAAATTTCATTCGTGATGAGTTTCGTATCAATGTGTTCTGAGGTACTATTTTGTAACGGACTCCACTCAAAATAGCCAGTTTTTAACTCTGTTTTATAATAAACTGATAAAGAATGGCTCATACTTTTTACAGTTTCTTTCACTTCCACAACACCCCACTGTTTCGTGGCCTTTACATTTTCTGGTTTGGTGTATGAAGTTGCCGTAGAACAGCTAACAATAAAAAACGAGAAGAGAAGGAAGAGGAAAGTCTTTTGCATAGGTGTTAGTCTCGTGGGCTTTGGGGGTTTGGCAAGAAATTTGCGGTATTATCCCCGCCCGATTCTGGGTGGGGAACTGGACCCGCCACCCAATGCCTCTCATTTACCACGGAACCTTTTTTTCCGCAAGTTCCTCCTTCGATGTCTCCATTTTTTTAAAAAAAAGTTCACCTTTTTTCCAAAAACCTTTCCCTTGTGATTTCCAATGGCGCCTCCAATCCCGATTGCTACCTTACTCTCTCCCAAACGGAGCGGGCTACTCCGGGGTGCGCCTTCGCTCCCGTCTGCCATAGGCAGACCAAGCCCTTCGTATCCCTGGCGCGGGTCAATTTTATCAATTTCCACATGTTTCGTATTTGTATTTCAAAATATTGTCTTGAAAGTTTCCCATCCTTTGCAAGACTTCTGGATATTATATGGGTAAATTCATTGTTCGTTTCAGTTTGTTCCTCATCCTACTCGTTGTACTTCTAGCGGGTTATACTTGGCTCACTCTCACTTGGAGTTATTCAGAAGGTGACCGTGCAGGTTACATCCAAAAACTTTCCAAAAAGGGTTGGGTCTGCAAAACCTGGGAAGGGGAAATGGCCCTTGTCACGATGCCTGGAACGATGACAGAAAAATTCTACTTCAGCATCCGTGATGAATCCATCACCGAAACTTTGAATGCTTCGATTGGAAAACGTGTGGTGTTAGAATACGAAGAACATATAGGTGTTCCCTTTAGTTGTTTTGCCGAAACTCGTTATTTTGTAACTGGTGTCAAAGCTGTCGGAGAAGTTCCTCCACTTTAACTTTCAAACCAAGGAAAACGACCGCCAAGCACTTGTTCACTCGTGTCGGTCGTTTGCTTCAAATTTTTCCCAAACGGATTCGACCTAGGATTCGTTTGGCTTAAAATTTTGGATCTGGTTCACGGCTTTCCGAACTCAAATCTTTCTCTTTCATTTCCAATGGCGAATGTTGTTTCTTGGTAGAATGAAATCAAAATCGTTTTTCAGACGGCTTGTCACTTTCTTACTTCATTGCAAAATCTGAAAAATAGTCGAATCGAATAGAATTTTCCCATTCCTCCCTTCTTCCATCTCGATTCACTCCTTTCTTATTTGTGGATTCCCTTCCTTAAAACAACCGATCGAAACAATCTTTTCGATCACTTTGATTGGTCGCCGCGGGAAAACTATGGTTGGCCTTACCCAATCGATCCCAAACAATTCCTGATCATTTTTGATGAGGTGGATCAGAAAAAACGAATAGAGCCTAAACTTGCCTTTTGATCAGAAAGTGCGTAGTTGTTTGCCATGCCTCTTCCTCTCTGTTCTGTGTATTTTTACATTCACTGTAATGTTTCCCTTGATCGCAGTGATCCACATCCACCTTCAGTCTCGTTTTTCTTTGCATCGAATCTGGAGAATGACTTCCTAGTTATGTCTCATTATTCCCTCCTTTTTTAGAAATTTTACAGGGAGTGTAAAGAGAAAGGGAAGGAAATTTCACTTTACATATTTTTACTTAACATATAAGTAGTATTATGGACCTTGCGGAACAAACCCATTCTTCCACAAATATCTACGAACCCATTCAAAATTGGAACCAAAAGGACTTGGGACTACTGACGGGAGAACGCGGAATGTACAAACTTGCCCACTATTGGCAGTACGCACTTGTCTGTTCGGGCTTCCAAGTATTCAATTTAGATTGTGCCATCCGCTTTAATCCCTTCACCATCACGGAAGAAACCAGAAAACAAAATTTAGCGCCGGAACCTTTTTTAGAACAAATTCAAATCCAAAGAGCCTTCACACCCTACCAAATCTTAGATGCTCTACAAAACATCTTAAGACAAAAAAAAGAAAATACCATTTACTTTTTGTTAGCTCCATGTAAACAATTCTTAGATGGAGATGTAAAAGATGACGAAGGAATTTATTTATTAAACTTAATGCTAAGCTTCATAGAAAAGTTTCCCAACCAAAATGTTCCTCTCCTTATCATTGAGTCATGGACCTATTCTCATAAAAACTTTAAACTTTTTTTTCCAAAACTTTTACATGTTTCCCAAACCCTATGGGAACTCAAAACAGAAAAAGGACTCTCAAGGATCCGCACAAGAAAAACATCCATCTCAGGATCAGGAGCATAAAATGGGCAGAACCATATCACCTTATTCACGACAAATGTTACAAATCGAAGAAAACCTTTCCGACTTCCGAAGGGCCCTTAGGAAAGCCGACCAAGAAATTTTCGACGACCTCATTCGTATAGCCAAATTACAAGTGCAAGCTGGTGTAATGGCATCACTTCCCTATCCAATTGACTCAATGCTCTTATCTATGATGATTGAATTAAAAAAAGAATTGAACGAATTATCTGAATTAAAAAAGAAACTCTCCAAAGAATTAAATCTTTCGTGAAACAAAAATTTGGAACCAATATAACATCAGATCAAAATGGAAACATACAAAGGTTATCTGTTTGATATCTACCATTCAGAACAAAAAATTTACCTTTGGATCAAATCAGACACTGGTGAATTAAAACTTTTTGTCGATGAATACTTTCCCATCATTTATGCGAATGCGTCACCCTCTATCTTAAAGAAGTTAGTTAAACGATTTTACGAATTAGATGCATTAGCCGAAATACCCAGTTTCACAGAAAAACGACTGTTCTACCAAAACAAAACCATACCAGTTTTAAAACTTGTCATCTCAAAACCACAATTACTTCCAAGAATTACAAACAAACTTTTCAACTTATATGGCAAGTATGACATATACCATTCGGATATCGAAATCACAACAGGATACATGGTTGAAAAAAATATCTACCCACTTGCTTATCTAACAATTGAATATGAAATTCCCCCAAACAAAATAAATCGCATCAAATCCGTCACATCTTTAACCGACATAAACGAGTTAGACTACAACATCCCTGAACTACGAGCCATTTCCCTCTACTTAGAAAAAAGCCACAGGCACCCCTTTCAAGAGAATACATTAATCGTCGAAACTCCCAAAGAAAAATATAATATACCCACAAAAAATGGAATCACACTCATCGAAAAACTAAACCTTATATTACAAAAACATAATCCTGATATCATTTTATCTTCATTTGGTGACCAAGTCATCTTTCCCTATCTCTTTAAAACAGCCCAAGAATGTCACCTAACAACCGAATTCGATAGAGACAAAACAAGTTTGATCCGACGTTCCATCCAAACCCAAGGCACCAGTTTTAACACCTATGGTACCATCGTATTCCGAGCACCGTCCTATCCTTTATTTGGAAGATGGCATATCGATTCCCGGAATAGTTTTGTATACAAAGAAGCAGAACTCATCGGAATCATTGAACTCTCGCGT
The DNA here is from genome assembly GCF_000017685.1 of Leptospira biflexa serovar Patoc strain 'Patoc 1 (Paris)'. Lineage (NCBI taxonomy): Bacteria > Pseudomonadati > Spirochaetota > Leptospiria > Leptospirales > Leptospiraceae > Leptospira > Leptospira biflexa. The sequence continues at coordinate 2,249,941 of NC_010602.1, forward strand.
ATCTCCAGATTACCAATCCAAAAAATGGCAAGGGCATCCACAGGAAAAGCACTCACCTACATCGAAGTAGATGTAGCCCTTCGCATGAACTATCTTGTTCCTTGGCAAAAAAGCGCGCTCGAATCAGAAAAATCCGCCTTACAATTATTAAATGCAGATAAGGGCGGACTCGTTTTCCAAGCCGATATCCAAAATGGATTTGTATTAGAAAACGTGGCACAGCTCGATTTCTCTCAAATGTATCCAAACATTATGGTCAAACACAACATCAGTCCAGAAACGATCAATTGTCTATGTTGCGAAGATGACCCAAATGTAGAAAAAGTTCCCTCCCTAGGTTACCGAATTTGCGCAAAACGAAAAGGGATTGTCTCTGAAGCATTGGCACATATCGTCCAAAGAAGGAATCATTACAAAGAACAAAAAAGAAATAACCATCCAAATCTATTAAACATCCAATCAAAACAATCTAGCTTAAAATGGATGTTGGTTACGTCATTTGGTTATTTAGGTTATAGAAATGCAAAATTCGGAAAACTGGAAAGTCATGAAGCAGTTACAGCTTTTGGTAGAGAAAAACTTATCAATGCAAAAGAAGTATCAGAAGAATTCCAATACAAAGTTGTACATGGAATTACCGATAGTATTTTTATCCAAAAAAAGGACACAACACCGATCACCAACGAAGACCTAACATTCCTTTGTTTAGAAATTGAAAAACGCACCAAAATCAAAATGGAAATAGAAGGAATTTATTCTTGGTTATGTTTTCCACCTTCCACCCAAGATGAAAAACTCCCCGTTGCTAACCGATACATGGGACGTTTCATCGATGGGCAGTTCAAGGGTAGAGGGATCATCACAAGAAGAAAAGATTTTCCAAACTTTATAAAAGATGCGCAAAACAAAATGATCCAATGGATGTGCCAATTTAAATCCATTTCGGAAATGCAAAAAAAAGAATCCGAAATTTTGAACCTATTCTTTTATTATGATCAAAAACTAACAACGGGGAATCTCAACTGGAAAGACCTTGTCATCCAAAAATCGACCTCAAAAGAACCAGAAGACTATACCGTAGATGCGCCAAGTACAATCGCTGTCAAAGACCTACTTGCGATGGGTGTCCATGTGCAAGCTGGTGAAAAAATAAAATACATCGTCATCAATCAAAAATCCGATAAAAAAGGAGAAAGATACCTCACACTCGAACGAATGGAGCAAAAAGAAAATCCAAAGAAACAAATAGATGATAAAAACGTCCCATCAAATCCTTCCCTATACCAAAACAGTTCACCAAAATATAAGAAAATTGAAAAAAGAATTGAAACATTAGAACAAAATTCAATCCAAAATGTAACAGAAAACTCAAAAATCAATTCAAAAATCAACCAACGAACAATTGCTAAATACCAAATCCACGAACCACCGAACCAATTCCATATCCAAGAAAATATAGAAAACGAAGCGCATAGTATCACAAATAAAATAAACAAACCGAACGATTTTACATCAGAATGTAGCAATAGTCCGTTCAAATTTACCAACCAAACACCAAAATACGATCAACACTACTATAGATCACTACTAGTAAAGTCTTTTAAAGAAATATGGGTCGGAATCTCTAGTTTCAAAAACTTTGAAATACTAATCAGCAATGAAACATTTTTACCCTTTGCTTTTGAAAAAAGCCAAAACTACTCAAAAAACATCAATAAAACTAATTCCATTTTTATTGCATAAGATGTAAAAAAAAACTAAAAAAATGAAATAACTAACCCCCTCTCCGTTACGAAAAAACACCACCAAACAAAAAAATATTTGAACTCAGGATCTTCGAATCAAGAATCAGATTCACTTTTCGCTCAATGGGAGTGAGGGGGCGAAGCTATGCCTAGCCCCAAAAAACCCGACAAAAAACAAACCAAACAAAATAATTATGTCACATATCCAAAAAAAAACCAACTTACCTCAGTATGCGCACAAAACTAAACATACGCTTATTAAACACTTAAATCATAATATACAAAAAAACAACTATAACCGCCCCAATCTAGATAATTCACAATCCATTTCAAAACAAATTACGGCATAATAAAAACATACAGTTAAATTTCGTTATGCGTAATGCCATAAAACTTTAAATTATTAATAGCTGACATGGAAATAAAACCAACGTTTGATCATTTTCTCATTTATTCTCAAAACTTAGAATCAGATTTTAAAAGATTTAAAGATCGTTTTGACTTTCCAATTATATATCCGATAACAAATTACGGTGTTTTCTCAAGTTGTATGTTTGCCTGTAAAAACTCCATTTTAGAGTTGGTAAACTATGAGAATCCAAAAATTCCAGAAAATTACAAGGGATCGACAATTTGGTTCTCTGGATTTGCATTGAAATCTGACCTAACTATAGATAAAATATTGTCAGGTTTAACAAATTCTAACCTAAAAATATCTGATATTATTATTCAAAATGTAAAAGATAAAGATGGAAACAATATTCCGATTACCAAAATTCTGATGATTAATGAATTATTCAATTTTTTCCAAGTCTTTTATATACAATACTTAAATAGATTTTTAGAAGAAAAATTTATCGAAACTTCTAAAGAAGCAAAATGGGAAATTCTTAGTTTCGAAGTAAATGAAAATCAGTCAGATACAATTAGTGAAAAATTAAAAAATGCCGGTTTTTCTTTTTTCAAAAATGATATTTTTTACGATAACAATAAAATAAAGTTTACATTAAAAAAATCGAATTTCGATTTTCCGATAGTTAGCTCATTTCTATTAAAATCAAACAAAGAAATTGTTGATTTGGTAAAGTTTTTCTAAAAAATATGGCACTACGCATAACATCGGCTAAACACTGCGCTTCGGGTCTGACGCCCTCGCTTGGCCTTCGGCACATTCCTCTCCGTCACACTCCTTGCAACGCAAGGAGATGTGCCGACGCTAACGCCTCCTCCGGAGGCTCAGCTCCGAGGAACGTCGTTTAGCCTCGTTCGTTATGCGTAATAGTGCAAAATTTCATTATGAAAATTAAGAATTTCAAATCAGCAATGCATAATTTTACACATTCATTCCTTAGCATTGATTATACACATAGTGGAAAACTAGCAGTTAATGTGTTGTTAAAACTTAAATCCGAAGAAAATATTTCCATTGTTGAATTTGACTTTATAAATACTATTATTTCACCCAAAATAGCAATAGACGATGATAGTTTGATTCTTTTAAAAGATTATCAAAACTGGTTACCGAAACATTTAAGAAATCATAATTGCGATTACACGCAACTAGAATGTCTAAATATAATTACTCAACTTAACAAGAATAATATATTCAAACCAAAAACTATGGAGAATACATTTCAAATTGAAATAGAATCAGAAACAACTTATAAATTGAAAAATCGAGAAAAACAGTCTTTTAAATTATCTTTAATTGAAATCATAAATGCGAACTATCTTGAGAATGGAATTCCTAATCTGTAAATCTTGTTGATAAGAGAATTTTAAATATAAAGTTCTGTATTTACGCTCTGTCTTACAGATTACGTTTATACAATTTCATTTAAATGAGAAAATATTTGAAGCATTAGCACTACTACGCATAACAGCGACTTACCGCTACGCTTCGGGACAAGCCCTCGCTCGGCCTGCGGCAAATTCCCCTTCTGGCATTCGCCTTGCTTACGCAAGCTACATGCCAGTCCCTAACGTCCCGAAGGGACTCAGGGTCGGGGAACTTCGGCAAGTCTATTCGTTATACGCAATTCAAAAAGCTTTTTTTTTGAGAATCGAGGATTTTTAAATATGTTTACTAATAAACAAACTTACTTAATGTTTTTTTTGTGAAGGAGACCTAATATGATTAAATATGGATACACAATTCTATATGTTGAAAATGTACAGAGAACAATTGATTTTTATGAGAACGCATTTAACTATACTCAAAAATTTATTACGCCAGAAAGTGATTATGCGGAATTGGAGACTGGTGAGACTGTTCTAGCTTTTGCCTCTTATGATGTAGCAAAGTATAATGAAATTGATATTGTAAAATCAGATTCGCACAAAATACCACCAGCGTTTGAATTAACTTTTGTAACAAATGATATAATAAACGACTTAAAAAAAGCAATTGATGCAGGTGCAAAATTAGTAAAAGAACCATCATCTAAGCCTTGGGGACAGATTGTAGCATATGTTCAAGATATAAACGGTTTTTTAATAGAACTATGCACTCCTATTGAAAAATAAAACAAAACTCACCTTTGTTTTACAACTTTAAAATAGGAAAAAAACATAATTTAATAAAATTTAGGAGTAAGTATTGAAAAAATCAAACGATGAAAAAGTTCAGTATTTTCTTGATGAAATCAAAATCAAAAATGAGGGTCAATTTAAAATCCTTCAGAAATTACGTGAATTAGTCTTCAAAGCTCATCCAAAAACCATTGAAAGGATTATGTATGGTGGAATCATGTTTTCATTGAGTGAGGATTTTGGAGGAATATTTTTAAGCAAAAATCATATTTCTTTTGAGTTTGGAAAAGGATTTTTGTTGAAAGACACAAAAAAACTACTGGAAGGAACTGGAAAATTTCGCCGTCACCTTAAACTTTTTTCTATAGAAGATATTAAAAATAAGGATGTCGATTTCTATATAAAACAAATAGGGTAAATAATTAATATCCTGAAAAAAAAGTTAGCTTCAAAATTCATTAAAATCTAACTTATTGAATAAAATCTTATATAGTTTTTGAACTGCGTATAACAGCGCCTTAACGCTTCGCTTCGGCACAAGGCCTCGCTCGGTCTGCGACACATAGGCTTCTGGCACTCCCCTTGCAGTCGCAAGTGTCGTTCCAGTCCCTAACGTCCCGTTCGGGACTCAGGGCCAGCCTACGTCGTTAAGGCTAGTTCGTTATTTGCAATGGCCTAAAAAATTAATTATTTATGGATAAATTGGAAGAGAAAGCTTTATCAGATATTAATGAATATGGATGTCATATTCTACATGTAATGGAGGATGAGGAGAATCCCTGCTTTAGTTACTCAATAGGAATTCAAAAAGTATCGAACCAGTCTGAAATTATCATTACCGGGTTAAAATTTGAACTTACACATAGTATTATTAACAATTATAACAACCAAATCAAGTTAGGTAAAAGTTTCAAAACAGATACCTTTTACAGTGGTTTTTTAGAAAACTTTGATGTTATGTTCAAAAACGTTAACAAGATATACTTTAAAGAATATTTTGGTTGGGCTAGATGGCTATATAAAGGAGATAATTTTAATGCTCTTCAATTAATTTATCCCGATGTAGATGGTATCTGGCCTTGGCAGGAAAATGCCTCTACCGATTTTAAATGGTTTATTCCGAATCTATATGATTGAAATAATAAAACAGATTAATGATAGCTGGAGTTTGACAGGACTTTCGGCCTATCAAATTATACAAATCAATGATTTTGGAAATATAATTATTTAAGATAAAAAAGATCAAATATGACGGATGTGTCCTGAAGACCTAAGCTGTACAATTATTGCAGAAAACTTAACCGAATTTGAAATTCTTAAAAATACAGAAGAGTTCATTATTGATTGGGATATGAATAATCTAATCGAAATTGCATATTCGAAACATGGAGCTTTATCAACTGATAGAAAATATTGCTTAAAATTCAAAGTATTTTGGGCGGTACTTACACGTATGATAATATTGGAAAAGCGAAATTTCTGGAACTGATTTCTGCCTCTGGTAGTTTTGCATTGCAAATTAAAGATCTACCAGACGGAAGCGAAATAAAATTAATTGCAACTGACTAATATTCTATTATTAGGCCACTGCAAATAACAGCGACTTACCGCTACGCTTCGGCACAAGGCCTCGCTCGGCCTTCGGCAAATTCCCCTTCTGGCATTCGCCTTGCCTTCGCAAGCTACATGCCAGTCCCTAACGTCCCGTTGGGACTCAGGGTCGGGGAACTTCGGTAAGTCTAGTTCGTTATGCGATATGATTTAAAATAAAACGGAAAAAATATGATTAAAATAGAACACATTGAAATTTTAAATTTTAGATCAATTGTCTCTGAATCGATAAAATTCGGATGCAAAGAATATAATGTGATCGTAGGGGCAAACAATTCAGGTAAATCCAATATCCTTCGAGCATTAGAGTTATTTTTTAATGGAACAATTGATAGAAAAAAATATTCTTTCGAATTAGATTTCCCGAAAGCAACAAGCATATTAGCTAAGCAGACCACACAAATTTCTATTGAATTCTCATATGATCCAAATAAAGAAAAAAAAATAGATTTGGCCTTAACTGACATAGAAAAAAACACAAAACAGAAAAGATTAAGTAACAACAGGTTACTACTTCGTTTGAGACTAAATAAATCAGGTGAACCACAATGGAATTTTATAGGTAGAGCGGGAAACCTAAATATCAAACAGGAGTTAATAGATAAAATAGTCGATGTGGTTTTAAATTCAGTACGATTTAAATATATACCTATTGGAAGGGATATTTTACATACAATTCAACGAGAAATAAGTGAAGAATTGGTTAGAACAATATTTAGTGGATGGAGCGGAAGTTCTGTAAAATATAGACAAAAAATTAATACCTCTCTTTCAAATCTTATAGATGATCTTAAACCGCAACTTTCAGCGAGCAGCCAATCTATCACCAATTCATTACAACAAGTTTTTTCCGAAATAAAAGAATTAGAACTCAAATTACCATTTGATTCAGTAGAATCGATGCTGACATTTCTAATTCCCGATTTGACAGATCATTACAAAACCTCCTTAGATTCAAAAGGTGCAGGAATTCAAACTAGTAGCTTATTATTCTTTCTTAAATATCTAGCCGACAACCACCCTCAAAGACATAATGCAGTCACCACTTTCATCTGGGCAATTGAAGAACCAGAATCATTCTTACACCCTTTAAAACAAAGAGGTGTCTCTCAAATCTTGAAAGAATTTTCAAGAGAAGTACAAACATTTATATCGACTCACTCAGGAAATTTCGTCAATCAAGAACAGGAAACTCAACTATTGGTAGTTGAAAAAGATTCATCTGCTCCATACTCAACAATTATAAAAAGTAATAAATATGATGATGCGAGGGAATCACTGGGAGTTTCCTTAATCGATTCGATGTTTCTAAAAAAAACAAATATCATTCTAGAAGGTCCCTCGGATGAAATTTTATTTCAAGGATCTTTACTTAAATTACATGAAGGAAAGAAAATTAACTTAAATCCGGAAGACGTTAAATTTTTCACGGGAAATAATTGCAATTCCGCCTGCTTACTATTTGAAGCCTATTACCCATTGACAAAAACTGGAGAAGTAAGAAATATTCTGATAATTGACGGCGATGATGCAGGAAAAAAAGCATAAAACGGCCTTCAAAATCGTATGAAAAATAATGGTATCAATTTAAAAGCAAATCACGATTACTTTATTTTACCAGCTTTCACTGAATCTTTGATATCAGAAAATCTAAAACAAAAAATAATTACAGAAAGACCATCTCAAATAAATTATAGTGAAAACACAAATAAAGATATTATTCATTTTGAACTGCGTGAGGGAAGTAAGATAAAAGCAGCCACACGAATCATCGAGTTATCCAAAATTGAAGATTTGGACGAATTTCAGAATATAATTGAAATGATTCAATAAAAATCACATCGCATAACAGCGCCTTAACGCTTCGCTTCGGGTCAAGCCCTCGCTCGGTCTACGACACATTCCTCTCCGTCACGATTCTCGCTACGCAAGAATACGTGCCGACGCTAACGCCTACTCCGTAGGCTCAGCTCCGAGGAACGTCGTTAAGGCTAGTTCGTTATGCGACATTTATAAATTCAAACTTAAAAAGAAAAGGAACAAAAATGGAAAAGTGTTTTATTATACAGCCATTCGATGGCGGAAAATTCGATAAAAGATATGAAGACATCTTCAAACCAGCAATCTTAAACGCTGGATTAGAACCATATAGAGTTGATCAAGACATAAACTCTATAATACCAATTGACGAAATAAATGACAATATAAGAGATGCTTCAGTCTGTCTTGCCGATATTACAATCGATAATCCGAACGTTTGGTTTGAACTTGGTTTAGCCATTGCTTACGGAAAAGATACAATATTAGTCTGTTCAGAGGAACGTTCGACAAAGTTTCCTTTCGACATTCAACATCGAAATATAATAAAATATAAAAACGAATCAGCAAGTGATTTTGAAAAATTAAAGGAATCAATAGAAAACAAAGTAAAAGCCTTTTCTTCAAGAAAAAACAACATGGCTCAGCTGTCTAAAAACGTAATAAAAGAAACAGAAGGATTGGACTCGAATGAAATAGTAGTTTTAGTCTCTGTAGCAGAAAGTTTTGATCTAGCCGATGATGGACTCTCTACTTATCAAATCAAAAACGAAGCAGAAAAAGCTGGATACACAAAAATTGCAACTACTTTAGCTTTAAAAAAATTAACATCTATTGAATATCTCTCTCCTAAAAACAAGATAGAGGAATATTCAAATGAACCATATACAGTTTACTCAATAACAGACAATGGAATGCAATGGCTTTTAGATAACAAAAGCAAATTAGTATTAAAAACAAATGAATATCAATAAAGCAAAAAAGGTATCAAAATAAACGTCGCATAACAGCAACTAACCGCTTCGCTTCGGGACGAGCCCTCGCTTGGGCTGCGCCACATAGGCTTCTGGCACTCCCCTTGCATCCGCAAGTGTCGTGGCCAGTCCCTAACGTCCCGTTCCGGGACTCAGGGCCAGCCTACGTCGGTTAGTCTAGTTCGTTAATTGCAATGTCCAAAAAGGTTTTAAGAGAATCTTTTTAGTGTAATTTTCGCTGGCTCTTCTTTTCGCGCTTTTAAGAAAGAGAAGAGAAAGACAAAAGAGATTCATTTGAAGAGAAGAAAAGATAAGAAAGCGCTTCAATTCAATATTGTCTTTCTCAAATTTCTATTTGGTACAATTATAAGATCACAGTTCTGTTTAAGAAAGTTTAATTTACTTTTCCAGCGAAATGAATGATTTTAAGAGAAGAGACGCTCGGAATGTTTTGGACTTCTTACTTTCTTACTTACAAGATATACTATTATTGGACACAGCAATTAACATCGGCTAACCACTTCGCTTCGGGTCTTACGCCCTCGCTCGGCCTACGGCACATAGGCTTTCTGTCACTCGTTTGCAGTCGCAAACTACGTGCCAGCCCCAAACGTCCCGGTCCGGGACTCAGGGTCAGCCTACGTCGGTTAGCCTAGTTCGTTATGCGTAATTGCCCAGATAAAATTTATAATAGAAATTTTGGAGATTAAAAATGGGAATTTTCTCAAATATATTTAAAAGCAATAAATCAAAATACAAAACGTATTTCGTAACTGCTCAACTAAATCATTTATTAATGCCATTAGATAGAGGAGATATTTATGAAGATCCGCTCGATGAAGCTTTAAAAACAGTCAAGCTCGGAGAAGTTGACGGTGGTGGCACTATGCAGAAAAAAACTGGCGAGATTGATTTCATCGATGTAGAAATAACTCTTTATAACCTGGAAGAAGGAATTCCGTTTCTTATTAAAAAATTAGAAGAACTTGGTGCTCCGAAATCTTCGATACTTCATATTCAAGACGAATCTAACCCAAAACAGATTGAATTTGGTAAAAAAGAAGGGCTTGCCATTTATCTCGATGGAGTAAATTTACCGAAAGAAGTTTATGAAAATTCTGATATAAACGATTTAATTGAAAAATTGAATAACTGTATCATAAATATGGGTACTATGCAAAGCTATTGGCAAGGTGAAACAGAAACTGCTCTCTATTTCTATGGAGAAAATGCAGAAATGATAAAAAACAATTTTATGCCTATTATAGAAAATTATCCTTTATGCAAAGGTTGTAGAATAGTTACGATCGCACCAAAATAACTTTATCGATCAAGTGGGCAACTACGCATAACAGCGACTTACCGCTACGCTTCGGCACAAGGCCTCGCTCGGCCTCCGGCAAATTCCCCTTCTGGCATTCGCCTTGCTTACGCAAGCTACATGCCAGTCCCTAACGTCCCGTTGGGACTCAGGGTCGGGGAACTTCGGTAAGCCTAGTTCGTTATGCGACATTTATTTAAATTTATCTTGAAGGAAAAAATTGGAATTTGAAATTTCACCAGTTAAACTTTCTCAATTAATTTTCTTAATATTACTAATTAATCAGTTTCAAGTAATTGGTGATTGGAATAAAATTAAGGAATTTTCGAAATTATTAATATTACTAAAATTATCAGATATTTTGATCAGTGCTTTCTTTGAAATATTAAACTTTTGGCCTTTTATATGGCATTTTGATCAAGGTTTTATCCATTCTCTTAATACTATCCTATTTACATGGAATGGATTTTCGCAATTTGAAAAAATCGGCCTTTGGAATGTCCTTTTTACATTCCCTAAATTCAATTTAATTTCGGATTTCTTAAGCATTATTCTTGCAATTAAATATTTTAAATTTAAAACACTGAATGATGATAAAATTAATCAAAATAAATTTATTTATCCGATTTTTGTTTTTGGTTTGATCTTAAACTTTGGATTTATCATTTCAGATTACCAAATTTCTTCTAATTCATCAAATGTAAATATTCCAATCTTAACTAAAGAAATTTTGCAGGAGAATGGATCCACTATAGTCTGGAATTTTCCATTCTTCTATTTTGTATTCTTTGCTTCAGGAATCATTACATATTATTTGTATTCTAAGAAAGGATCTCTTCAAATCAATCTATTTAAATATTCTTTTCTTTCTTATCTCATCTTCCTATTTTTTATTGAATTTCTGAAAAATGAAGTACCTTATTTTACTACTTTTTTAAATAGCTCATTAAAAACAGATGCAAATCCTAGAACTTCATGGACAGGATTTACTTTTTCTCAAATCCAAGCGCTATTTTTTGGAATTGTTGTATTAATCAGAAGTTATAGAAAATAAACGTCGCATAACAGCGACTTACCGCTACGCTTCGGCACAAGGCCTCGCTCGGGCTACGCCAAATTGTCCTCCTGGCATTCGCCTTGCGTTCGCAAGCTACATGCCAGTCCCTAACGTCCCGTCCGGGACTCAGGGTCGGACAACTTCGGTAAGTCTAGTTCGTTAATTGCAATGTCCAAAAAGGATTGAAGAGAATCTTTTTTATGTTATTTTCGCTGGCTCTTTCTTTTCGCGCCTTTAAGAAAGAGAAGAGAAAGACAAAAGAGATTCATTTGAAGAGAAAAAGAGATAAGAAAGCGCTTCAATTCGATACCGTCTTTCTCTAATTTTTAATTGCTACAATAATTAAATCACAGTTCTGTTTAAGTAAGTTTAATTTATTTTTCCAGCGAAATGAATGATTTTAAGAGAAGAGACGCTCGGATTGTTTTGGTCTTCTTACTTTCTTACTTACAAGATATACTATTATTGGACACTGCAATTAACATCGGCTAACCACTTCGCTTCGGGTCTTCGCCCTCGCTCGGCCTACGGCACATAGGCTTTCTGTCACTCGTTTGCAGTCGCAAACTACGTGCCAGCCCCTAACGTCCCGGTCCGGGACTCAGGGTCAGCCTACGTCGGTTAGCCTAGTTCGTTATGCGCAAGCCGGAAAAAAATATTTTAGGAAAAATAAATGACTTCAGAAGTTAACCAAGTTAAAAACCAATTTTCAAGCAATCCTCACCTATGGCCTCAGTTTCTAGAATCAATTAAAATATCTGGGCTACATGGATTTAATGGGGAAGAGATTTATTTCAGATTTCCAATCTGTGCCATTGTAGGCGAAAATGGGATGGGTAAAAGTACCATCCTAAAAAGTTTAGCTTGTGCTTATCAATCAAGTGATGTTACGAATATACCTACTTATTATCCGTCAACTTTTTTTCCGGAAACTAAATGGGATACCTTTCCAAATGTAGAACTCGAATATAAGATTAGAAATGGTACAAACAGTGTGAATTTTAAAGCGAAAAAAAGTCAACGCTGGCGTTTTTCAGGAACAAAAAGAACAAGAAATGTTATTATTTTGGATGTATCTCGAGTACTACCTCTAGATTCCACAAGGGGATATACTCGATTAATAAATACAGCTTTAACAGAAATTAGTTCCAGTCAAATATCGGATGAATATAGAAGCCATCTTTCATACATTTTAAACCGTAATTATACCAATGCCCGATTTAGCAAAACTAATCAAGACGATACTAGAGAAGTTGGTATATTGGCAAGACAATATGGAGAGGTTTCACAATTCCACCAAGGCGCCGGCGAAGATGCTACACTGGATTTAATAAAAGTATTAGATACCATTCCAAATAATTCATTAGTTTTAATTGATGAAGTAGAAGCCTCATTACATCCGAAAGCACAGCGTAGATTGATAGAATTATTAATAAAATTAACGAGAACTAAAAGACTTCAAATTATCGTAACGACACATAGTCCTTACATACTCGCCGAAATACCAGCAGAAGGAAGGTTGCTAGTATTAGATTCGCAAAATAGAAAAGAAATTATTCCAGGAATTTCAGTTAACTTTGCTTTATCCCAAATGGATGAAAACGATCACCCAGATCTATATATTTTTACAGAAGACATGGAAGCTGCTACTATAGTTTACGAGATAATAAAAAAACATGACAATTCATCAACTATTTTACGGAGAGTATTAGCTAAACCAGTTGGTCCTAGTAATGTTGTAGAAATTTTAGGAACATTAAAAGTAGAAGGACGGCTCCCATATATGTCCTTATCAGTATTAGATGCGGATAAACCTACTTCAAATGGATGTATTAAACTTCCGGGTAACTTAGCCCCAGAACGACAAATCTATAAAGATTTAAAATCCAACAATTGGAATGAATTGGAAAATAGATTCAATGTTGGTCCAGGAATTCTATACTCAATATTAGATGAGGCAATTCTCTTACCAAATCATCATGATTGGAATGAATTCGTTGGAAATAAACTAAAAAAAAGCAAGTCCCATGTTTGGGAGATCTTAGTAAATCAATGGGTTAATACTTGCTTAACTCAAAATGAAATTGATAACTTTAATGAATTGATATGTAATGAATTAATTCCAGCCAGCGCATAACAGCGACTTAACGCTACGCTTCGGGACAAGCCCTCGCTCGGGCTACGCCACATTCCTCTTCTGTCACTCGCTTGCATACGCAAGCTACGTGCCAGTCCCTAACGTCCCGTTCTGGACTCAGGGTCGAGGAACGTCGTTAAGTCTAGTTCGTTATACGCAATTTTTGAAAAGGATACAAAATGAAACAAATCATTAGCAAAAAAGATTTAACATATATAATAATCTTTCTAGTCATGGTAAATCTAGTAATATTCACACGTAATTTCTATCAAAATCAAAAAGTTTTTGAAGCGATTGGATTCCTTTCCTCTGTTGTTTCGATAATACTTTCCGTATTAGCTATTATTTATACATTCTTTCAGAATTTCCACTCAAGCACTGCTATAGAACAAATCAATAGCGCTTCTAAAAATTTGTCTGAAATTTCTACAAAAATAAAAGATGCAATGAGCAGTTTTGAAAAAGTTTCTGATAACCTAAACTCAGATCTTGAAATAAAATTTTCTGGAGTAAAGAAAGACTTTGGGGATATAACACGGGATTTAATAAACGATATTTACAAGAAGACCTCCGAAGAAAGAAAAGAACCCGTACATATCATAAAGGCAGACCATAAAAACATAATATTAAATTTAATTAATTATAACAAAAATTATACTTTGAAAAATGTGCTAATCGAAATCGATAAATTTTCAAAGAAAGAACTCATTACAATCACGGATTTAATTATAATTATAAACTCATTAAATATATTTAATGAAGCGGAGAAAGATGTAAATGCCGAGATAAACCTAGGATACTTTTTCTTTTTAATGGATGGATATATTAAGCATATTAGATATTTATGAATTTACTAAAGTAGAAAAAGGATTTAAAATCAAAAAAGGAAACAACGATATTTCAGATATATTAATTTAAAATCAAAAACTGCGTATAACAGCGACTTACCGCTACGCTTCGGCACAAGGCCTCGCTCGGCCTGCGGCAAATTCCCCTTCTGGCATTCGCCTTGCGTTCGCAAGCTCCATGCCAGTCCCTAACGTCCCGTTGGGACTCAGGGTCAGGGAACTTCGGTAAGTCTAGTTCGTTATACGCTATGCTATAAATATAAACAATAAAAATGGATACATACTATGAATAAGAAATATTTAATTATTTTCTTTACTCTAACTACAATACTTTTCTGTAAAAAACCCAATCATAACTCAACTATTAGTAAGGATAAAGAAGAAAGTAAAAATGAATATTCTGAATATAAAAAAAACATCGCTTCAAAATTAATTATAAGAGACAAACCGGATCTTTCTGGAAAACAAATTGGATATCTGAATAAATGTGATCTAGTCAAATTTATATCAGAGGAGGAAAACATCATTAAAATTGATGATTTAGAGTTCCCTTTCTATAAAATACAAACTCTTGATGGAATTACCGGCTATGCATACGGAGGTTATTTATGGGATACTTCCTTAACTCCAGAAAGCGACTTTTATAAATTAAAATATGTTCTTAACAAATCTCCTTTCAATATTCTAGGTAAGTGGAAACAATATCCTGAAGATGAAAAACAGCTTAATTATTATTATATATTCACAAAAGATACTGTAACTTTGGATTATTATTTTCCTCCAGAAGAAGAAACTGACTTCACACCTAGCCAGGATCCACATGAATATGCAAAAGGTCCATATACTTACGATGGTTGTTGTGAAATTAATGTTCCATTGATTAGTGGAAAAATTCTTAAATTTAATGTTGTCAAATTTAAAGGTGAAACTACTCTTATGGCGAATTGTTTTATCTTTGATTCAAAATTAAAGGAAGAATTATCCGATTTGAAATAGCACAGCGTATAACAGCAACTAACCGCTTCGCTTCGGGACGAGCCCTCGCTTGGGCTGCGCCACATAGGCTTCTGGCACTCCCCTTGCCTTCGCAAGTGTCGTTCCAGTCCCTAACGTCCCGTTTCCGGGACTCAGGGCCAGCCTACGTCGGTTAGTCTAGTTCGTTATGCGAAATGTTTTAAAAAAAAATGAAAATGAAAAATATAACAAAATATAAATTTATAATCCTATTCTTTATCTTTTCGAATATATTCAGATGTACCATACCTATCCGAGAAATATACCAAGAGGATCTAGTTTTTCTATTTTCAATTCGTGAATTATCAAATCTTGAACTTATTAAAAAATTTAACTTGAATAAAAACGAAAGTAATTCTATCGATTACTTCTTATTGTCAAGTGCATACAAAGAAGACACAAAAATTGACGAAGCCGGAGGATTCCTGATTGAATTAATAGGAAAAGCTCAAATTAGGAAATTCGGAAGCGAGCAAAATTACAAAAGTGCATTTATAATTGATATATTCAAAACCAAAATAGACTCAAGCTATGCTACTTTTGATTTTCTTGTGGCATTCTCAAAACTTGAAACACTTAATTTTAAAGAAAGACTACAAAAAATAGAATACAAATTTGATTCGAGATTAAACGAGAAGATAATGGAGCGTGTTTTTTTTGAAACCTATAATGAAACGGAAAGGCAAGAATGCATTTTAATGATAAAAAAAGAAATTGAGACAGAATTTTTAGAAAAATATCCAAATGCTATTCCAGATTTTATTTCCCAAAATTTGTATTATACAATATATAATAGGCAGTTACGCTGCTGGTTTCTCAATAAAAAAAATGAACAATAAAAATATTAGTTTATTTATAATAGCGACAATAAGCTTAAATTGTTTCCTTTCATCTATTCGAGAAAAATATTGGGATGATACGGTCTTCATCTATTATTATCGAAGCCTGAGGAATGAAGAATTATATAATAGATATAGAATAAAGAATGATGACAATCTATCAAATAAATACGGAATACTAACTTTAACCAAGAGAAAATTAAAAAAAAATTTAAAAAATGAATCTGACATTTATAATTTTGCAGTTCGCTATTTTGTCAAAAAAACTGTTGTAGAAGAAAATTTCAATGGTAGCATTATTTTAAATACATTCAAGTATGAAAACAAATCGCTTGAAAATTCTACTGATATATTAATAGTGTTTACAAAGTCAGATCCAGAGATACTTTTAAATAATCTCAAACTAAATAATGCAAATCATCTTGCAAATAACAGAACACCTTTGGTATTAAACAAAAATTATTTAGATAATTTGAATTTAGACGACATCAATAATTGTTTAGAATCTATTAAACTAAAAACAAAATCTGAATATAAAGATTCTCAACAAGACCAAGTGCAAGATGGAAAACCACTTTTTTTAGATTTGAAAGTATACGAAAATCAGAGTTCTTGCATTCCAAATTCCTAAATAGCTTTATTATCAAAACCAAGAACAATATAAAAAAACTTCGCATAACAGCAACTTACCGCTACGCTTCGGCACAAGGCCTCGCTCGGCCTCCGGCAAATTCCCTTTCTGTCACTCGTTTGCATCCGCAAACTACGTGCCAGTCCCTAACGTCCCTTCGGGACTCAGGGCCAGGGAACTTCGGTAAGTCTAGTTCGTTATACGCAATAATTTCAAAAAAAAAATGATTAAAAAAATCAGAATATTGACTATACCTATTTTACTTATATTTTCCTCGCCGCTTCTTCCAAATGATGTTGAGAGAAAAAAATATCACTTCCTAATATCCCCTTGGATTATTAATACTACTTTTGAAAAACCATCCAGAGAATTAGACAGTTCTGTTAACTTACAATTTCTATATGGATTAACTAATAATCTCTATCTTGGAGTAACTTATGGAATTGGTAAAAATGGGGATAAAAGTCTAGAGTCTTTTCCATCTAGTTCTTATTTTACCAGTAGAATTTATCAATTTTCTACTTCGAAAAATTCTGAAACTTTTACATTAAATCTTCAATATTTTATTTGGAAATTTGTGTATACAAGTTTCAATATTGGAATCGAAAAAGGCTTTTCTGTCGAAAGAAATAATTTAGCAATTATTCGAGCTAATAATATAACTCCACAACCATTTTCAATGAAAACTATTTTTGACGATAGAACCTTCAGTTCAATTGGAATTGGATTTAGGCATGAATTAAGTTCTTCCATTTTAATTGCATTCGAATATCAACGTGGCTATATTGAAGCTGGAAAAGTTAATCAACATTTTACTTACAATCCTGATTACTATGTTAATAACTTACCTTATATGCTAGAAAATTTTTACTTAAATAACATTCTTAATGATACATCTTTGAAAAATTCGTTATATCAACAATTTTATCTTTCAGCGGGTTTTGCACTTTGATACTATTAATGAAATTACTGCGTATAACAGCGACTTACCGCTACGCTTCGGCACGAGGCCTCGCTCGGCCTACGGCAAATTGTCCTCCTGTCACTCGTTTGCATCCGCAAACTACGCGCCAGTCCCTAACGTCCCGTTCCACGGGACTCAGGGTCGGACAACTTCGGTAAGTCTAGTTCGTTATACGAAATGCCAAAACATCAATACTTTAACAAATAAATATGAACAAAGCAGATAGAATTGAAATAATAGAAAATCAGTTAATAGCATATAATAACAAAGATATTGAAAAATTCCTCACATACTGGGATCAAAATGCCAAAATTTACCTTCATCCAAATACTTTAATCGCAAACGGAATACAGGAAATAAAGGAAAGACATCTAATGCGGTTCCAGGAGCCAGACCTATCTGCGGAGCTTATTTCAAGAAAAGCTTATTCCGAAAAAATTGTAGATTTTGAAATAGTTACAAGGAATTTACCGGAAGGAAAAGCTATACTAGATGTTCTAGCCATTTATGAAATTGAAAATAACTTCATTACAAAAGCTTGGTTCCTCATCGGAGAACCTATTTATATTTAAATTATTATGGAAAATTTTAAAAAATTTCTCAAACAACACGAAATACTATCTGCCTTTATGCAAATATTTCTATTTGCTTTTGAAGTAATTCTAAACTTTTACTCAAGTTTTTACTTCTTTCTAAGAAATGTAATCATTTTAGTTTTAATAGCCTTAGCTACCTACATCATCTTAGACAATGATGCGTATTTAAAAGGATTTACAGATAAAGTTACTTTACCTGAACCAGAAATTGTAAGTGTAAGATGCGATGACCACTCTTCGAATTTAAGTAATTTAGAGTATAGCACAAGAGTTATTACAAGTATTAGAAACTTGGGAGGAGAAGGAAATGTTGTAGTCGAATCAAAAGTTCAACAAGGAAATCAAATGTGGACTAAATCGGAATTACTATTCCTTTCTCCTCAGCAAACAAAGGAAACCCAAATCACTTTTGATGAAACAAGTATTTTCGGTGAACGAATAAAGTGTTCATCTCGCACGTATTCTTATAGTAAATAAGTAACTTGAAATAATATTATTTCAATTCAAAACTGTCAAAAATATAATTATACTAAAACAACTTGGCACTTCGTATAACAGCATGGAAACGCTGCGCTTCGGCACAAGGCCTCGCTTGGGCTACGCCACATTTCCCTTCTGTCACTCGTTTGCATCCGCAAACTCCGTGCCAGTCCCTAACGTCCCGTCGGGACTCAGGGTCGGGAAACGTCGTCTCCACTAGTTCGTTAATTGCAATGTCCAAAAAGGTTTTAAGAGAATCTTTTTAATGTAATTTTCGCTGTTTCTTTCTTTTCGCGTTTTTAAGAAAGAGAAGAGAAAGACAAAAGAGTTTCATTTGAAGAGAAGATAAGAAAAGAAAGCGCTTCATTTCATTATTGTCTTTCTCAAATTTCTATTTGGTACAATTATTAGAGCACAGTTCTGTTTAAGTAAGTTTAATTTACTTTTCCAGCGAAATGAATGATTTTAAGAGAAGAGACGCTCGGATTGTTTTGGTCTTCTTACTTTCTTACTTACACTGGTTACTATTATTGGACACTGCAATTAACATCGGCTAACCACTTCGCTTCGGGTCTTCGCCCTCGCTCGGCCTGCGGCACATAGGCTTTCTGTCACTCGTTTGCAGTTGCAAACTACGTGCCAGCCCCTAACGTCCCTTCAGGGACTCAGGGTCAGCCTACGTCGGTTAGCCTAGTTCGTTATGCGCAACTATTATAATTATAAAGGAGAATATATGAAAATAGAGATAATCGCAAAAGAAGATAAATTTACTGAAATACGTTGTTTATTGGAATTCGACAATAAAAAAGGAAACTTTTCTGGATCAAGAGGAGTAAACATTAGTGATAATATAGTTTCTCTAATAGAGTTGATTGAATCACATGACCCGAAAACAATAAGTTCCGCATCAGCACCTCAATTAAGAGACTACTTATACAAAATTAAAATACCCTATGATTCAACGCCTATTTCAAATATGTACCGTTCATTCGCAGTAATCTCTGTATTTCTTCACTTAAATATCTTGATTGAAATATTAAATGAAAAAGACCCAAAATACAGACAACAAAGATTGAATAATTACCAATATCCGAATAAAGCGTTAAATGATTTTATGTGTTTCGAAAAAACTGGCCATACTGGCGGACAACCTACATTATATGTAATTCATAACGATATCATTGAAAATAATGGTGAGGATCTTGAAATATTATTTGAACACGGATTAATTTTTAAAATAAAAACTGCATTGGTTGAGAATAAAAATTCATTCTTTGTACCTTTTGATATCCCCGATATCCGAAAAATTAACATCCCTGCTAAAGGAACTTGGAATAAAATAATTGAATTTAGAGAGAAATCAATAGAAAGATTCGTATCCAAATGAACTATTGTATGATTTTGTTTCAAAATTTTCTATTGGCCTTCATTATACCAATGGCCTTACCTATACTAAGTGCAGTTTTAGAAAAAGAAGAAAAAAGCAAAAAAGTCATATTAAATGAAGATGGATCAACGTCGTATGAAAAACAATTAAAAATAATTTGGCTTGAAATGCCAGGAGCTTTTTTAGCCAATTCTATCTGGAATGCAACATTAATAATCAAGAAAGAAAATCTTGAAGAAATCTACTTTTGGAACTTTACACTTTTTGTTTTAGTAATCTTCCAAGTTATACAATTTGCACATAGTAAATTAGAACCTAAAAGAAATTACTTCATATTCCATATTATATTAATGGGAGTGATTGTATTTTTTTTAACAATTATCAAATTAATCAAAATATAATAGCTGCGCATAACAGCGCCTTACCGCTACGCTTCGGGACAAGCCCTCGCTCGGGCTGCGCCAAATTCCCCTTCTGGCATTCGCCTTGCGTTCGCAAGCTACATGCCAGTCCCTAACGTCCCGTTGGGACTCAGGGTCGGGGAACTTCGGTAAGTCTAGTTCGTTATGCGTAATAGTTGGAACTCTATATAAAACATGGAAACTTACGATAAAATCGGTTTTAATTATAATAAAACAAGAAACGCTGATCCCAGAATTGCTTCTATTATCGAAAAAAGCCTACACCTAAACGAAAATAACCTTAAGTTATTGGATGTCGGGGCTGGAACCGGAAACTATTCAAAATTCTTCTATTCAAAGGGATATGATGTTACTGCACTTGAGCCTTCAGAGGTTATGATTGCTCAAGCTTTAGAAAACAATAACATTAAATGGATAAAAGGAACTGCTGAACACATCGACATTCAAAATAATTCATTTGATGGTGTTTTTTCTGTTCTCGCTTCCCATCATTTCAATAATCTTCAATTAGCCATTTCGGAAATAAATCGAACGTTAAAATCTAAACATTTTGCCGTCATTTTTACTGCTGATCCTTCCGTTGTTAGCAAAAAATCTTGGCTATATGATTACTTTAAAATTGTTTTTGAAAAAGCTATTTCCAATTACATTAATATTGAAAATTTTAGATCCCTCATTGAATCCACTGCGAATACACATGTTGAAATAATTGATTATCCTCTTCCAGATAATCTTGTGGATAACTTCTTTGCTTCCGGGTGGAAAAACCCTTCACTCTATCTTGATCAAAATTTCATATCTGGAATTTCACCACTTGTTAGTTTAGAAACAAATACATTAAACCAAATTCAAAAAAAACTTGAAAATGATTTAAAGAATGGAACTTGGAATAGTAAATTCGGACGAATTCTAGAAGAAAACTATTTTGATGGCGGCTATAGATTTTTAGTTTGGCAAAAACCTTAACACCAACTACTACGCATAACAGCGACTTACCGCTACGCTTCGGCACAAGGCCTCGCTCGGCCTCCGGCAAATTGTCCTCCTGTCACTCGCCTTGCTTTCGCAAGCTACGTGCCAGTCCCTAACGTCCCGTTCCGGGACTCAGGGTCGGACAACTTCGGTAAGTCTAGTTCGTTATGCGTCATGATTAGAATGGATATAATATGAAATGCCCACGATGCCTAAATAATTTACACTTATTAAAAAATTCAGAAATGAAAACTTACCATTGTATGAGTTGCGATGGAATTTTTATAAATACAAAACAATTAGATAGAATTAAATTCAATTCATTATACTTAAAAATCGATGAAATTAAAAATAATACTGCGAATAGACTTAATCTTAAATGTAGTAATTGTAATAAGCCATTTCTTCAGTTTTCTTACCCTTTCAATGAAAATAATCTAATTTTAGATTACTGCAACAACTGTGAATGTCTATGGCTTGATTATGAAGAAAAATATTTCTTAACTTTAAAAGAGAAAATCGGAGGCTACCTCGACCCAAGTCTCAATTCTAATAAAAAATTTGAATTGAATCAAAATTTTGAGAAAGAACTTATTAAAAGCATTCAAACAAAAAGAAATGATAGCAATCGAAAAATTCTCATCAAATCCAGTTCTTTCAATATTTACAATATCATAACTATTGCTTCTATTTTGATTATAGCGACCTCGCTTATATTTCTACTAAACTCTCAAAATCCTATCGATTCTTTCCAATCTTTGATAAGCAGAAGCGGAGGAAATCGTAGGAGTTATAGGTATTTACCATTAAAAGGCTTTTTCTATCATACGAGCTTTCTAAATCTAATATATACATCTTTCTTTTTTCTAACATTTACTTACTTATTAAGAAAAATTTTTAAACCAGTAGAATTTATTGCGATGATATTTTTGTCTCAGTACCTCGGATTCTTTTTTATTTCCAGGCAAATTGAAATTCAATCCTTATCGGGAAACCTTCCAGCTGTATCTAGTTTAATTGCCTTTTATTCTGCTTACTTTTCTCTCGATACATTTACTATATTTTTCAAAAATAGACTTCAATGGCTTCCCCCAATAATAACTATACTTGTAAATCCTAAAATGTATTTTATCATTTGGTTAATATCTATTTCTATCATTTGTTTAGTAGCTAACCAAAAAGAGATCCTATCTCTCTGCATTGGCGGAGCTATTACTGGAATCTTTTTTGGATATTTAAAATTTAATGATATCTTAGAAAAGTTTATATATTATAAATAATAATCACGACGCATAACAGCGACTTACCGCTACGCTTCGGGACAAGCCCTCGCTCGGCCTTCGGCAAATTGTCCTCCTGGCATTCGCCTTGCGTTCGCAAGCTACATGCCAGTCCCTAACGTCCCTTCGGGACTCAGGGTCGGACAACTTCGGTAAGTCTAGTTCGTTATACGACATGCTTAGATAAGTTAAGTTAGCAAAGAATAAAAGGACTATAATGAACAAACGAGTTTTAAAAGATAACGAACCTACAGTAGTTAATGAACATTTGAAAGTATTAGAAAAGACTCAAATTGGTATTAGCGAACTACAGTCAGGTCTTAATGAAACAAAAAAAGATATTTCTGAAAGCTTTTCTGAATGTGTAATTATGTTTGTGGATCTTGTTGATTCTACATCGTTTAAGCAAAGCCATAATGAATCAGATTGGATCCTTAGACTAAAAATCTTTGTCGATGTAATTTCTGAGTATGCTAATGGATTAGGAGGAAAAGTAGTTAAAGTTATTGGTGACGAAGTAATGATTTCGTTTACTCGCGCAGAACAAAATAACGATGCCTTAAATTTTGCAATGCGTCTCAGTGATATTGAAAATTCTCTTGAACAATTGACAGGATTTCCAACTAAAATTAAGATCGCATTAGATTCTGGCAAAGTTTGTTTTATTAAATATGTTGGACATGAAACACCTGATCCGCAGGGATTACCTGTAGATAGGTGTGCACGTATTTCGAAATACTGTACTCCTAGTTCAATTTTAACTTCAGAATATCAATATTTGAAATTTGATCATAAAGATATCTGGAAATTTGCAGGAAAGCCAGAATTAAAAGGACTAGGACGAGTTTCGATTTATCAGCTCGGAAATCTTTCCATATCTGCTCAAGATACCAAAACGATTAGCCTTCAAGAATATAAATTATTAAAAGAGTCCGAAGCAGAAAACATTCAACTAAAAGAATATAACAAAAAACTCCAAGAGCAAATAAAGTTGTTGGGCAATAGACCTAATCCAGATGCTTCTATTACTGGTGACAATGTTACAGCTTGGGAAAATATCAAGGCAGAAATAGAAGATATAAAAATTCTAATTTCAACTACTCCTGGCTCATCTATTCAGTTTGCAAGATTTCTATTTCTAAATTCCATAAATGAGAAAGAGGAATATAATAAATTTGCGGGAAAATTTTTTGACGAACTAATTCAAGCAAACCTTGTATTTTCTAGGGATAAAAATTCTTGGTATGAACTAAATCAAGAAAATAAACGAAATAAAAAAATCATCGAAAAGTTAGAGGTTCTGGAAGAATACCTGATTGAATACACTAGGGAATTTGGTGAACATGATTCCGATGATCTCTTTGACTATTCAATAAAAGACTCTGAATTTTGGAAAAAATATTTCGGATATAGAGTTGTTGCATAAAGCGTAAGCACGTCGTATAACAGCGACTAACCGCTTCACTTCGGGACTACGCCCTCGTTCGGTCTCCGACACATAGGCTTTTGTCACTCCTCTTGCCTTCGCAAGCGTCGTGCCAATCCCTAACGTCCCTTTCAGGGACTCAGGGCCAGCCTACGTCGGTTAGTCTAGTTCGTTATACGCTATTTTTTTTAATTCAAAACAATATTATGAAAAAATTCATAACCATTTGTCTTATAACTTTGACTTCAACAAGCTGCAATGTTGATATAAGGCAATTGCCTAGCCCGTCGTTAATAAACGATAACCTAGACTCAAATAATAAGAATATTATCAACATCAGAGAGTTCAAAATACTTAATAATGACCTAGCTGAAATTGAAAGTGCATGGAGATACATATTTATTTCATTCCTTAAAAAGGATATTCCTTTGCAAAATAAATATGTTATTAATGAAAATAAGAATGAAAACCAGGATTCCTATTTTCTAGATATCAAAATCCAACCAATTCTTACAGAAAAAAGAAATTATTGGTGGAGTTTACCAATAATATATCCTGTAACAATTTTCTGGCCTATTCATTTTAGAGAAATTTCTTATACAATTAATACAGAATATTCAATTTATAAAAATGAATACCTTATATTTCATGACAAATTTGCGATAAGTGACAGTATTAATACCTACTTCTATGGATTAACCAGAACTTCCATTTTCGAAGAATTTATTGAAATAAGAAACTTAAAGGTCATAGAAAAATGTATTTCAGAAATTTCATTACATCTCTATCAATACTAATTCTTTATTCATGTGTTACCATTCCAGATTTACCCAAAAATGAATCGCCTGAATGTTTAGCTTACTTTTTCGAAACGAGAAACAAGATAAAAGAAATCCAAGGTAGCCAATGGAGAATTTCTACTGGAATTACTTATCTTTCACTTTTTTTGGCATTTGCTACTGGAGTCGATGGATTATTTCCTCTAGTTAGTTTACCTTATATAGCATATATTAAAAATAAAGAAGCTGACGAAATTTACGAAAACTATCAAGAAGATCATTGTAACAAAAAAAACAGCGCATAACAGCGACTTACCGCTACGCTTCGGCTCTAGGCCTCGCTCGGCCTGCGGCAAATTCCCCTTCTGGCATTCGCCTTGCGTTCGCAAGCTACATGCCAGTCCCTAACGTCCCGTCGGGACTCAGGGTCGGGGAACTTCGGTAAGTCTAGTTCGTTATGCGACATTTTCAAAGTCAAATTTTAAATTAATTATTTAAGGAATTAACAACATCCTTCAATTTGTTTCGGAGGACATTTCACTGTTCCAAAAGAACAAAATACACAGCAATCGCCATTCTTAGGCTTCATGTAATACAAACAACTATCACATGTATAAAAATGTTGGCATGCATTTATAGGCATCTCTTCTTTCTTTCTAAACCCGCACTCTGGACAAGTTATAGTTGATAATGTAATTATTTCCATTTTCGTTCACCTTTTATATTTATTACTTTATATCCAACTTTATTCTGTATAATATCCTTAAATTCTTGAATACCGACTTTTCTTTTATCATATACTATTTGTGTAACTCCCTTCTTATAATCCGAAGTTACTTTTAAAACTCCAGTTAATTCCACTAAAGCAGTATTCACACTATATTCGCAACCAACGCATGTCATACCTGATATCACAAATTCGGCAACTACCAAGTGTTCACTTTCTAATTTTCCTTTTACTTCATTTACTGATTTCAAAATTGAACTATAATTTGGAAATAGAAATAAAAACAAACTGAGAATCGTGACAAAAGTTAAGTATATTTTACTGTAAAAAAAACGATTGAAGATACTTCTTTCGCAATCACAATCCAAATCAGATTTTTTGGATTTAGTAATAAGATTATACCATAGTAAACTAAATATTACCATAGATAGTATTATCAAAAATGATCGATAAGGTTCTAACCATGAGAAAGTCGAAGCAATTCCAGAGAATCCTCCAATTACTCCAACAATAGGAGAAACACAGCATAATGAAGAAGATATCGCTAATAAAAAACCAGCACTCACTTGAATCCTAAAATCGTTAAATATCTTGTACATGGCAATTCTCCCGAATATATTTTCCTTGCTATATATATGTGACAACATTCTAGTTTACTAGAAGGCTTACATTTTTTTATTATTCTCAAAAAAAGGTAATTTTATGCATATCGGAGAGTTTTCAAGAATTTGCAAAATATCAAAGGAATCCATTCGATACTATGAAAAAGAAGGACTTTTGAAAGGGTCTAGAAAGGAGAATAATTATCGAGTTTACTCTAAAAAAGATATACGCGTAGTCGAATTGATCAATTCTCTTAAAAATTCTGGATTTACACTTTTTGAAATTAGAAGTTTTTTAAATTTATATGACTCGGATTCCAAATGCAAAGAAGTTCAAATTAAACTAGAAAACAAATTACTTATCATAAAAGACAGAATTTCTGAACTTATTTCTATTCAGGAAAAGCTTAATAAATCTATCCTAGAATGTGAAGACAATCCCAATAAAAAATTCTGCAATATTGTCTCAAGTTCCCATTTATAGCAAATTGAATTAAATTTACATTATTTAATTTTAAAATAATATGTTAGAATCTTGAAAACGTCGCATAACATCGGCTAAACACTGCGCTTCGGGTCTACGCCCTTGCTTGGCCTGCGGCACATTCCTCTCCGTCACGATTCTTGCTACGCAAGAATACGTGCCGACGCTAACGCCTACTCCGTAGGCTCAGCTACGAGGAACGTCGTTTAGCCTAGTTCGTTATGCGTCATTATTAAATTTATAAAAAAGATGAGACAATGAATATTTTAGATGAAATAAAAAATTCAATAAATTCGGTAATCGCAGAAAGGAGTGTAAGTCCACTATTTGGATCTCTTCTCCTTTCATGGTTGACTTGGAATTGGAAAATAATATATATATTATTTGGCCATGGTAATTATTCAGATTATGAAGATAGATTAGAATATATAGAAATTTTTCATTCCGAACCATCAAACTTATATTACTATCCACTGATTTCTACAATAGCTGTTCTATTAATCTATCCGATACTTTCAATTTTAGCATACTGGCTTTGGCTAAAATTCGATATTTTAAAAAAGAAAATTCGAAATCGTGCCGAACGAAATGAATTATTAACTATAGAGGAGTCAGTTAAAGTTAGGATGGAACTGCAAAAATCCCAAGAGATTACAACGAACCTCCTAGTTGAAAAAGAAAGAGTAATTGAACAATTAAAAAAACAATTAGAAATTCAAATTTCAAATTCCATAGAGAAAGAAAAGACAGAAGAAAAAACAAAACCGAAAAACACAAATAATACAAAAGCTAATCTAAAAGAAAAAATTAAATCGAATAAAAAATTGAAAGATTCTATACATTATATATTTGAATGCTATAAAAATAATGTCTCTTACGAAGAAATGAAAAAGAACATAAGTCTTGATACGTTT